>CAYXWB010000044.1:6323-24611 GCA_964468515.1 uncultured Bradymonadales bacterium | reverse complement strand
GGGTAGAAGCGCTTGTACTCCTCCTCAATGAGGATGCCAGGGAGCTTGAGGGCGCGGATGGCCTCAGCGGTCTGGGGGTGGATCTGGCGCTTGATCCAGACGTAAGACTTGGCAGGGTCGAGGCGTTGCAAGAGTTCTTGCTCAGGCAGCTCGACCAAAGGAGCCAAGGCGCGCGCGATGGCGGCGCGGTCTTCCATGGCCTTGGGGCGCGCAGCGATAGACGGGGCGCGCACGGAGACGGCGAGCTGGTCACCCTCGCGATCGATGATCTGACCACGACGCGGGGTGAAGGTCAGCTCGCGCTCGACGGGGGTGGCGCGCTTGAGGAGGTCTTCTTGGCTGACGGTCTGCAGGTAGTAGACGCGCAGTGAGACGGCGCACAGCGCCAGCGCGAAGCAGGACGCGACGAGGATCATCCTGTGGCGCATGCTTGGGGGGAGCGCGGTCGGAGGTGCGGTGCTCATGAGCGGTGCTCCCATCCATGGGGGGTGAGCGAGGGGCGCGAGGGTTTCGCGCGCTGGCGAGCGAGGCGCGCCGAGCCGTGGCGCGCCTTATGAGAGCGATAGGCTCAGGGAGCCAAGGCGGCGTGCTGAGGCGCCGGGGGCGCGAGGTCGACCATGACGACCTGCTCAGGGCGCGCGGGCGCCAGGCCGAAGCGATCGCTGGCGAGCTGCGTCATGCGCTCGGTGCGCCCTTGCACGGCGGCCTCGACCTTAAGCTTCTTGTTCGTCTCGACCAGCAGGCGATGCTCGCGCGTGACGCGGGCGATGTCGTAGCCGAGCGCGGTGATCTGATATTGCTTGTGGACATGATGCAGCAGCACCGCCACGGGCATGGCGATGAGGGCGAGGGTCAGACCGATGGCGAGGGAGTCGCGCAGCGACTCAGCGATCCATTCACGAGCAGACATGGCACTCATCCTTGAGCGAGACGCCGCTTGGTCAAGCGAGGCGGCGTTAAACATTTAGCGCGAATGATTCAGGACAGGATCTGAGCGACGCGAAGCACGGCGCTGCGTGAGCGGCTGTTCTGAGCGACCTCTTGCGCCGACGGCTTGATGGGCTGTCGGGTGAGGATCTGGAGCCTCGGCGTGGCGCCGCAAGCGCACATGGGCAGGCCCTTGGGGCACGAGCAGGGGTCAGCCAAGGAGCGCATGCCCTGCTTGACGATCCGGTCTTCCAGCGAGTGGAAGGCGATGAACGCGACGCGCCCGCCAGGGCGGACAGCGTCAGGGGCGCGAGCGACGGCGGTGGCCAAGTGGGTCAGCTCATCGTTGACGGCGATGCGCAGGCCCTGGAACACGAGCGTGGCGGGGTTCATGGTGGAGTGACGACCCATGTGGACACCCGCCGCGAGCACAGCGTCCCGCAGATCGGCGGTGGTGTCCAATTTATTGGCCTCACGAGCGCGCAAGATCGCGGCGGCGATCTTATGAGGCATGGGGACCTCGCCAAGATCGCGCAAGGTGGCGGTGAGGGTGACGTGATCGACCTCAGCGAGCCACTGGGCGAGGGAGCTGGTGTCGGGACCCATGCGCATGTCGAGGGGGCCACCCTCGCGGAAGCTGAAGCCGCGTGAGGGGTCATCGAGCTGATGGGAGCTGACGCCTGCGTCGATGAGCAAGGCGTCGGCCTTGCGGCCGAGGTGGGTGATGGCGAGGTCTGCGGCTTGTGCGTAGTTGGACTGAACGAAGATGACGCGCGAGGCGGCGTCGCCGAGGCGCGCGCGGGCGGCCTCAAAGGCTTGAGGGTCGCGGTCAAGCGCGAGGACGACGCCATCGGGGGCGATGGCGTCGAGGATGGCGTGGGTGTGCCCGCCACCGCCGAGGGTGCCATCAATGACGCGGGCCCCAGGGGTCAACGCGAGGCCTTGGAGGACCTCACGGACCATGATAGGGGCGTGATAGGGGGTGTCGTAGGAGGTGTCCATGCGCGGGGGCGACATTCGAGGCCAGGCGCCCGCACGAGGCGACGAGCGAGCGTGAGGGCGACCAAGCGGGGGGAGAGAGTGCCCATCCATGGGCATCCACAACATCTCGACGACATGTAGAGCTTCGTTCTTGAAGACCTGCTGGGCTAACTCATCCTTGAGCGAAGCCGCGCGACACGACGCGGCGCTCTCATCCTTGAGAGAGGCGAAGCGTCACCTCAACGTGGCTCACCCGTGATGAGGGGGTGAGCAGGGCCTCGCGCAGCGATCCTTGCTACGCGAGGCGCCTGGGCTCAATCGGCGCGTGAAGCCCAAAGCTTCTCGTCGCTGGCCTATCGCGCGGCATCCTTGCCGTGCGATGAGCTGCCACATCCGTGTGGCCCGCGAAGAGGGGGAGCCAGGGGCCTGGTGTGCCGAGTGCACGTGAGGCGACAAAGGCTAAGTGAGGGTGAGGTGCAGCCTCGCGGCTGGGGATCACCCTAAAATAGAGGGCATACTGAGCGCTGAGCTCACGCGCTCGATTGGCATCCTTGCCAAACAAAGCGAGCGTGGAACCGTCCCTGGTCCTCAACAGCGGTGCTCAAACCGGTCACCCGACCTGAGCTGCTGTCTCGTGAGCGTCCGTCTCACCTGGGCTGGACTATAAGGAGGGGGTGAGGGGTCGTCAAGCGCTCTTTTGGAGGCCAGAGTCTTACCTCTGTCGCATTTCATGCGGCTCTCAACCAGATTCTTGCGCGGCCAAAACATTAACACTTCGCTTTAACAAAGGGCTGTTTCCCGTGAATACAGGCGCTCAAAGGGGACAATCTCAAGTATCACTTCACCTAATTTAGGCCAAAAGCTCAACCATCACTTGAGCTAATTTTACCACCTCTCCTGTGCCCTCCTCCCCTCAAGAGTCGTATTTTTGACACCCCTAGGCTCAAAACTCCCCCCGCTCTTGCCCCAGAAAAACTTGCGCCTCATCCCTGGCCCTGCCCTCGTCATCACGAGCGCGAGCACACTCGGCGTGATTTTGTGCTCCTGACGATCAAACCCCTCGGGGGCGCTGCTCCCCCCACCCCGCCACTGCGTCGCGCCACCCTCACACACGCCCTCATCCGCGCATGTCGTCAACACACGCGCGCGATGCGCTCACGCAGCGCCTCAGCTCTCCCCCTCAACCTCAAACCTCTGCACAGCCTAGGGCGCTGCGCCTCTAGCCGCCCCACAAGAGCGCGGCGATCAACGCCAGCACCAGCGCGCTCGCGGTCAGCACCATCAACGCGAACGGGTCGGGGCGCAGCAGCCCTCGCCACGCCTCGACCCGCGCTCTCTGTGCCTCGCTCATCGCGCCAAGCTGGGGCTCAAGGTGCGCCGCCAGCAGCTGGCGGGCGCGCCGGTGATCGCCCGCGTCCATCGCGCGGGCGGTCACCTCAAGCGCCTCGTCAAGCGCGAGCGCGCTCATCGCCTCAAGCCTCGTAGCGGATGTACTTGGGCAGGACGTGAACCTTCTTGTGGGCCGTGTACTCGACCTCGACGGTCTGGTTCATGGGGACCATCTTCTTGGAGACGAAGCACATGATCTTCTGCTCGCTCTCCTCAGTCACCTGAGTCTCCTGGCTCTCCTCGCTCATCGCAGCTCCTGTCGGTCAAGATGGCACGCGCCTAAAGCGCGTGTCAGGTCATATCAAACATCCGCCCCATCGCACATCGCGCGATGGGGCAGTGTGGTCTAGCAGTTTTGCCCTGATGGCGTCAAGCGCGCCACAGCCGAGCGCTCAAGGCGCCGCGCCGCGCCCGACCGGATCGCGCGGGTTGTACAGCTCCGCGTTATCGAGCGCGATCTGTGAGCCTTGGAACTCGCCCACGCCGCCCATGGTCAAGACCTGCCCATTGCTCATGAGCGTCGTCGAGGCGCTCGCACGCGCGGTGCGAAAGCTCCCCAAGCCGTCGCTCATGATGCTGAACGGCGAGCCAGCCTCCAAGCCCTCGAACACGAACCGCTCCGCGCGCGAGATGGTCGCCGCTTGGGCGTCTTGGCCGCCCACGATGAGCACGTCGCTAGAATGCGGCAGCGCCATGATTGACAGCGCGCCGCGCGGGCTCGTCAGCCTCGCCCCAAGCGGAAGCTGCGCCACGGAGCCGCTGCCGGAGCCCTTGATGAGGATCTCCGCGCGCCCTGTGACCGCGCCCTCTAAGCTCGTGAAGCCGCCCACCACGAAGACGCGCGTGCCGCCGAGCGCGGGCACCAAGGTCGCGCCAAACGCGAAGCGAGGCTCTTGCATCCGCGTCTCAGTCGGCGTGACCACAAGCCCCGTGCTCTCAAAGCGCACAAGCTCTGTGGTGTCACGCGCCCCTTCGGCGTTGCGACCGCCCATCACCCAGATGGTGCCATCCTCCAACAGCACTGAGGCGTGCTCCACGCGCGGCTCGCTCAGCTCGCCCGCCTTGGTCGCCACGAGCTGCCCCAGATCCACGCTGTCAATCTGCGTGAGGATCTCATCCGAGCTCGCGCCCACGCCGCCGAGCACCACGACGCGGTTCTGAGCGCGCAGCAGGTGCGCGCTGTGATAGGCGCGCGCTTGCGGCAGTGAGACAGGGTTGCCCACGAGGTTCGTCAGCGGCTGCACGCGCAGCCCCAAGGGCTGCCTCAGATCGATCAGCTCCATCGAGGGCAGCGGGCGCGTGATGAGCGCGCCCTCACCATCGGCGCGGCCTGTGAAGCCGCCAATCACCAAGAATCGATCCTCACCCAGCGGCGTGACCGTGTGATAAGCGCGCGGCTCGCTGAGCTGATCCGCGCCTTGGGCGAGCGGCGCCCCTGCCCCCTCATCGAAGTGCAGGTCAGAGAAGTAACCTGTCTCAGGGTCGAACAGCTGCACGTCATCATAGACGCGTCGAAACTGAGGCAGCGTGCCGGGCGCGGCGCCTGGGATCACATCCGCGCCGCCCACGATGAGCACCTTGCCATCCGATGTGGAGACGGCCACATGCCCCACGCGACCGAGCCAGCCGCAGCGGCTCGCGTCGCTCAAGCACCCATCCTGCCCGCGATAGTCCATGCGGCTCTGGCGAAAGCTCGCCTCACCCGTGCTGCCATCGCGAAACACCGCGCCCGCAGGCACGAACTGATTGAGCGGCATGATGGTCACGCGCAGCGCGCGCGAGCCAGAGTCAGCGTCGACGTTAAAGCTCGGCGTCGCGCCGCTGGCCAGCGGGTTGCCCTGCCCGTCGAGCACCTCCATGTCCAGACGCAAGCCTTGACCAAAGGGGATCGTCTCCAGGTTGAGGCGACGCTCGCTCAGCGGCGAGGTCTGCGTGAGCACGACGCGCCCTTGGCTTGGCTGCGTCACCAGCACGCGCACGAACGCGGCGCCAGGATAGGCCGGGATCCCCTGCACGAAGGTCTCACTGCCCTGGTCATCGGGACCCCAGCCATTGACCGAGATCTGCACCCGCTGCGTGGAGGTCGTCTCATCGCCACAGCTCGCCACAGCGAGCGTGGTCATCAGCGCGAGCGCGGCAAGCGCGCGCAGGTTGTATGTTCTGGCTGCCCTCACCACGACACCTCCGCGCGGAAATTCCCCGGCCCGCTGCTCTCGCCGCTGCTCCCCAAGAAGATCACCCCCGCGGTGATCAGGCCCGCGACGACGAGCGCGCCCGCGCCGATGCCCACATAGGTCCACGTCCCCATGGCGCCATCATCGCGCTGCTCTAGCTCGGGCGGCGGCGCGATGGCCACGGCGCTCGGCAGCGCCGACGCCGCAGGCAGCGTGGACGCGGGCGAGTTCACCACAGGATCGCGCGTGGGCGTCACCACCGCCACCGCGGCGGGCGCGCCCAGCGACACGGTGGTCACCGCCAACGCCTCGGGCATCGTCTCTTGCAGCTGCACCATCTGATCGGCCATCGCCGTGACGCCGACCGTCAGGTTGGACAGCTCATAGTTAAAGGGCGTGGGCTTGAGCTGAATCATCGCGCTGTCTGAGGCGCGATAGATGAACGGCGCGGCCATATAGCCGCTGCTTTCTTGGTAGACCAGCGCCCATGCGATGAGCTGCGCGCCCGACTGCTTGGCGAGCTCGGCCAGATAAGGCTGCAAGGCGCTCGCTGCAAAGCGGCCCGTCTTCAGGTCCGCGAGCAGGTCCGTGTAGTAGCTGGGCAGCGCGTCCTCACGGGCGGCGGCGGTGCCGCCCGCGACGAGCTTAGCCTCGATCGCCTGCTGCTTGCCCTTGCCGCGCACCATGACGCGCTCGGACCAGGTCGCGCCCGCGCTGTCGCGCGCCACGATGTAGTGGCCGCCGAAGCCCACATCCTCGACCTTCAGCGGCGCCTCACCGCGCGCCACGCCGTCGATGAAGACCTTCACGCCGCTCGACGACGAGGTGATGATCAGCTCGCCATGGCCCGCCTTCTTCACCTTCGCCAGCTCATCGCGGTAGACCTCGATGAGCTCGGGTGGATACTTCTCAGGGTTGAGCGTGGCGTCGGGCTTGAGCTGGGCGAAGGCCTTCATGGTCTTGCGGCCGTCGAGGTCGTAGCCTGACAAGAAATAGGCCAGCGCGAGGTTGGCCAGGGCGTCGCTCAAGACGTTGTAGTTGCGCAGATCCGGCAGGTTCTGCTCCATCATCTCGACCGCGCGCTGGAACTTCTCAAGCGCCTTCTGATTCTCACCTGCGGTCAGCAGGCCGATGCCCGCCGTGTATTCTTGCTCAGCCTGCACGATCGCCGCGCTGGCCATGCCCTGCCCCGCGAGCTGCTTGCGCACCTCGGCATAGGAGGGCATCAGCACGACGCGGTTGCCCTCGCGCAAGCGGCGGCGCGTCTGCTCATCAATGCGCTCGGACACGAGCGAGGTGACCTTGCCCTCGACGCTCTCAGTGGGCAAGAGCAGCAGCTTGGGTTTGGGGCCGCGCGGCGCGGCGACTGGCGCCTCAGGCGCTGGCGCCTGTGGCCCCTTGGCTGGCTGCTCAGGCTGCTGCGCCATCACGGGCGCCCCCCAGCTCAAGCTCGCCAGCGACATTGTGATGGCCAGCGCGCCTCGCGCGTGACCTCTCCATTGACTTGCTCGATGCTGTCTCACAGTCGCCTCACGGTCTCCCGGACCTGCTCATCACTTCTTGAACATCCGACGGTTGCGGCCGATCGATGTAACATGTTTGTTTTCTTGTCGTCAACTTCCCTACCTCTCCCCAAGCCTCGCCCACGCGCCGCGCGCCCCCCTCGCCTCATCGCCAGTTTTGGCGCCTCAGCTTTGCCATAGACGCCTCGGATACGCGCGCGCATGATGAGCGCCCAGCGTGTCCCAGGCGCCCCCGCAGCGCGCACGCGCCCCCTTAACGCCCCATGTTATCATGCGCTTGAGCATCGCCACCAAGATCTTCATCTCCTTCGCCGCGGTCATCATCGCCTTCACCGCGGTGCTGATGACCTCAACCTGGCGCACGCGTCGGCTGCAAGAACAGGTGCAGACGATCAACCTGTCGATCATGCCGCTGTCGCTGATGTTGAGCGACGCGCAGAACGATCTCAAGAGCTTCGAATTGGCGGCGAGCCAAGATGATCCTGATGAGCTGTACCGCACGCTGCGCTTGGCCTCGACGCTCTCCTTCACCCCGCGCCACATCGGGGCCAAGCTGGAGCGCGCGGCCAGCCTGTCGCGACCAGCGCTGTTTGAGGCGCTGGACGCGCCGGAGCGCGCCCGCTTGGTCGATCTTCACGGGCGCTTCGCGGCGCTGCGCGATGATGCGCTGCGCCTGCATCATCACGCCGACGCCTTGTCCGCGCTGCTCGACCAGCGCCAAGACGCGCCCGACACCTTGGATCAGCGCGCCACTTTGCAGCGTCAGCTCAAGCAAGACACGCGCGCGCTCGACCTCGCGATCTTGCGCGCGCGCAATGATCTGCGGGTGCTGTCAGACCTCGCCATCACCCGCTCAGGCACGGCCGATCGCGCCAACCTCTACGCGCTCGCCATCATGAGCGCGCTGGCCATGCTCGTGGCGCTGGCCATGCTGGCGCTGGCCACCTCCTCCGTGCGCCCGCTGCGCCTGCTCACCCACGCCGCGCGCCGCGTCGCTCAAGGCGATCTGGTCGCAGCGCTGCCCCACGCCATCACCCGGCGCGGCGACGAGATCGCCATCCTCGCCAGCGAGTTCAACGCCATGGCTGAGAGCCTCGCCGCGCGCGATCACGCCCTGCGCCAGCAACACGCCGCCTTGCTGCGCTCCGAGCGCTTGGCCACCGTCGGGCGCATGACAAGCATCATCACCCACGAGCTGCGAAACCCCCTGTCTAGCATCTCGCTCAACGCTGAGATGCTGCTCGACACGCTCGATCGCAGCGAGCCCGAGGATCCGCAGCATCACCTGCGCACCATCATTGAGGAGGTCGATCGTTTGCGCGAGATCACCGAGCAGTACCTCGTCTACGCGCGCTTGCCGCCGCCCTCCTTCTCACAGCGTGACCTCATCGAGCTGCTGCGCAGCCTCATCGACTTTCACGCCTTTGAGTGGGAGCAGCTCGGCGTGGAGGTCGCGCTGGAGGTGCCCGACGCCCCCCTCATGGCGCGCCTTGACCCCAACCAGCTGCGCCAGGCGATGCTGAACCTCATCAAGAACGCCGTCGAGGCCAGCCCAGCGCGCGCGATCGTGACCATCACCGCGCGCGACGCACCGCCTGACCACATCACCCTCACCGTGCGCGATCAAGGCCCCGGCGTGCCTGATGCGCTGCGCCCGCGCCTGTTCGACCCCTTCTTCACCTCCAAGCCGCGCGGCACAGGCCTCGGCCTCGCCATGACGCAGCAGATCATCGAGGGACACCTCGGCACCATCGCGCTCGCGCCCTCGCGCGCGGGTGAGCTCGGCGCTGAGTTTATCATTCACCTGCCCCGCGATCCCGATCGCGCCCCCACGCCTGACGAGGACCGCGACCTCCTCGCGCCCTGACCTCCCGCTCAAGAGAAGCGCTATGATCTGCACCACGTATAATATCAGGCTGGGCATCCAGCAGGGCCTCGACGCCATCGCTCAAGCCGCGATGGCCTGCGGCCGCTCGCCCGACCTGCTCGCCATCCAAGAGGTGGGCTCCGCGTGGACCATGGGGCCGCCCGGCGACACGACCGCCACGCTCGCCAGCGCGCTCAGCTTGCCTCACGCGCACTATGTCCCCGCGATCTTGGCGGGCGACGCGCGCTATGGGCACGCGCTGCTGTCGCGCTATCCGCTCACCGCCTTGGAGCACGTCGCGCTCACACGCTTGGAAGATGAGCCGCGCGTGCTCCTGCACGCGCGCGTGGACGCGCCCGAGGGGCCCATCCACCTGCTCACCACGCACCTGTCATGGCTTGAGCAAGATCGCCCCGCGCAAGGCGCCCAGCTCGTCGAGCGCGCGCTCGCGCTCGACGCGGATGGGGCGCACGTCATCATCATGGGCGATCTGAACGAGCATGACGCGCCCTGGCTCAGCGCGCTGCGCGCGCGCTTTGCCGATGCAGACGCTGCCATGCAGCGCCTCACCTACCCTGCCCACGCGCCGCGCCTGCGGCTTGACTATCTGTGGACCAACCAAGGTCAGTGGGGGGAGGTCTGCGTGGGGCCAGACGCCGAAGCGTCGGACCACCTCGCGCTGAGCGCGAGGTGGTCGCGCTGACGCGTGAGGCGACAAAGCGCCTTGGCGCTTTGTCGCCTCACGCGGCTCAGCCTTGCAGCTCCTTGAGCTTACGATCCAGCTCATCGCGCTCCAAGATGACCTCAGACAGCGCCTCCTCCAGTTCTTGGACTTGGCTGGCGAGCGCGCCCGCATCACCGACGCCGCCCGTGGCGGCGCCCTCAAGCGCCGCCTCCAGCTCGGCCACGCGCGCGGCCAGCTGGTCGCGCTCGGCTTGGAGCGCAGCGGAGCTCGCGTCAGCGTCGACGCTCATCCCCTCAAGGGCCTCCTCAAGCATCGCCTCAAGCTCAGCGGCGCGCGCCTCAGCGGCCTCGCGCGCCTCCGTGAGGGTGACAAGCTCCGCTTGCAGCGAGGAGAGCTGGCTTGCGAGCTGCGCGACCTCGCTCTCATCAGCCTGGCCCGCCTCGATGGCAGCGCGCGCTTGCTCCAGCTCGACCTGCAAGGTGGTCATCGCCTCAGCGCGCTCGGCGAGCTGCTCGTTGAGCTGATCGCGCTCATCGACCACGCCGCCAAGCTCGCGCGTCAGGCGCGTGGCGTCGGCTTCTTGCTCAAACAGCGCCTCTTGCGCTTGCTTGAGCGACTGCTCCAGCGCGTCGATCTGCTGCTCCAAGCCCGCGACCTGCTCCTCACGGGGCGCGCCCTCTAGGCGCGTCTGCAGCCTGGCGACCTGATCCGTGAGCGCCTGCTTCTCGGAGACGAGGCGCTTGAGGTCTGTGGACAGCTCCTCGAAGACCTGCTTCTTGCGCTTGCGATCCTTCTCTAGCGCGTCGACGCGGGTCGTGAGCTTGTCGACCGTCTCGGTGAGCTTGCGACGCTCGACCTGCAAGTAGTCAGTCTCACGGGCGAACGCGACCTTTTCTTGTTTGAGCACGTCGCGCTCGCGCTTGTAACCATCCAGCTCCTCGCCAGCGGTGGAGAAGCGATCCTTGAGCTGCTGCAATTCTTGGCGCGTCTTGGTCAGCTCATCGGCCAGAGAGGTCACCGTCGCGCGCGCCTCATCACGCTCCGAGGTGACGCGCTCAAGCTGCCCGGTCAGGGCGCTGACCTGATCCTGCAGCGTGCGCACGTCATCCGCCACAGGGCGGCTGTCGAGCTCAGCCTGGATCGCGTCACGGTGCTGCTCCAAGCCCGCGACCTGAGCGCGCAGCGCGTCGACGCTGCTGAGCAGCTCGTCCACGCGCGCGTCACGTGAGCTCACCTGCCCTTGCAGCTCGGTGATCTGCTCTTGCTGCTCGCGGATGCGCTGATCGCGGCTTGAGATCGCTTGGCTCATGTCGCCGCTAGACGACAGCGCCTGAGCCAGTTCTTGCTCCAAGGTGGCGATCTGCGTCATCGCGCCAGCGAGCTGCTCTTGCGTCTGCGTGAGCTGCTGCTGGAGCTGATCGCGCTCGCCAGTCAGGCCGCTGACCTCTTGGCTGGCGGCCTCATAGGCGGCGTGCGACTCACCCCATGAGCCGCGCGCCTGCTCAAGTTCTTGCTCCAAGCGGGCGATCGTGTCGGCCTGGGCGGCGATGGTCTGATCACGCTCGCGCTCGCCGCGCTGCGCCGCGTCGAGCGCCTGCTGTAAGCCATCACGCGAGGCGGTGACCTCATCAAGCGAGGCCTCCAGCGCGGCCACATGCGCCGGATCGGGGGCCTCCTCAAGCGAGCGCTTCAGCTCGCTGATCTGCCGCATCAGGTTGCGCCGCTCATCCGAGAGCCGATCGCGCTCTTTGCGCAAGCGATCCATCTGCAAGCGGCTGGCGCCTGCGGAGTCTGTGGCGCTCTTATCAAGCAGCTCTTGAAGTTCTTGGCGGTCGCGCTCCAGCTCATCAACGCGCAGCTGAAGCTCCTCAGCGCTGCCTGAGGGCGGCGCGCTGAGGGGGGGCAAGCTCGCGCTAGAGCGTGAGAGCGAGGGCGTGCGCGCGAAGCCGCCCGAGGGCTCACGCGCAGGCGCGGCGAACGCGCCTGACGGCGCGCTAGCCCGCGCGAAGCCGCCGCTCTGCGACGGCAAGGGGAAGGCGCCGCTTGGCGAGGGGCTGGAGAAGCCCCCGGGCGCTGCGGCGCTTGAGCGAGGGCTCGCGAAGCCGAGGTCGATCTCATCCTCATCATCATCCACGATGGGCGCGCTCATCGCGGCGAGCGAGGGTGCGGGGGTTGGCGCGGGCGCTGAGGGCTGCGCTTGTGGCGGGGCAGGCTCCATGGAGAAGGAGAGGTTAGGCAGCGCGAAGCCGTCCGCCTCAGTGCCATCGACCTCCCCAGCTGCAGCGCTGGCGCCAAAGCTCCCAAAGCTGGCGTCGATGTCCATATCAATGGCGTCATCGCCAAGCTCCACCTCAGGCAGCGCGTCAAGCTCGTCGTCCTGCTCATAGATAGGCACCACGTCCAGCTCCAGCTCCTCGGGCGCGGGCGCAGGCGGGGGCGCCTGGAAGCCCCCAGCGCCGCCAAACGGGTTGGCGCCGCCGAAGCCGCCGCTTGAGCTAGGGCTGCCAAAGCCGCCGCTCGGGTTGGCGCCGCTGCCAAAGCCGCTCGACTGACCAAACGCGCCCGATGGCGCGAACGCGGCCTCAGGTGATGCTTGAAAACCGCCCAAATGTGTGGGGCTGCGCGGCGCCTCAGCGGGTGCCATGTCGCCGCCATACATCGGCACGTCAACCGCGTCCTCCTCATAGTCCAACGGGAACTCGCCGACGCGCACACGATCCCCGTTCATCAGGACCTGGGACTGCACTCGGTTGCCATTGACATAGGTGCCATTGGAGCTCTTCAAGTCAGCGATCGAGCACTTGCCCGACTGCGCATCAAAGCTGATGCGCGCGTGCTTTCGCGAGATTGAGGGGTTATTGACGCGCAGCTCGTTGCCGGGGTTGCGCCCGATCGTCACCTCAGGCGCAGAAGGCCCAAGCACCAGCTCACTCTCCAAACCTGTCTCGGGATCCTGAAAGATCAGCTTGGGCACCGCTCCACCTTCCTGTCGTCTGGTCCGCTGGATGCTTGACATCAATCATAAGGATGCGCGCGCGAGGTGCATCCCCGCACGTGAGCCCCCACGCCGCTCAAATCGCCAGCCTGGGGCAGCCGCTCTCACAGCGCCATCACACTACATCGCGATCGCGAGCTTGCCAAGCATTCAGGGCGCACCGGATCAGCGAGCGCGCAGACGCGCGCGAGGCGCAGTAGACAACGCGCGCTGCTTGCCGCGCGCCATAAACACGCTATCCTCCTGGCCGCGAGGCGCGCGCGCCCTCCCCATCGCCAAACCTCAGACGACCTCAGCTAAGGATCGGGCCACCGTGAATCACATCGCTCCCCACCTGACGCCCGATCGGCCCCACCTCATCACCTTAGGCGGCGGCAAGGGTGGCGTCGGACGCAGCACGCTGTGTGCCGAGGTCGCGCGCTCCTTGGCCAGACAAGGCGCGCGCGTGCTGTGCCTGGACGCCTCGTGGTCCTGCCCCTCGCTCTACACCTTCTTGCACGCCGAGGAGCCTGCGACGCTGTCGCCGCAGACGCCCACCGTGGGCGAGCCGCGCGCGCACATCGCCAGCTTCATCCAGGAGACGGGCGTCAAGTCAGTCTGGCTCATCAGCCTCGCCAGCGCGCGACGTTTCCCCTACATGCGCCCCAACCTGCAAGCCGAGCTGATCATCGCGCAGCTGCATCAGCTCGACTTCGACCTCATCCTCATCGACCTGCCGCCGGAGCTTGATCCGCTGTCTGTGGCGCTGTTCACGCTGAGCGACATCCCGCTGCTGGTCTGCTCGCCCGAGCCCACGGCCATACGCATCACCACCCAGTTCTTGCGCGCGGCGCTCCAGCACGCGCTGGGCTATCACCCCGACGCCGCCCCGTGTGAGGAGCCGCTGCTCAAGCTGCTGTATCAGCTGCCGCTGCGCCTTGACCGCGATCAGCTGCTCAGCGCCGCAGACGCGCTGGGCATCGGCGGCCTCGTCGATGACACGCTGCAGCGCTTCGAGGTCTACCTGCTGGTGAACCTCGTGCGCGAGGGCGCTGAGCGCGATCTGGGCCACATGCTCAGCCACGCCATGCACGATGAGCTGGGCATCTTCCCCCGCTTCATCACCTCGATCGATCACGAGGATCGACGCTGGTTCTACAACCGACGCGTGGCGGCGGGGCCGTCCAGCCGCGGCGAGGAGGCGCTCTCCAATGACATCGAGCGCTTGGTGCGCCACTTGAACCAGATCGACGCGCTGGATCAGCGCCTGCCTCGCCCCTTGCCCACCGATCCTGACGCGCACCCCGCGCTGCGCTTGGGCTTGGCGATGGACACCAGCGCTAACCAGCTGCGCCAGCACTGCCGCCGCCTGTGGGAGGGCTATCGGCGCGAGTCCACGGCGAGCTTCGTCTTCTCCCACCCCGAGCGCCGCGCCCAGATGGCCGACGCCATTGAGCAGCTCTATAAGCGCTCGCTGTCGCTGCCTGGCGAGGCCACGAGCACGACAGAGCCGCCCCCCTCAAGCGCAAGCCGCGAGCTGTTAGAGGAGGATGGCGAGCTGGCGCGCGAGCTGGGTGAGGCGCACCCTACCCCCGCGCCGCCCCCTGCGCCGCCGAGCGCCAAGCCGAGCGTCGCCCCCGAGCGCGCCCCGGGGCGCATCGTGGAGCGGCTGCGACGTCAGCACAACCTCAGCCTCCAAGACCTCAGCCAGCGCGCTCACATCGGCATCAAGTACCTCGCTGCCATTGAGGACACCGACCTGGAGGTCCTGCCCCGGGCGGTCTACCTGCGCGGTTATCTGCGCGAGATCGCACGCGTCTTTGGCGTTGACTCAGCGCAGCTCATCGACGAGTATTTTAGGCTCTTGGAGGAGCTGACCTCAGCGCCCCTCACCTGAAGCCTCGCGCTCACACCGCATCCTCACAGGGGGCCACGCATGCGATCTCACCTCAGCGCCCGGCTCGGCGCGCTCGCGCTCATGCTCAGCACGCTCAGCTGCGGCGAGGGCGGCGGTGGGCTGCTGGAGCGCCTCGGCCTGTCGGATGGCCCCAACCGACCAGGCGGCGAGGACGTCACTGGTGATGCCGGCGTCTCCATTGAGCTGACCTCAGGGCGCTGGATCAGCGCCACGGGGCAGCACACCTTAAGCGGCGTCGTGAGCGCGCCGCGCGGCGTCGCCTCCATCACCATCACCGTGCGCGCCGCTTGCCTCCATGGCGAAGATGAGGCGCCCAACGTCGAAGACTGCCCGCGCGGGGAGCCAAGGCGCTTGGCGCTGCCAGGCGCTGGCGCCTCCACGCTCCCCTTTCGCGAGCGCCTCACCCTGCCTTTAGACACCACGCGCCTGCTCATCACCGCGCGCGATCGTCAAAACGGCGCCGCCACCCAAGTGCGCGATCTGCGCGTTGATGATCCCGATGATGATAACTACCTCATCACCTCCGAGCAGGAGCTGATCCGCGCCATCGGCGATCAAGGCCATGAGCTTCGAGGCGACTACTATATTGAGGATGTCTCAGGCCTGCGCGACCTCAAGGCCATGCGCGGCGTGCGCTCCATCCACGGCAGCCTCCAGATCCTCAACAACCCTGATCTGGTCAGCCTCACAGGCCTGGAGCAGCTCACCCGCGTGCGCAACACCCTCGCCATCGGCGGCAGCCCCAAGCTGAGCGACATCACTGCCCTGGCCGCCCTCAGCGACGTGAACGATCTCAACATCTTCGGCGCCGCGCTGTTCTTTGACCTCGCCGCCCTCACCAACCTCAGTCAAGTGCGTGGCGTGCTCAACCTCACGCGCACCAACCTCATCCGCCTCAACCTGCCCTCACATCCCTGGATCATGATCAAGGGGCTGCGCCTCGCACGTAATACACAGCTTCGCGAGCTGAACCTCAGCGAGCACCTCTCCCTCGACATCGTCGAGCTGATCCATCAGCCCCACCTCAGCGACCTGCGCGCGCTGCCGCTTGGGCGCTATATGGACAACCTCACCGTCCAGGGCCTCAGCGCCATGACCGCGCTTGGCCCCCTTGAGACCACCTCCATCATCGAGCTGAACATCACCGAGTGCCCCCAGCTCACCACCCTCAGCGGCCTTGAGCAGGTGACACAGATCAACAGGCTGCGCTTACATCGCAACGAGCGACTCGCCGACATCAGCGCGCTCGACGCCATCGTCTCGCTCGACGAGCTGCTCAGCGTGCGTGAGAACCCCGCGCTCTCCGCCTGCGACGCGCAAGAATTCAAGCAGCGGCTCCCTCGGCCGCCCCAAGAAGTGGTCATTGAGCAGAATGATGAGCGCGCCCTGCCCTGCGCGAGCGAGCCCCATGACCCAGGCGGGCCGCGCGAGCCAACGCCTCCCGATGACACAGACACAGGCGTGGTGATCCCAGGCTGAGCCCGAGCGGTCCTAAGCGCGCAGCGCGCAGGCAGGCTCACTTGCGCTAGCTCAAGCGATGCGGCGCGCTATGACAAAGCGCCTGCTCACACAACCTCATGTCAGATGCATCGATGACGCTGATAGAAAGCGGGGATCGTCCAAGCGAGCGAGGCGCTTGCAGCGCCAGGCAGTGTGGCTGGCATCGCGCAAGACGCGATGGGCCACCTCAAACCCGTCGAGGTGGCCCATGACAGCGCGTAGCCCCCATCAAAGTCAGCTGTAGCTCAACATCGCGTAGACCTCGTGACCGGCCAAGCGCGCGCGCCCCTCTAAGAACGCCAGCTCGATGATGAAGGCCACCTCGATGAGCTGGCCGCCCACCTGACGGATCAGCGCCGCGCCTGCGGCGGCGGTGCCCCCCGTGGCCAGCAGATCATCAATAAGCAGCACGCGCTGCCCGGCGCTCAGCGCGTCGACGTGCATCTCCAAACGATCGGTGCCGTACTCCAAGCCGTAGTCCACGCCGATGGTCTTCGCGGGCAGCTTGCCGGGCTTGCGCACGGGCACAAAGCCCACGCCGAGCGCCGCAGCGAGCGGCGCGCCGAAGATGTAGCCTCGGCTCTCCACGCCCACGATGGCGTCGAGCTGCGATGCGGCATAGCGCGCGCGCAGATGCTCAATGGTCGCCGCGAACAGCGGGCCATCTTGCAACAGCGGGGTGATGTCCTTGAACAGGATGCCCGGCTTGGGGAAGTCGGGGATGTCGCGGATCGTGCGCTCGATCTGCGCGCGCAGCTCGGTCATGGCGTCGCCTCGTGGGGGGTCAAAAGAGCAGCTCACGCGCGCGCAGCGCGCGCTAGCCTCTGTCATCACAGAGGCCAGTCGCGCAGCTCTCGCATGAAGTGATAGTGGGTCATGTCGAGCTGGAGCGGGGTCAACGCGGCGTGGCCAGCGGCCACGGCGTTGCAGTCGCTGCCGGG
Organism: uncultured Bradymonadales bacterium; assembly: GCA_964468515.1. Taxonomy (GTDB): domain Bacteria; phylum Myxococcota_A; class Bradymonadia; order Bradymonadales; family Bradymonadaceae; genus CAYXWB01. Next base: position 7,732 of record CAYXWB010000044.1, on the reverse strand, counting down.
CAAGTCATCGGCCGCCAGCTCGCTGCCGCCGATCCAGAAGTAGGGCTTGCCGCGCGGGTCGCGCAGCGAGGTGACCTCGCGGCTGTAGTTACGACGACCCATGCGGGTGGTCGTGATCGCCACGTCGTCGCTCGCGCCAGCAGGCACGTTGAGGCTGAGCAAGACGCCGCGCGGCATAGGCCGATGCAGCATCTGGCTCGCGACGCGCAGCGCCAAGCGCGCCGCAGGCGCGTAGTCTAGCCCCTTGCCCCAGCCCGCGAGGCTGACGGCGAGCGAGGGGATGCCGCACAGCGTCGCCTCAATGGCGGCGGCCACGGTGCCGCTGTAGAGGACATCATCGGCGAGGTTGGCGCCGTGGTTGACGCCGGAGACGCACAGCGCGGGGCGACGCGGCAAGAGCAGGTGCATCGCCATGTAGACGCAGTCGGTGGGGGTGCCTGTGATAGAGAGGCGCCGAGGCGCGTGCTCACGCACGCGCAGCGGGTCATGCAAGCTCAGCGCATTGCTCACGCCGCTCTGCTCGGTCGCAGGGGCCACCACCCACACCTCGCCCAACGTAGACATCGCGGCTTCAAGCGCCGCGAGCCCCTGCGCCTCGATCCCATCATCATTGCTGATCAGGATGAGGGGGGGCTGCGTCGGATCAGTCATCGTCGCAGCGCTCACGCCTTGGGGGTGTCGCCACCGGCTGCGGCGGCCTGCTCTGCGGCGTCACGCTCCTTCTTGAGGCGCTCGACCTGGCGCTGGAGGCGATCCAGCTCGCGCTTCATGGAGCGCAGGTCATCGGAGGTGGCCAGGTTGAGCTGGCGCGCCAGATCCGCCTTCTTCTCATCGATCTGGGTCTTGACCGCGTAGGTGGTCTTGAACGCCTGCGCGAAGGCCTTCTGGGTCTTCTCGCTGCTGATGATCTTCTGGACGGTGGGGTTGCTCATCGCCTTCATGGCGTTCTTGAGCAGCTCCTGCTTGATGTTCGACATGCTCGGCCTCAATCTGCGCGCGGGTGTAACGTGGCGTATCATCGCGCCGACGCGGCCCCGGATCCTTGGAGTAGACGATTCTAGCGCGCCCTCACTTCAGACGCGAGCCCCAACGTCTTCAGGGCGGCGAGAACATGGGGCGCGCCCCTATAAAAGTCAAGCGCTATAGGCCGCCAGCGCGGCCGCCGCGCGCCCTTGCCAGCGGCGCCCTTGGGCGCTACCTTGGGCCGCGCACGCGCAGCGCGCGGCATGTTCTCGGCGCGCGTGATGTTGTCCTGTCGCGCTCACCTCAGGTGACCTGAGCGCTGCACGCATCGGTGGCGCACACGTTAAGCATTTAAGGTGAGGCGAATTATTATTCGCGCTCCTTATGATAATCCTCGCACGGAGCGACCCGAGAGATGGCCCCACGCCAGAGCTTCTTCCAACGCC
>CAYXWB010000044.1:0-6223 GCA_964468515.1 uncultured Bradymonadales bacterium | reverse complement strand
TCCTCGCACGGAGCGACCCGAGAGATGGCCCCACGCCAGAGCTTCTTCCAACGCCACCGCCGTCGCCTCATCACCCTGGGCGCCATCGGCGCGGGCCTCCTCGTGCTGAGCGTCATCGGCCTCGCTGGCTTCTACTGGTTCGCCGTCCCCAAGCTCGCTGAAGACGCCCTGCGCGAGCGCTTGGCGAGCCTCAAGCATGACGCGGGCCTCGATATCACCACCGGAAAGATCACCCCCGATGGCGTCCAAGGCCTCATCGTGGAAGACTTCGCCCTCACCCCGCAGGGCGCTGACGCGCCGCTGCTTGAGGTCAAGCGCGTCGCCGTGACGATGCACCGCGCGCGCCTCTTGGCTGGCCAAAAAGCCATCGCCAAGCTCGACGTGAGCGGCGTCACCATCCGGCTGCATCGTGACGCCCAAGGCCAGCTCAACCTGCAAGACCTGGCCGCCCAGCTCAAGCGCGCGCGCGATGATAAAGACAAAGCCGACGCCCCCGATGACGCCCCAGACGCCAGCGACAGCGGCGATCTCAACGCGCGCGCCAAGCGCGCGCTGCGCTACTTTGGCGATGAGTTCCCCGCGCTGGCAGCGCGCGATGTGACCGTGCTGTTCACCTCACAGGCGCCCGAGCACGCCTTCGCCCTGAGCAAGCTCACCGTGCCAAGCGCCACCCTCACCGGAGGCACAAGCGCAGACGTAGCGGCGACCTTCCACGTGGAGGCGCCCTCGCCGCCTGCGGGCTGGCAGCTGCCCACGCAGCTCAGCTTGAGCGGTCAGCTCGCCATCCCCCTGGAGGAGACCGCGCTCGCCATCACCATGGATCGCGCGCTCCTATTAGAGGGGCTGCCCAAGCTGCCTGAGCTGCGCGTTGGCTTCAGCGCGCTGACGCTTGAGCCTGGCCCTGTGGCGCGCGTCGAGGGGTTGATCTTGCAGCCAACGTTTGCCCCCGCAGACGCCCCACCCCTGCTCAGCGTCGCCTCCGCCGAGCTCGCCCTCGCCGCATGGGTGACAAAGCCCGACGCGCTGCGCGTCATCCGCGCCCGTGTCACACAGCCTCACCTGCAGCTCAGCGTGAACGCCCAGGACGCCGACGCGCTGCGCACCCTGCTGACGGTGCATCGCGCCGAGGCGGCCTCTCACCTTGAGGCGCAAGCGCGCGATGTCGCCGTCGCGATGCGCGCGTTGAACCCTGACGCCAGCGCGCAGGGCGCGCCGCAAGCCGCGCCTCCCAAGGCGGCGCAGCTCTCCAGCGGGCAGCGCCTCATGATCGCCATGGACAAGTGGCTGCGCATCCTCCCCGCTGAGACGGCCATCACCGACGCCCAGATCACCCTACACGACGCGCGCGCCCTGCCCGTCACGCGCCCCGCCACGCTGTGGCGCGCGCGCGATGGTGAGCTGTCGCTGACACACGACGCTGACAACGGCGCGCTCGCGCTCAGCGCGAGCGCGGCTGGCGAGGCCGGTGCGCCGGGTGAGCTCAAACCGCGCGGCGCGGCCTCCCTCGACGCCTCGCTCAACTACGGGCGTGGCCAGCTCAGCGCCACCTTGAAGCTCGACGCGCTCGACCTGTCATGGCTCGCGCAGCTCGCAGGTCCGCGCGTCGCGCAGAAGCTGCGCGGCGGCACGCTCGACGCCAACCTCAAGCTTGATCGTCCCGATCGCAAGTCGCACCTTGGGTTTGAGGGCGACGTCAAGCTCACGCGCGGCTACCTCGTGATGCCCAGGCTCGCTGAAGAGCCGCTCGATGGCTGGAGCGCCAGCTACAGCTTCGCGGGCCGCTATGACAGCAAGGCAGCCATCCCCGCACCCAAGCTCGGCAAGCAGCCGCAAGCGGCTGAGGCTGATGTGCCGCTTGATGAGGTCGCCGCAGCCATCGCCACCGGGGAGGCGCCGCCCAAGCGCGGCGCGCTCGTGTTCACGCGCGGTGAGGCGACGCTCGGCGGCGTCAGCGCGAGCCTGAAGCCCGCCATCTATGGCATCGAAGGTCGCCGCAAGCCCGCGCGCGTCGATCTCGATCTCGCCATGCCCAAGACCAGCGCGCAGACCATCCTCGACAGCATCCCACCTGCGCTGCTCGGTGAGCTTGTCGGGGCCAAGGTGCGCGGCGACGTGACCTGGAAGATGCACCTAGAGGCGCCCCTGTACGATATGCGCGACCTCGCCTGGGACGGCGAGCCCGAGGTCAAGGACTTCGCCATCATCTCCGTCGCGCAGAGCATGGACGTGCGCAAGCTCACTGAGCGCTTCAGCCTCACCATTGAGGATGAGCCTGTGCAGTTTCGGCGCACCATCTCGATCCCCGCCATGACCTTGACCGACGCGAACTACCTCATGGAGAACGCGCGCCTAACCCCTGAGGAGCTCGACGCGCACTGGCGGCGCGGCGACTGGTTCACGCCCCCTGAGACGGACCCCTGGGGCTCGCCACGCCAAGCAGGTCCGAGCTATTGGACCTCTGAGCAGGCGCGGCGCCAAGCGCCGCCGCTGCCCTGGGGCGAGGGCGACGCGGAGCCCATCGTGCGGCGCTGGAAGCCGTTCAAAGAGGATCAGAAGAAGCCCATGGTCAGCGAGCCTTATGGCCCGTATGTCTACGTCCCCTTGCAGCACATCTCGCCATACCTCGTGCGCGCCATCCTCACGACCGAGGATAACTCGTTCTTCAAGCACTCAGGCTTCAACCGCTTGGCGCTGCGCGAGTCCATCGCGCGCAACATGCGCGAGGGTGAGTTCGTGCGCGGCGCGAGCACCATCTCCATGCAGCTCGTCAAGAACGTGTTCTTGTCGCGACGCAAGGTCATGGCGCGCAAGATCCAAGAAGCGTTCTTGGTGTGGGCCATGGAGAGCGTGGTGCAGGTGCCTAAGGCGCGTCTGCTGGAGATCTACCTCAACGTGATCGAGTTCGCGCCTGGGGTGTTCGGCATCCATGACGCCGCCGTCCACTACTTTGGCAAGCGCCCCGACGCGCTCACCTTAGCTGAGGCGACCTGGCTCGTGACCATCGTGCCCGGACCTAAGCGGTATCACTTCTATTATGAGCGCGGTGAGATCACGGAGAGCTACTTCAGCAGGATGAAGCGCTACTTGAGGATCATCTACACGCGCGAGCGCGTGAGCGAGCAAGAGTATCAGGCGGCGATCGCGACCAAGCCCACATTTTATAAGCCGCTCGGTGAGAGCGCGCCTGGGCTGAAGCCGCGCCCTGAGCCGTCGCTTGATGATCTGTGGCTTGATCCGACGCCGTTTGAGCCGCAAGCGCCCCCCACCCTGCTACCCGCGCCCACGCCCACGCTCATCCGCGCACCGCAACCTGGCGCCCAAGGCACGCCCTGAGCGCGCGTGCTGCGCTGAGGTTCAGATCCTCAGGGGCGACGCGCGCGTTTAACACAGCGCGCGCTCGCGCTGTGCCAGCGCTCGCGCATGACATCTGCGCTACGCCATGCCAGAGTGCTCAGGAATTAGAACGGCGCGCGCATCATTGTTTGTCACAGTGATGGGCGTCCTCAGGCGCCCGCCCCGAGCCCAGCGAGACTCCCATCATGGCCTCACCTGTCGCGCCGCAGCCCCCCTCGATCGCGCCCATCCAAGCGGCCATCCGCAGGCTCGCGTGGCGCGTGCGCGCCCAACGCGCGATGAGCTTCGCCGTCACCACCGCCGCCTTCTCCACCCTCGGGCTGATGGTCGCGCTCACGCTCTATAAGACCGGCTGGCTGCCCCTTGAGGGGCTGCAACAGGTCGGCATCGGCGTCGGCGCGCTCATCGCCTTAAGCGCCATCATCGGCGCCGCCATGCGCCTCGACCCTATCGCGCTGGCGCAGCGCATTGACATCAGCCACGACCTCCACGACCGCCTCTCCTCCGCGCTCAGCTTCGCCGCCACTGAGACGCACGACGAGTTCACCGCCGCCCAGATCGAGGACGCGCTGCGCTTCGTCGATCAGATCAAGCTCAAGCGCGCCGCCCCCACGCGTCGCCCCGCCGACCTCTGGACCCTGCTCGCCTGTCTGCTCGCGCTCATCGCCCTCTACGCCATGCCCATGCCCTCACACCAACACCCGCTGCCCCCGCAGCCCGTGTTTGAGCGCGCCCGCGTCCTCGACAGCGCCACCATCGCGCTGGAGCGCGATCGCCTGGAGGCGCTGCGCGATCGCCTGGAGGGTACGCCTGACCCCGAGATGCAAGCGGTCCTTCAAGAGCTGGAGCTGCTGCTTGATGCCGCCGAAGATCGCACCATCTCCGAGCGCGAGCTCTTAGAGCGCCTCGATCAGATCGACTCAAAGCTCAAAGCTTTGCAAGATCAGTCCGCCCGCACCGCCGCCATGAACGACGTCGTGCAAGACAAGCTCAAAGAGGTCGCCGAGGCCATGGAGGCCGACAAAGAGGTCGCCAAGATCCTCAAAAATCAAGAAGAGGCCCGCGACCTCATCTCAGCCCTCAAGAATAAAGACATGGCCGGCGCGAGCGAGGCCATGGCACGCATGGCCGACAAACTGCTCGACTCGGACAAGCTCAAAGACAAAGACCTGGAGGAGCTGGCCAACCTCATGGAGAAGCTCGCCGACAAGCTCAACCTGGATGACCCCAAGGTCCGCGACCTCATCAAGAAGCATGAGGACACCCTCGCCAAGCTCGCCCAAAAGTTCGACAAACAAAAGAAGCTCTCCGACAAAGACCAGCAGCTGCTCGACCGCTCCAAGGACGAGCTAGAGCAGCTCAAGCGCGAGTCCGCCGAGCGCATGGACTCTCAGGCCGGTCGCCAGCTCAAACAGCTCCAGCGCGAGACTAAGAAGATGTCCGAGCAGATCCGCGACAAGGGTGAGAAAGACCCCAAGCGTCGCGGTGAGGCCGCCATGCGCGAGCGCAGCGGGCAGCAGAGCGAGCAAGGTCAGCAGCAAGGCCAGCAAGGGGAGCAGCAGAAGCAAGACGGCCAAGAGCAAGAGGGCCAAAAGCAAGAGGGGCAGCAAGGCCAACAACAGCAAGGCCAACAACAGCAAGGCCAGCAGCCTCAGCAGGGGCAACAGCAAGGCCAACAGCAGCAGCAGGGCCAACAAGGTCAGCAGCAAGGCCAGCAGAAGTCCGCTCAGCAGCAGGCCGCCGACGCCGCTCGCGAGGCCGCACGTCAGATGCGCGAGCAAGGCCAACAAGGCCAGCAGAAGCAGAACCGCGCCGACGCTCAGCGACAGGTCGAGCAGATGCGCGAGGCCATGAAGCGCGACGGCAACCCCAACCAAGGCGGCCAGCAAGACGACCAGCGCCAAGAGCAGATCAAGGACTTCATGCGCCGCTCCGGCAAGCAGGAGCAAGAAGGTCGCCAAGGTCAGCAAGGCAAAGAGGGCAAAGAGGGCAAAGAGGGCCAGCAAGGTCAAAAGGAGCAGGGGCAGCAAGGCCAAGAGGGCCAGCAGAAGCCTGGCCAATCCGGTGAAGGCCAGCCCCAAAATCAAGACGGTCAAGGCAAACAAGAGGGGCCGCCCAACCCCGACGCCAAGCCCAGCGACAAGCCCGGTCAAGGCGCAGGCGATCGCAACCTCGGTGAGGAGAGCCAGCTGGACACGCGCCGCGAGGACAGCAAGGTCGACGCCTCTCGCCAGAGCGCGCAAGGTCAGTCGCGCAGCGAGATCATCAAGGGCGCCAGCGAGCAAGGCTTCGCCTCGCGCTCCTACAAAGAGGTCTACGGTGATTACTCCTCCGTCGTCGAGGAGGTCATGGAGCAGGACAACGTCCCTAAGGGCTACAGGTTCTACATCAAGCGATACTTCCAGCTCATCCAACCGCGCGAACAACAACAATAAACGCGGCGCACTCAGGAGCAGCATCGATGGCAGAGAAGCAACCAAGCGGCGCGGCGGTCCAAGAACAGGTCACCGCCTTTCAGAAGGACTGCGGGCGCGTGCGCGAGGAGGTCGGCAAGATGATCGTCGGCCAGCGCGAGGTGATCGACGGCGTCATCATCTGCATGTTGTCCGGCGGCAACGCGCTGCTTGAGGGCGTCCCGGGCCTGGGCAAGACCATGCTCGTGCGCAGCCTCTCCGAGACGCTCGGCCTCAACTTCTCGCGCATTCAGTTCACCCCCGACCTCATGCCCACCGACATCTTGGGCACCACCATGCTGGTCGAAGCCGAGGGCGGCGCCCGCGCCTTCACCTTCGAGAAGGGCCCCATCTTCGCCAACATCGTGCTGGCCGATGAGATCAACCGCGCCCCGCCCAAGACCCAGGCCGCCATG
>CAYXWB010000043.1:20546-24645 GCA_964468515.1 uncultured Bradymonadales bacterium | reverse complement strand
CCCGATCCCGATCCCGATCCCGATCCTGATCCTGATCCCGATCCCGATCCCGATCCCGATCCTGATCCCGATCCCGATCCTGATCCCGATCCCGATCCCGATCCTGATCCCGATCCCGATCCTGATCCTGATCCTGATCCCGATCCCGATCCCGATCCTGATCCCGATCCCGATCCCGATCCTGATCCTGATCCCGATCCCGACACGGCGCGTTTGCAGGTGATCCACGCGTCGTCCGATCCTGCGGCGAGCGTGGTGGACGTCTATGTGAACGACACGCTGGTGCTGGATGACCTCGCGTTCAACAGCGGGACAAACTTCTTCCCTGTCGAAGCGGATACGACGCTGAAGATCGACATCACGCCAGGCAACGCGCCTGACAACAGCGCGCCTGAGTACACTGTGACGCTCGCCGCTGGCTTAGCCGCAGGCCAGGATCACATCGCCGTGGCCACTGGCTCGTTGGACGTGAACGCGCCAGTGGATGAGGCGTTTCGTGTGACGACCATCGCGGGGGCGCAGCTGACGGCGGCCGATCCTGCGACGGTCAGCGTGGTGGGCTTCCATGCTGCCGCAGATGCTGCGCCCGTCTCGCTCACGGTGGACAACGCGACCACGCCAGCGGTGGCGAGCTTGGCGTTTGGCGCGTTCACGGGTGATGCGCTCACCGCATCGTATGTGGCGGTAGATCCTGCCACCAGCATGTTCTCTGATATGCTGCTCTTTGACGTGCGCGATGCAGGCACGGGGGACTTTCTCGCCAACTTCCAGATCGACTCGACGGCGCTGGCGGGCACCTCGCTGGTGTTGGCGGCGACGGGCAGCGTGTCTGACGACACCTTCGGGCTGGTGGGGTTCCCCGCCACCGAAGGGGCCACGCCTGTGATCACGCCTGGCATCGCGCTGAGCGCGGCTGCGCGCTTGCAAGCGATCCACAACGCCGCTGATCCGCTGGCATCCTCGGTGGACGTGTACGTCAATGGCACGCTCTACCCGGCGCTGGACGACCTCGACTTCCGCACGGCGACCCCCTTCTTGAGCGTCCCTGCGGAGACGCCGCTCACGTTCGACATCACCGCGCCGGACGCGATGGACAACACGACGCCGCTGTTCCCCTCTATGCCGACGACGCTGGCTGCGGGCAGCACCTCGATCGCCATCGCCAACGGCGTCCTGACGCCTGCGAGCTTTGAGAGCGCCATCAACACAGCGGCGACGATCGGGCTCAACATCTTCACCATCCCCGGTGAGGAGTCGGCGAGCGCGGGTAACGTGCGCGTGCAGCTGTTCCACGGCGCCACAGATGTCGGCCCCGTGGGGCTCGGCCTGTCGCTGGGCGCGCTCCTGTTCAACACGGTGAGCTACGGCGCGACCACAGGTTATACCGACCTCGCTTCAACCCTCAGCATCGCGCTAACGCTCACGAACCCGCTCCTGAACGACATCCCGCTGCTGGTGACCACGACTGATCTGGACCTCTCCGTCTACGATGGCGCCACGCTGACGCTCGTGGCCAGCGGCTTCCTGACGCCCTCGCTCAACAGCAACGGCCCCGACCTGGCCGTGCTCGCGGTGACGGCTGAGGGCGCCGTGGTCGTCATCCCGCTCGGCCTGCCCCCAGTCTGAGCCAGCAACCTCTCGTGTGTGACCGCGTCGCGGTCATGATAAGACGGGGCCAGCGCGTGACACGCGCTGGCCCCGCTTGCGTCAAAGCGCGCGCGCTGTCACGCTGGCTGCTCGTTGAGACGCCATCACAGGAGGGTAGTGATTATGTTTGATGTGCTGATGACGGGAGTAGGCGACGCGTTCAGCCGCGTCCACTGGGGGACGCACTTCTTGGTGCAGCGCGACGACTTCTTGCTCGCCATTGACTGCCCCGACAGCTACCGGCGCGCGCTGCATGAGAGCGGCCTCACGCATCGCGGTGAGCCGCTCGATGTGAACCTCATCGACGCGATGATCCTGACGCACCTGCACGGCGATCACGTCAACGGCTTGGAGATGGCGCTGTGTTATCGGCGCTTCTCAGGCGGCGGCCTGCTGCCGCTGTATGCGAGCGATGAGACCTTGGCGCGGCTGTGGCCGCGTCTGGAGCCGTCGCTGCATGTGCTGTGGGATGGCCAGACCTACTGGCCGCAGACCTTAGAGATGTTCCTCTCGCCACATGAGCTGCCGTGGGGCGAGGCTGTGACGATCGGGCCGCTGACGATCACGACGCGACCCACCCAACATCACCTGCGCGCGAGCGCGATGCGCATCAGCGATGGCAGCGCCACGCTCGGTTACTCGTGTGACACGGCCTACGATCCGGAGCTCATCGCGTGGCTCAGTGATTGTGATCTGATCCTGCACGAGTCCAGCACAGGCCCTGCGCACACGCCGATGACCGCGCTGCAGGCGCTGCCTGAGGCCATCCGCCAGAAGCTGCGGGTGGTGCATTATCCCGACCAGACCTTGGAGGATCTCCCGCAAGGCCTGACGCTCGCGCGCCAAGGGGAGCGCTTGCGGGTGGGGTGACGGGGGCGCTTCTGGGTTGCCTCTAGCGGCTGATTGGGCTATCCCTCGACATCACAATCGCGTGGCTTCGCGCGAGGCGCTAGGTCCCAGGGAGGGCTCACCCGGCGTCAGCATCCCAGCCTGGCGGCGCGCCCATGGAGCGGTCGTGCCACCTCTCGCAGGCGACAGGCCCTCGTTATGATGCAACATGATCACGATCCCTATCTGCGGGATCTGCTGCGCCCCAGGCGCAGCCTGCCCTGGCGTCTGATCGGGCGCCTCCTGCTCATCATGGCGCTCGGCGGCCTGGGATTAGGCGCATACAGCGCGTTTGGCAAGCTCAGCAGCTCACAGGCCACCCCCGCGAACCAGCGCGCCGTCGCGATGAGCGTGGTCAGCGCGACGCTGCTCAGCAGCGTCGAGGCCGCGCGCGCGCCGCTGCGCGTCAGCGGGCCTGTCTCAGCGGAGCTGGAGCAGCAGGGCGCCTCCCCCATCGCCGCGCGCGTCGTGTGGGAGAGCGGCAAGCCTGTCACCTTGCGCGGCAAGCTCGCTAAGAATGAGTCCGTCTTCGCCGCCCTCCAGAAGCGCAACCTGGAGAATCAAGAGATCCACACCGTCATCTCCCAGACCGCCAAGGTCTTCAACTTCCGCCAGAGCCGCCCCGGCGATGAGTGGAGCGCGGAGGTCGATGAGCACGGCGCGATCACCCGCTTTCAATACAAGACCTCCCCCGAGGACATCTGGGAGACGGCGCGCCAAGGCGACGGCACGCTCGCCACGCAGAAGGTCGTGGTCCCCGTCGACGTCCAGCAGCGCCACGCCACGGGCGCTATCTCGTCGAGCCTGTGGCGCTCGCTTGAGGCAGGCGGCCTGAGCACGGGCCTCATCCACAAGTACATGGACGTGTTCTCGCACACCGTCGACTTCGGCTCCGAGTCGCAGCCCGGCGATCAGTTCGGCATCGTCTATGAGGAGATCTTCCTAGAGGGCAAGCGCCTGCGCGACGGCAAGGTCTTGGCCGCCGCTTATCGCAGCGCCGCCACCAGCCGCGACTACTACGCGTTCTTCTACGAGTCGGAGGATGGCGAGGCTGGCTTCTACGATGAGCAGGGCAACAACCTGCAGCGCCAGTTCCTCAAGAGCCCGCTGGGCAACGTCCGCATCACCAGCCCCTTTGGCAAGCGCTTTCACCCGATCCTCAAGAAGTGGAAGGCGCACAACGGCGTCGACTATGGCGCGCCCACGGGCACGCCGGTGATGAGCGTGGCCGATGGCACCGTCTCGTTTGCGGGCGTCAAGGGCGCCAACGGCAAGCTCGTCGTCGTCAAGCACCCCAACGGCTACAGCACCCACTACGCGCACTTGTCGGCCATCTCACCCGGCATGAAGCCTGGCGCGCCAGTGACCAAGAAGACCGTCATCGGCCGCGTCGGCTCCACGGGTCGCTCCACCGGCCCTCACCTGCACTTTGGCATGCAGCGCGGCGGCCGCTTCATCGACCCGCTCACCGTGGACTTCATGCGCTCCCCGCCGCTGCAAGGCGGCGAGAAGGAGCGCTTCGTGGCCACCGTGGTGACGCCGCTGCAGACCAAGCTCCAGCAGC
>CAYXWB010000043.1:0-20446 GCA_964468515.1 uncultured Bradymonadales bacterium | reverse complement strand
TTGAAGTAGACCTGGCGCTTGAAGGGGCGATTCAGGATATAAAACTCCTTCTTCACCAGCCCCACGCAGCCAAAGCAGAACACGCACTCATAGCAGTGGCTGCTGAGCAACACGTAGGTGCACTTGTGGCAGCTTGTGGCGTCCACGCAGTAGCTCGACGCGTGGCAGTTTAGCGCGCGGGTGCAGTGGGTGCAGTCGCTGCAGTCTCGGCACTGATGGCAGTAGGTGCAGTGAAAGCAGTCGCTGCTCTCGGTGGTGAACATGCAGCCAAAGCAGCGGGTGCTGCTGTCGGACTGATAGGAGGCGGGGTTGGCAGGATCAGCCTGGACCTGTCGGCGCAGCGCGTCGAGCGCGCGGTCAAACTCGGCCCGCGTCAGCGGGATGTCGTGGCTCATGAACCCTCGTGCGCGCCGCGTGGCGATGCGTGGTGAGCGTGCTCGTGTGGGGAAGCGGCGAGGCGCCTCAGTCTTGCGGGGGCTTGCGTCGCATGGCGATGATCAGGCTGCCGTAATCGCCCTCGCTGGTCAGCTCTGGGGCGTAGCCGATGATATAGCGCAGGCCCGGCCCCTCAAGCCACTGCAACACGGCGGGCTTGAGCACGGGGCGCTGCGCCTCGGAGTGGACGCCGCGCCCGTGGATGACGCGCACATAGCGCTCGTTGTCCTTCCAGGCCTTATGCATGAACAGCTCAAGCTGACGCAGCGCGTCTTCGAGGGTGTCCTCGCGCAGGTTCACGCTGGGGCTCTGCTCGCGGCGATTGTGCAGCTTGTAGCGCTTGATGAGGCCCTTCTGCGACAGCTCCAGCGCGGCGATGTGATTGAGCCCCTCGCCCTCTTTGGGCAAGGTGGGGGTGATGAGGCCGTCGGGGGCTTCGCTGGTGTAAGTGCGCTGGGCGAGCTCAGCCGCGCGCGCCTTGGCGCGCTCCCCGGGCGTGGGGACGTAATACTTGTTGTGCTCGCCGAGCGCCTCGACTGGCCCCACGGAGCGCTCAAAGAGCGCCTCCTCGCGCAGCTGCTCAGTGAGCTGTCGCGCGTGCGCCTCGTCGGCCTCGCGGGCGGGATCGGGCTTTTGAGGCGCGGCTGGCTTGGTCTGCGCGCGCGGCAGGCGCGTGGCATCGCCCACGTACTTGCCACGAAACACGTCCTCGGGGGCCAGCTTGTCGAGGGCGTGGGCGAACAGGGCGTCGTCGGGCATCGTGCTGGGATCGGGCTCAGGCGGTGATTGCGGGCGCGCGGGCGGCGCGGGCGCCTGAGGTTTGGCGCGCTGAGCAGGCGCGGGATCGGGCTTGAGGCCCGCGGCGCGCAGCTGATCCGCCAGCGTCTGACCAAAGCGGGGGTCAGGCTTGGGCGTCTTCTTCTTGGGCTGCGCGGCGCGGTCCTTCTTCGATCCCATGGTGTGTCACTTGTCGGCGGGGGGGGCTGGCTTGGCCTTGGGCTGCAAGGCCTCAGGCTTGGGCGGCTGCTTAGGGGTGTGCGTGAGCTGCACACGCGCGTTGCCGACGCCCTCAAACAGGGCGCCTGGCACCTCCAGGATGAGCGTCGTGGCGCCCTCGCTGGGGACCTCAAACAGCACGAAGTCGTCGAATGTTTCGCCGGGCTCAATGTTCACGCGGACCTCGCGCGCTTGCCCCTTTGGCGAGGTGCTGGGGGCGAACTGAACGCGCTTGTACACATCATCGCTGGCATACAAGCGCGCGCCGATGGCGCTGCTGCCCACAGCCTTGTGATTCGGCTGGTAAGTGATCGTCTCGGCGCGATCATTCTTGAGCGTGAACTTCACCTGGAACAGCGGATCAGCGCTGAAGCCTTCGCCATCCTTGGTGTCCTCGGTGGGGACATAGAGGGTGTCAGCGCCCGTGACGGTCACGCTCACGCCGCCCAAGTCAGCCGCCTCGCCAGCCTTGTAGAGCCGAGGGCCTGTGGGCGCTTGGGGGGTATAGGCGATGCGAAATAGGGCGGGCACCTTGCCGCGATGCATCGTCGGCGGCAAGCTCAAGATGAGGCTTGTGAGACCCTCGGGCGGCTGCTCAAACAGCAGCAGGTCTTGGACGCTTGAGCCTGGGGCGATGGTGACCGCTTGGTTGATCTGCCCTGTGACCACGCCCTTCTGCACGATGACGCCGTTGATCGGCGACTTCTTATCAGGAGGCAGCGTCGCCTCAGGGCCAGGATCGGCATAAAGCAGCGGCGTGGACGCCTCGCCCATCTGCGGCGCGCGGTGCGTCGGCGTGTAGGGCAGCGGGTCTTTGCCTTTGTTCGTGATGGTCAGCGGGATGGCCATCACGGGGGTGGGGTACTCGTAGGTCTGACCGCCCTCGCTCAGCTCCAGAAAGCGCAAGTCATAAGCCCCTAGCGTGAACTCTACGCCGCCTACGAGCGCCGCTTGATCGGCGCCTGTCACCACGGGCTTCTCACAGCCTACGCTCAGCAGCGCCGCTGCGGTCACGAGCCAAGGGGAGCGCCAGCCATGTCGGATCACCATCGCACAACCTGCAAGTTGGCCCGACACGATGCGCTGTCGCGGCCCGGGGAGGATCAACATCTTGAGCGGTGAGCGCCCACACACAGCGAGGAGGCCACGCAGACCTCACCCGCCTGCCAAGCGGCGAGCGCCGCACAACGTACCAGAGCGAAGATCATAGGGTCAACCGACTTTAAGGCGCCTCGCTGGCGAGGTTGCCGTTGAGTCACGGTCACACTGTCTGATAACATGGGCTGGATGACAGGTCGATTTTTTGATGGTCTGTGGCGGGCAGTGATCGCAACATCTCGCTGACCCTTTGATCGCCGCATCGCTCCCTCCCCACGCGCACAAGCTGCCTCAATGTTGCGGCCGCTGACTGGCGCGCTGGCTCCACGTCGGGGACGCTCACTCATGCGACACATGCTCCGCGCGCGCTGGCTCCTGCCACTGACCGCGCTCTGCCTGCTCTCCTCCTCCGCTTGCACCCGCGAGTATGACTTCACCCGCTCTGTGCCTCAGCGCGGCACCTTGGGCGAGGAGCTGCACGCCATCTGGCGCAAGGACGCCGCTCGCGCGGATGAGCGCCCCGATGAGCGCGCCGCGATGCTCGATCGCGAGCGCGCCGCCTTCGTCCAGGCCGTCGACGTGGCCGCCCCTGAGCCCACCCTGCGCGATGTGGACCAGTTCTTCCGCGACACCCTCTCGCTCGTCGAGGATGGCTCCATGCCAGGCCTCACCCGCAAGGCGCACCTCGCGCTTGAGGAGGCCTCGCAAGACACCGCGCTCACCGCCGCCCTCGCGCAGCCCACCATCCCCGAGATCAGCGCGTTCATCAGCCCGCTCGCGCGCCAGAACTTCATCGGCTATGTCGCCGCTTATCCTGAGCTGTCTGAGGTCGGCGTGCGCGCCACCCGCATCGTGCTCGATAATGACGGCTTTCGCGATGATGGCACCCCTGACCCCAACGAGCCTGATGGCGCCAGCGAGCTGATTCGGGGCCTGGCCTACGCGCTTGATGATGTCCAACCTCAAGTCCTCGAAGGTCACCTCGCGCTGGCCACGCGCGACATCCTGCTGCGTGAGGACGACCGCTACGCGGTCGCCGCTGAGGACAGCTTGCCCCCCCTCTATGTCGCCCGCTTTGATCGGCGCGGCCTGCCATCAGCCCCTGTGGGGCCGATCGGCTCACCCTTCACCGACGCGGACGGCGATGGCCTGCCCGATATCGACGCGCAAGGTCAGTTCATCCCCTCCATCGGTGACACCTTGCCGATGGTCGCCTTCGGCGAGCGTGGTGAGGGCCTCACGACGCGCGATATTTATGGGCGCGCTGTGTTCGATCAGCGCCCCATCTTTGAGTACGTGGACCTGCGACGCACGGGCTTGGGGTTCTTGGTCAAGGAGTTCGCCGCGCTCTCCTCGCAAGATGTGCTCGTGGATTTCTTGTCGGCGGCGCGCGCCATCATGGGTGAGACGACCGTCCTAGAAGATGATCGCGGCCCTTTCCGCGGCTTCGCCCCCGAACACCCGCTGGTCGATCTGACCTACGCGCTGATTCATCTGCTGGCCTATGAGGGTTTGCCCGAGCTGCTGCGCGAGCTGGTCGTCGTGCTCGATCAGGCCAGCGGCGCGCTCGCGGGTGTGCTCGTCGCGCTGGAGCGCGCCGCCGATGAGTCGGATCTGCACCCCAACGCCGCCCTCGCCGACAATCAGACCCTCGCCTATGATCTGATCCCCATCCTGCATGAGCTGTCGGCTGAGCCCGCGCTGTGGGCCGATGTCATCAACGCGCTCGGTGATCCGATGACCAAGCGCGCCGGTGAGGCCATGATCACGCTGCTGTCGTACCAGAACACCCGCGCCGTGGTCGCGCCCGGTGGCGCCTATGACGCCTGCTTCCAGAGCTGCAAGGCGCAGTCTCCCGGTGGCAGTGAGGCGCGCTATATGTGCGTGCGCGCTTGCCCCAACCAAGAGATCTTTCAGCGCCCCTTTGACCCCAACGCGCCTGAGTCGCCCGAGTCGCGCAGCCAGCTCCAGGCGCTGTGGCACCTGATGTGGTCGCTCACGGGCGTCCCCTACGTCATGGTCACGACTGAGGTGCGCCTCAACGGCAGCCCCTCGCCGCTGCCGCCCCCGCTCATCTCACTGCCTGGCGGCGCCGAGGCGTTCCTTCGCGCGACCGCAGGCAGGCTCGATCTGGCCGAGCATGTGCCCCCAGAGCTGTTCACGGGTAATGAGCTTGGGCCGCTGCTGAGCGCCTTTGGCATCAGCTCCCAGAACATCGCGGGCCTCATCAGCCTGCTCAGCCAGCTGTTCGGCGTGCAGCTTGATCGCTACCCCACCCCCGATCAGCTCACGCGCCTGTTCTCACAAGATGACATCCGCTTCGCCAGCGATGACAACAGGTTCGTCATCGACCTCGCCGAGCCCATCGACGCCGACGGCTACAACCTCGCCGCACACCTCGCGGATGGCCTGTTTGAGGCCGAGGCGGCTGGGCTCATTGACGCGGTCGTCCCCATCGCGCGCGCCTTCAGCACGCACAACCGCGAGGATCTGCTGCTGCGCCTGTTCGGCGTCTTGCACAAGCACTACCCCGGCGACGCGAGCCTCTATCGCAACAGCGCGGGCCAGCCGTCGCCGTCGAACGCGGCGAACCTGCGCAGCTTTGAGGCGATGATGCGCGCCATCTTCGCGGAGGGCTCGCTGTTTGAGGGCTTGGCTGAGCTGTCGTTTCAGCTCAACCAAGTGCGCCAGTCGCGCGGCGCCGACCTCAACGAGCAGCTGCGCCTGATGCTCCACCACGCCACGCGCCCCGATAACTTCCGCACCCGCTCAGGCGCTGATTTTATCAACCTCGCTGACGGGCGCACCGTCTCGAACCTCACGCGCCTGCACGTCGCGCTGCGCGCGCTCAGCGACATCGCCGACCGCGTGGAGTCCGACCCCGAGGTCGAGGAGAAGTTCTCACTGGCTGTCGAGCGCCTGTTGAACGTGGTGCTCCAGGTCGAGTGGCCTCAAGGGGAGCCAGCGCGCTTTGCCAAGCCCGGCGCGGTCGCCCTCACGGTGCACGGCGCCGAGTTCGTGCGCGACTTCGCGCTGCGCGAGCGCGCCAGCGGCGACTTGCCCGGCTGGCTCATCAACACCGTCTATCCTTGGCTCGTGGACGGCTGGTCCTCGCGCTTGGTGTCGGGGCTGGTGCGCATCGCGGAAGACCTCTTGGAAGAGCCCGAGAACCGCGCCGCGCTCGATGGCCTCTTGGCCTACCTCACCAACAGCCCGCAAGGGCGCGCGCAGACGGCGCTGATGGCCTACCAGGTCGTGCTGCGCTCGACGCAGGTGCGCGTGTGGGTGCCGCTGGCCAAGGCGCTCGCGCGCGCGCTCGATCCGGACCGCGCCTGGAACACCGGCGACGCGCTCGCGCGCTTGCCGCTCACCTCGCACGGCGCGCTCACCTTGTCGCGCATCATTGAGTCCGACACGCGCGGCACGGGCGTGCAGTTCATCGCGCGCGCCACAGCGCTGCCCATCGACAGTGACACCTCCCCAGCCGTCGTGGTCGGCGGCATCATCGCGGATTACTGGCGCCAGGATCCGAGCGCGACGACCCCCTACACCAGCGAGGATTGGCGCCTGGCCATGAGCCGCGCCGCGCTGTGGCTGGCCGATGACGATCACGGCATGGAGCAGCTCTATGATCTTGTGGACATGCGCGTGAAGCCCACCGAGGCCAACGAATGATCATCCGCTCGCGCCACCTCGTCGCGCTCGCCGCCCTGCTCTCACTCACCGCCGCGTTCTGGCTCACCCCCTCCAACGCTGACGCCGCCGGGCTGTTCTTGCCCGGACGCGGCGTCAAGCCGCTGGGGCGCGGCGGCGCGTTCGTGGTCAGCGGCGACGGCGACCTCAACAGCCTCTGGTACAACCCCGCCAACCTCGCCCTGCTCGAAGGCACCACCCTCACCGTCGATCTGTCGCTCATCGACCTCTCGACGACCTTCCAGCGCGCGCCGCGCACCCGCGACGACGGCTCGGTGATCACCACCTACGATCCTGTCTCCAACGAGGCGCCCCCGCTCACCAACCCGCAGCTGCTCGTCGGCGGCAAGCTGCCGTTTGGCTCCGATAAGCTGCGCTGGGCGTTCGGCCTCTACGCGCCCTACACCACCCCGCAGACCTATCCCGAGGACGGCGCGCAGCGCTACACCCTGGTGGACACCAACGGCTCCATCGTCCTCTACAGCCACTTGGCGCTGGCGTGGCAGCCGCACAAGAACGTGCGCTTGGGCGTCGGCGTGCAGAACCTGTTCGCTGACATTGGCATCGTCAGCGTCACCTCCGGTTATGCGGGCGCGTTCGGCGATCCCGAGGACGCGGACCTCGACGTCCTCACACGCGTCAACATGAGCAGCGCGTTCAACCCGACGGGTAACTTTGGCGTCTGGTTTCGCCTGAGCGAGCTGTTTGAGACGGCGCTGTCGGTGCAATTGCCCGTCACCATCCGCGACGACGCCGCCAAGGTCGAGGCGCGCCTGCCCACTCACCCCGCCTTCGATGACACCTACCTCGACGGCGACACGCTCGCGCTCGGCATCACGCTGCCCATGATCCTGCGCGCGGGCGGGCGCGTGAAGCATGGCCGGTTCGACTACGAGCTGGCCTTCGTCTATGAGCTGTGGTCGGCCTTCGAGCAGATCCAGATTGATCCGAACGACATCATCGCCCGCGACGTGCGCGGCGTGGGCGATCTGCGCATCGCGCCGCTGGCGGTGCCGCTGAACTACCGCGACACCTTCTCCCTGCGAAACGGCGTCGAGTACACCTTCTCCGAGACGCTGCGCGGACGCGCGGGCTACATCTTCGAGCAGTCAGCGATCCCGGATGAGTATTACAGCGTCTTCTTACCCGACAGCACCAAGCACGTCCTCACGTTGGGCGGCAGCTACGCTGGCGAGGATTGGGCGCTGGACTTGGCGGCGGCCTACTACCACATGCCCGACCGCGAGATCACAAGCTCCCAGGTCCGCCAGATCAACCCCACCGACGACCAAGGCGACTACACGCTCGTCGTCGCCAACGGCCGCTACGCCCAGCGCTACCTCATCCTCGGCGCAGGTTTCACTTATAAGTTCTGAGCGCCCTCTTCTCGCGACACGCGCATCCATCCTGACCGGCGCCTCGATTCGCCACAGTCAGGATGGATGCGCGCCCTTGCCTTCCCCCACTTTTAAGCGATGCAGCGCCCTCGCGCTGAGGCCCGCTCACCTACGAGCGCTCTGGTAGAAGCGAACGTATAAGCAGAGGTTCGCTTTGGCGCTTCGATTGGCCGCAGTCAGGCGAGAGGGTCGCCTGTGCCTCTCGCACTTTTAAGCGATGCAGCGGCCCTCATCAAAGCGCATCGCTCACACACAACCTCCTGAGCGATGCGTCGCAGCCCTTGATCCTAAGCGGAGATCGTCCAAGTCACGCCGTCACTTGCAAGCATCGGTGACTGACTGAGGCGCCCGCGATGAAGCGCCGCGATCGTCCAAGTGAGGCTGGCGCTTGTGCGCTTAGGCGCCCAGGTCAACCTCAGTCGAGGTACTGGCTCAGGTTCATCTCCGCCTTCACTCGGGCGCAGAAGGGCGACTGCCAGCTGGGATCAAATTTGACCTGTCCGCCTTGAATCACAGAACAGGATAGTGAGATTGGCCCTGTAAAGTGCATCTGCGCTTCAGATTCCGCATTTTCCACAGTGATACGATTGGGCGCACTGATAGCGTCACCTAACGTCAGGGTCAACACGACGTTCTGATTGGATCGATTTTGCAATTGCATTGAGGTGAGCTGACGCTCGCGAATAGCAGCAAGCTCGTCCTGAGTGCGTGGCGGATCTGGCGTTAGCGAGTAGAAAAGCGACTGATGCGCCCTCGCACCATCTTCCACTAAGTGAGGTGATCGTCGCACATCGACAATGTGTTGTTGAGTGAGCGATCTCCAATATGCAGGCGCCATATCAAGGCTGATGAGCGGTCGTTCATCAGCCTGAAAATCCCCTCCTAGGTTCTTCAACCCTAGATCCATCAACACCCATATCAACGCATTTTCAGGTGTATCGCCAGAGACTACAGGAGTAACACCATGCTCATCAGGGGCTGATGCTGGTTGTTTGCCATAGAAACGCACATGGACGCGCCCCTCATAGCTGACTGGGCTGTCGCTCACCTGCACTCGCATCGGTAAGGGCGGCTCCGCCGCGTAGCTCTCATCTTCGTCTGCGCAAGCTGTGACGCTGGCGAGGAGGGCGAATAACAGGGCGCAGTGATACGCGCTGACGCCTGGGTGACTTGTTGAGCGCATGATGAAGCTCCCCCTCGATCCTATCGATGTTTTCGGTGGTGGACGCGCGTCGCGCTTCGGCGCCTCATCCTGCATGTAGGGCGCGCTCCCTTGATAAGACAGCGGTTTCGCGCCGATGTCAAATCAAGGCGCCGCGACAGCCCGCTAATGTAACGCGCGCAATCTCAACGCAGCTTCAGCGCATGGCGAGCGTGGGGACGCGGTGGAAGACGTCGGGGAGGCTGACGCCTGCGCCAGGATCGAGGCCCAAGGTGTGCTGCGCGTCAGTGAGGGTCGCGAACTGGGGGATCTCCAGGGCGCGCAGCGCCTCGATGGGGGGCGCGCCGATGAGGGCCACGCGGGCGACCTCGCTCACCAGCGCCATGACGTGCGCGCGCTGCGCGCCGCCCGCTGGCGAGCTCGCGTGGGGGTCGCGCAGCTGCGTGAGCAGCGCGTGGATGCCCTGTCGTGCCAGCGCCTCGGCGGCGCGCTCTCCGGCGCCCAAGCCAAAGCCCTCGCGGCAGGGCGCCTCGATGAGCAGCCAGCCGCCCGTCTCAATGATCGGGCGCGCCACCAGCGCCACATACGAGGCCGCTCGCGACGCCTGATAGAAGCTCGCCGCTTTAGCCTCCTCCACCGGAAGGTGCACCCAAGGATACTGCGTCGGGTGCGCCTCGAACATCGACGCGCCCGCCAGGGCGACCGCCTCGCGCTGCGCCTCGATCGCGGGGCCGTAGGTCATCGCCGCCCAGGTGTGCGCGGGGCCAGGGACGAGCTGGAGCGCGTCGATCGTGGGCAGCGTCGCGGCGCTGCGTCGCAGCGCCGCTTGAAACGGGTTGCCCTCTAGCTGTCCTAGCCGCGTGCCAGGGGCGCGCAGTAAGGTCAGGCCGTGCATCGCGCTGATGGTCGCCGCCGAGGCGCAGCCGATGGCGAGCGTCTTCACCCCGCCCGAGAACCCCGCGTACTGATGGGGCTCCACCAAGCCCAGCGCGATCAGATGATCGGCCTCGACCACCTTGGGGTGAAACGCGGCGGGCAGCGTCCCGACGTGGCCTTCGAGCAGGCCCACGTCGTCGCGAAGCGTGATCGTGCCCGGGTGCGACGCGTCGTGCTGTATCAATGGCACGCCCAAGGATGCCAGCAGCGCGGCCAGCGGGGCCAGCTCGCGCTCGGTCATCGGCCTGTGCAACCCCAGCGCGATCATCACGCGCGGGCGCGCGCCTGCGTCGAGCAGGCGCGTCAGCAGCGGCGCGATCGTCGCGGGCACATCCAGCGGGCGCGTGGCGTCGGGGGCGGCGATGAGGACGCGCTGGCCGCGCATCGCGCCCGCGTCGAGGCGCGCGTCGAGCAGCGCGCCAAGCTCTGCGCCGCGCGTCGCCTCGCTCACGCGTGGCGCTCCATCAGGAGCTGCGTCAGGTGCAGCTTCAGCTCGTCGTAGGTGCAGGCCGGAGAGGCGTCTTTCACGGGTGAGAGCGCGTCGCCGTAGGACCAGTCCTTGGCGGCCTCGCGGATCGCCTCAAGCAAGCGCGGCTCTAAGTGCGGCGTCAGGTCGAAGCGATCGCCGCGATCGGCCAGCACCATGAGGTGGCGCAGCACGGTCTGCATCGTGACGCCGCGCGCTTGCGCGATCTCAGCCGGGGAGTCGCCCTGCTGGATCATGGTCAGCGTCTCGGCGTAGGTGTCGCTGTCGCTTGAGCGAAGCGAGGTGCCGCCGCCTGGCGGCGGCGCTGGTGCTCCGGACGCGGGGGGGGCGGGCGCCGCGCGCGTCTGAGCGGGGCGTGCGGTGTGCGGGATGAGCCACGCCTCCATGTGGGCGCGCACGAGCGATGACATCTGATCAGGATCGCGCATCACCTCGCTGCCAGCCTCCGTGAGCCCCAAGCAGCCGTGCTCATCGCGCATGACCAGATCGTAGCGCAGCAGCACGTCGAGCAGCTCCACCAGATCGGGCTGCGTCATGTAGCGCAAGATCCCATAGGTGGTCAGGCGCTCCAGCTTGAAGCTCTGCATCTTCTTGCTGCGCGAGCCGCGCAGCATGCCCGCCACGATGTGCGCGCCGAAGCGGCCTCGGGTGCGGGCGAGCCCGGCGAGGGTCTTCTGGATGACGGTGTTGATGGGCTCGTGGATGATGACTTGGCGGTCGGGGGGCAGGCCTTGGCTGACGGCGTAGTCGGGCGTGCCGCAGCACACGTCGCAGTGGCCGCAGCCGCCCTCGAAGCTGGGGCGGCTGTTGAAGTAGCGCAGCAGGTAGAGCTGGCGACAGTCGCGCCCCGACGCGTAGCGCACCACATCGGAGAGCAGGTCGGCGTTGACCGAGCTGCGCCGCTCCAGATACTCCCAGTCGACCTGAAGCTCGGGGCCGCGCACGACCTCGTGGACGGCGAGCCAGGGGAAGCCCTCGCGCACGCCAAACTCCATGTGACCCGCGCGCTGGAGCAGGCGCAGGGCGCTCTCGACAGCCCAGCTGTTGAGGCGCCGCCCTGGGAGTCGGGCGCTGACCTGCTGCGCGATCTGATCGGCGCTCAAGGTGTGCGTGCCCACGCCGAAGCGGCTCACGAAGTCCCAGATGGCGGTGACGATGTGAGGTGGCGGGAAGGTCTGCTCGTTGAAGAACTCGTGGATGCCGCGATCGGCGTAGTTGAACAGCAACAGGCAGTGCGAAGGATCGCCGTCGCGGCCCGCGCGGCCGGCCTCCTGGTAGTAGGCCTCGATGCTGCCTGGGACGTTGTAGTGGATGACGCCGCGAATGTTGGACTTATCGACGCCCATGCCGAAGGCGTTGGTGGCGACCATGACGCCGTAGCGGCCATCCATGAAGCTGTCTTGCACGCGGGCGCGCTCACCGTCGCTCAAGCCCGCGTGGTACATGCCGATCTCGTGGCGCTGCTGCTGCGACTGCGCCAGGTCGGCTGACACCTCCTCGACCTGCTTGCGCGTGGCGCAGTAGATCAGCACCGGCTCGCCATCGTAGTGGTCGATGAGGGCGTTGACGCGCTCGGTCTTGCTGGCCTTGGAGCGGGTGTCGTGGACCTCGAAGAACAGGTTGGGGCGCTCAAAGCCGTAGACGAACACATCCGCATCGGGCAGCGAGAGCTGCTGCAAGATGTCGCGCTGGACCTGGCTTGTGGCGGTGGCGGTGAGGGCGACGGTGGGTGGGTTGCCGAGCTGGGCGCGGATCTTGTCAAGGATCAGGTAGTCGGGGCGAAAGTCGTGACCCCACTGGCTGATACAGTGGGCCTCGTCGATGGCGAACAGGCCGATGGGGGTGCGGGCGATGGCCTCGCAGAACGCGCCGCTGCGAAAGCGCTCGGGGGCGACGTAGACGATCTTGTACTCGCCAGCCTCCATGGCGCGCAGGCGGTCCATCTGCTCGCGGGTGCTGATGGAGGAGTTGATGAGGGTGGCGGGGATGCCGCGCTCAGTCATAGCGTCGACCTGATCTTTCATCAGGGCGATGAGCGGTGAGATGACGAGCGTGATGCCCTCAAGCGCGCAGGCGGGGAGCTGATAACACAGGCTCTTGCCGCTGCCGGTGGGCATGACCACCAGGGCGTTGGCGCCGCCCAAGATCGCCTCCATGACGTCGCGCTGACCTGGGCGAAACTGATCGAAGCCGAACAGCTGCTTGAGGCCACCTTCGAGGGAGGGGACGATCGGGGGAGCTGCGTCGTTCTGGCGCACGCGCGCGCGAGGGCTTGAGGTCGTCATGGTTTAAAATTCGTAGTTAAAGGACAGGCCGAGCGCCAGTGAGATCGCGGCGCCGCTGAAGTCGCGCTCCTGATCGATCACGCGCGGCTTGAAGTGCATGTAGAACATGCCGGTATCAAAGGCCAAGAAGGCGTACTTGTAGCCGACCATAATCACGGCGTTGGCGCCGTAGTATTGCAACCACTCGCTCTGGAACAGCTGGCTAGGATCATAATCCTTGATGGACTGCGGCAGGCGCTCGACGAGCCAGCTTGGCAGCTTCTGATCGGCGGAGATGCGCGCCAAGATGACGCGCGGCGCCAGCGTGACGCGCAAGAAGTCACCGACCTCCATGCCATAGAGCAGCTGGAGGTCGATCTCTTGGCGCTTGAACTCCGTGAGCGTCACGTACTCGACGAGGCTGTTGGTGAGGCCGCTCTGGCGCCCATAACCGAGCGCGAATGAGAGCGCTTGGCGATCATCCTCGCTCGCCCAAAGCTGCGTCTTCAGGTCGAGCTTATGCGCGCTGAAGTTCGTGCGCACGCCCAGATCCCAGCCCTCACCGATGACCTTTGGCAAGCCCACGCGCACCATCAGCTCTGGGCCGAGGCTTGGCTTAAAGAGGGCCGCCAAGAGCACCGCGTCAAGCCAGGTGCGAAAGGACTCCTCAGAGATGGGCTGATCGCTGTTCTCGTTGAACTCCTCCTCCACGCTCACGGCGGCGTCGATCACCCCCGCCAACACGTTGGTGTTCACGGTCCCCTGATAGTCCACCACCACCTGCACCTCGCCGGGCTTATAAGCGCGCGCGTTGGTCATGTTGGTGAGGGAGCTTGAGCAGCCCGTCATGAGCGTGGCACAGCAGGCGATGAGCAGCAGCGCGCGGTCAACGGTCAGCGTAGGGATGATGGGCATAAGGTGAGCCTCAGCGAGAGGGCGAGCGCCAGCGCAGGCGCGCGCCGTGGATGATTCTAGACCGCCTCAAGCGAGCGCGACAGCCTATGATTGATCGCATGAGCGATCAATCATCACAGCGGCGCATAGGGTCGCTTAATTTGTCGGCCCGGATCCTGCCTAGCGTGCTTCACGCCCCCACTTTTTAGCCAGAGGCGCCGCTCAACCTTCAGCTTCTTGGGCGCTCGCGGCGGCCTCAATAGGCACGACCAGCACATGTGAGGTGCTGCGATGCGCCACCGCCCAGCAGACGCGCCCCATGGCGGGAGCGGGGGTGCGCTGCAGGTCGCGCGAGCCGACGACGATGAGGTCGGCGTCGGTGGCATCGGCGCGCTCAAGCAGCGCGCGTGACACGTCGCCCACGATGACGTGGCGCTGGCGCAGCAGGTGGGCGGCGCGCTTCTTGTGCTCAAACGGCACGGCGACCGCGTCGATGGCGCGCTCAAAGAGCGCGTCGAGCTTGTCGCGGGAGCGATCGAGGACCTGCTGGGGGTTGAACTTGACCTGCCCGCGCAGCATGTGGTGGGGATCATCGCCCAGCGGATCGGCGAGCACATGCATCAGCTCAAGGCTTGAGCCGGTGCTGATGGCGAGGCCGAGCGCGGCGCTGACGACCTCGTGGCTGCGCGTTGAGAGGTCCACGGCGCACAGGATGTGGCGCAGCTTGGGGCGGCGCGTGTGATCGCGCGTCAGCAGCACCGGCTGGGTGGCGTGACGCAGCACGCAGCGCGCGATCGACCCGAGCGTCTCCGGCGCGACGCCATGCTCGCCGCACGCGCCCATCACGATCAGATCGCAGGGTTGGGCGCGCAGCAGCGCGGCGATCTCCTCTTTGGGGTTGCCCATGCGGATGAGCGGCGCGGACAGCCAGCGCTCGTCATCAAAGCGTGCGATGTCGAGGTGTTGCTGAAGGGCCGCGCCGGCCTCTTGCGTCAGGGCGTGCTCAAACTGGACCTCATCCTCGCCCATGGCGGCGAAGGGGAACAAGACGCGGCGCATGGTGGGGGTCCAGCCCTCAAGGACGTGGGCGAGCTGGAGGCGAGGGGGAGGATCGCTGAGGCTCTGTGCCATCGCCAAGGCGGCGCGACTGGAGCTGGAGAGATCGAGGGGGAGGAAGACCTGCTCAATGGTGATCATAGTCCGACTGATGAAGGAGGGGAGGGCGCGTCAGGGGAGGGTGTCAAACTTGTCGGGCTGCCCGTCCTTGTCTTCATCCCAGCCGATGCGCGCGCGCCGCCCGCCCTCGAAGTAGTCCCAGCGATCGATCTTGCCATCGCCGTCGCTGTCCTCCTCGATCCGCAGCAGCTCACCCTGGTTGTCATAGAACTTGGCGACGGTGAACTGGCCATCAAAGGCGAGGGAGAGGTCTTTGCGGGCGAGGACGCCGTCTTGGTAGTAGACGACGAGGTCCACGCGGAAGTCGAAGTCGAGGTCAAGCTCCTCTTCGACGAGCTTGCTGGTCTGGGGGTCGAAGTATTGCCACAGGTCAGGGTTGCCATCGAAGTTGAGGTCATGCTCGACGCGCACGAGCTGACCTGCGCCGTTGGTGATGGTCCAGCGATCGGCCCTCTCATCGCGGTTGAGGTCGAGGGTGGCCACGCCTAAGCCCTCACGGTTGAGGCTCTGATCGCGCGCGCGCTGACCTTGAGGGCCCTTCTTTTTGGCGGCGGCGCGCGCAGCGTCGGCGTCACGCTCAGCGGGATCGTCGCCACAGGCGAGGAGCAGGCCGCTGGCCAAGAGTGTCGCGATACCTAGCGATAGAGCTCTCATCGCCACCTCTGGGCAGCCCCAGCGTTTAAAGATTGGGCTGGTCATAAAGATCACATCAACACAGTCACAAGCGAAGCCACCTCACTCAAGCGCATCAAGGCTGGCACACTAGCGCGGGCAAGGGAGCAAGACAAGCCCTTTCGCAGGCGCCTCACAGGCCGCGCGCGCGCGCCTCATCACGAGGTTTGCTTTAGGTGAACCTGCGCACAGCTTGATCTCACAAGGGTCAGCGGCTAGTGCGCGATGTGCGTCGCCAGACGATATGGCGCTTAGGCGCATGCTAGAAGGGGGTGAGGGGGTTTTGGTGGCTCATGGAGGGCTGCTTGTGTCGAGCGCGCGCGCGTTGTATGGGGGAGCCTTGATGGGACGTGACCTCTTGAGCGCTGCCTGACGTGGCGCGATGCGTGATGAAAGATGATCTTGACCTTGTTGTTCTTTGTGTTGGGCTTGGTGGCCCTGTACTTCGGCGCGGAGTGGCTGGTCTCGGGCTCAAGCTCGCTGGCGCTGCGCTTTGGCATCGCGCCGCTGATCGTGGGGCTGACTGTGGTGGCCTTTGGCACCAGCGCCCCGGAGCTGCTGGTGAGCCTGCTGGCCGTCTATAATGAGCAGGAGGGGATCTCGGTCGGCAACATCGTGGGCAGCAACATCGCGAACATCGCGCTGATCTTGGGCTGCGCGGCGATGGTGCATCCGATCCAGGTGGATCACCGTGTGCTGCGGCGCGAGTATCCGATCATGCTGCTCACGAGCGGCCTCTTGGTGCTGTTCGCGATGGTGTTTGAGCCCGAGCCTGGGACGCTCCAGATCACGCGCTGGGAGGGTGGGCTGCTGCTGATCTGCATGGCGGCCTTCGTGATCTATATGCTCCAGGACGCGAGAAAGACGCGCAGCGCGGCGCGCGGCGCGGCCGCCGCCGCCAAAGAGGACGCCGAGGAGGCGGCTGAGGCGCTCGCCGCAGGGGAGGAGCTGCCCGATCCCTCGCGCTCCACGGTGGCGCGTGATGTGGGCTTGACCTTATTAGGCATCACGGGCTTGGCTGTGGGGGCTCACTTCTTAGTCGAATCTGCGGTGACGATCGCCAAGACGTTCGGGATCTCGGAGCTTGTGATCGGGATCTCGATCGTGGCCGTGGGCACGAGCTTGCCGGAGCTTGCGACGAGCGTGGTGGCGGCCAGCCGCAAGGAGTCCGATATCTCCGTGGGCAACGTGGTGGGCAGCAACATCTTCAACGTGGCGCTGGTGATCGGGCTGGTGGCGGTGATCATGCCCATCTCGCTTGCAGACGCGTCGGTGAAGATCGACCTGTGGGTGATGCTCGCGACGGCGATCTTGATCTGGCCGCTGATGCGCTCGGGGCTTCGCATCACGCGCGGTGAGGGGGCGATGCTCGTGGCGGGCTACGGCGTCTATATGGTCTATCTGTTCATGCGGTCTGCGGCCTGAGCGCGATGATAATCTCGCGCGGTTTGGAATAGCGGCGCGTGAGGTGCGGTTGGGGAGATGCGCGTTGTCGCTGGCGTGCAGATCATGGGTTGCTTTGGTGATGAAGATCATCTATACGACAGCGGTCAGCTTGAGGCGTCTTGCGATGCGAAATGACGGGGTGTGGCGCAGCCTGGTAGCGCGCCTGTTTTGGGTACAGGAGGTCGGAGGTTCGAGTCCTCTCACCCCGACTCGCATCGCAGCATGCTGATGCTGGGCGCTCGTAGCTCAGCTGGATAGAGCAACGGTCTTCTAAACCGTCGGTCGCAGGTTCGAACCCTGCCGGGCGCGCTCCCCAAAAAATCCTCTCACGAGGTCGTCAGCGCGCTTGACACGGTCGCCTGATGGTGCTTAAAGTGCCCGTCTCTCATCGCAGGGCCACAACGCTGCGATGGGGTGTGACCCTCCCAAAGAGGTCGCACCGCTTAGCTCGCACGGTGATTGTAGCTCAGTCGGTTAGAGCGCTGGTTTGTGGTACCAGAGGTCGCGGGTTCAAGTCCCGTCAGTCACCCTCCCTCACTCCCCCTTGCTTGAGGGTTGCTCGCATCCTTAGCTCAGCTGGATAGAGCACCGGACTTCGAATCCGTAGGTCGCAGGTTCGAATCCTGCAGGGTGCATGGTGCTCTCAGTTCGCTCGGGTCAGTAGCTCAATTTGGTAGAGCATCGGACTCTTAATCCGCTGGTTGAAGGTTCGAGTCCTTCCTGACCCACTCCCGAGCTTAAAGAGGCGCCGCCAAGTCGTAAACGACTTGGCGGCGTCTCACTTTTTTGCACAACGCAACACGCGCACACGCTCAGCCCGCGCTCAAGAACGGCAGCGCGATCTGCGTGGCGTGATCCTCCAGCCGCGCGCGCTGCGCCTTGGCCTGCGCCGCGAACAGATCCAGCTGGCGCGGCTGCGCGCACGCGCTCACAGGCTCCGGATCGCGCACGAGCGGGGCCACCTGCTGCGCGCGCCAGCGCTCGGGCTGCGCGCGCAGCATCGCCGTCAGCGCGCCGAGATCGGCGCTTGGGTCGAGCCACGCGGCGCGCTGCTCGGCCTCCAACGCCACGGGCCAGCGCTCGCCCTCTTCGCCAGGCGCCGTCACCAGCGCGCAGCTCGTCACCAGCTCGCCGCGCGGGCTCACCCAGGTGTCCCAGATCGCGGCTAAGGTGAGGGTGGGGTGCGCAGGATCCGCAAAGCGCGTGGGCGCCTCAAGCGCCGGGCATCGATAGAAGGCGCTCGCCAGCACCAGCGCCCGCTGCGCCCCCAAGGGGCGCGCGGCGCTGGCCATGACGTGGTGTAGCACCTCGGCCTTGACGCGCGCTTGGCGCGCGCCCACGCGCGGACCTTGCGCCCACGCCGGCACCAAGCCCCAGCGCAGCGCCTCGATCTGGTAGTTGTCGCGCGGCTCAGCGCGCTCCCCCAAGCTCACCCCGCTGCGCACGCACCACACGTCTTGCTCGGGCGTGATGTTGTGGCGCGCGTTGAAGGGGTGCGTCTCATCGAGCGCTTGGGTCACGTTGTCGATGAGGTGGTGATCCTCTCGTTCTTGTGGGGTGAGCCACAAGGTGGCGATGGCGCGCCACGGGGAGCGCTCAAGCGACAGTCGATCACACATGGTCGTCTCACGAGGTGCGGCGTCCGTGCCGTGTGTCTCACCAGCGACCTCAAAATTACTGAACATGGTGACACCTTGAAAGCGCTTGTTTGATCGTCACAGCATCATGATAACCCCCACAGGGCGCCTCGGCCAGTCCAGATGACGGTTGTCGCGCGCGGGCCGATCCGCTAAAGGATCAGGGCGAACAGATCGCTCGCACAGCGCGCTTTAGGAGGCATCAGCGGTATGGCTTACATCGTCCTCGCCAGGAAGTGGCGCCCGAGGTTCTTCCAAGAGGTGGTCGGTCAAGGCCACGTGGCGCGCACGCTCAAGAACGCCATCGCGCAAGATCGCGTCGCGCACGCCTACCTGTTCACTGGCGGTCGCGGCGTCGGCAAGACCTCCACGGCGCGCATCTTGGCCAAGGCGCTCAACTGCCATCAAGGCCCCACCGATACGCCCTGCTACGCGTGCCCCTCGTGCGAGGAGATCAGCAAGGGACAATCAGTCGACGTGTTCGAGATCGACGGCGCGTCCAACCGTGGCATCAATGAGATCCGCGAGCTTCGCGAGGGCGTGCGCTATGCGCCGAGCCGCGACCGCTTCAAGATCTACATCATTGATGAGGTCCACATGCTCACCACCGAGGCCTTCAACGCGCTGTTGAAGACCTTGGAGGAGCCGCCCGGCCACGTGAAGTTCATCTTCGCCACGACCGAGCCCCAAAAGATCCCGGTGACGATCCTGAGCCGGTGCCAGCGCTTTGACTTCAAGCGCATCGTGCAGCACGACATCGTGGAGCACCTGATCGACCTGTGCGAGAAGGAGCAGATCCAGGCGGACAAGGCCGCCTTGCAGCTCTTGGCGCGCCAAGCCGCAGGTGGCATGCGCGACGCCATGAGCCTGCTCGATCAGGTCATCAGCTTCGCCGGATCGCAGATCACTGAGGAGCAGGTGATCCAGATCCTCGGCGTGGCCAACCGCAAGCACCTGTTCGACGTGAGCGAGGCCGTGATCGCGCGTGACGCGCAGGCCGCCTTGCTGTGCCTCGATGATGTGTATCGTTATGGCTATGACCTGCATCAGTTCGCCAGCGAGCTTGTGGCGCACTTTCGCGATATGACCGTCTGCAAGGTGGTCGCGAACCCTGAGCGCGTGACGGGCCTGACTGAGAGCGAGCTGACGATCGTGCAAGGCCAGATCGCGACCTGCCCCAACGAGCTGTTGCACCGCTACTTCAGCGTGATGATGCGCGGCGCCCAGGACATGAGCCGCTCCCCATATCCGAAGCTGCTGTTTGAGATGACGCTCGTGCGTTTGTGCGCGCTGGAGCCGCTGGTGTCGATCGACCTGATGGTCGATCGGCTGCGCGAGCTGGAGGGGCTGCTCGACGATCCCGACGCCGACGGCGACGAGGCCAAAAAAAAAAGCCATGAGCTGACCCCTCTGATGGCGCGGGCTGCGCCCGCGGCGCCCACGCCCGTGGTCACCGCGCCCGCGCCGCCCACGCCGCAGCCGCCCGCGCGACCTCTCACCCAGCCCGCGCCTCAGCCGCCCGCCATGCACCCCCCCGAGCCGCTCGCCCCGCCGATGCACCCCGCAGGCGTGATCAGCTCGCCACCTGTGGCGACGCCCGCGCCCGTCGAGGACGCGACGCCTGAGGGCGTCGCGCCAGCGGCGTCTGCGCCGCCAGTGAGCGAAGCGGCCGCGCCTGAGCAGGCGCCCGCCTTTGTCACGCAGGAGGATGAGGCCGACGGCGAGGATGGGATTGATGAGGATGACTTCCATCGCCCGGCGTCGCCGCCCGAGCTGCACGTCGGCCCGCGCCCTGCGCTCACAGAAGCCGCCGCCGCGCTGGAGGAGTCCGGCGACGATGACGATGAGCCCACCGCAGGGCTGCAGGCGGTGGTCGCGCGCCCCTTGCCGGAGCTTGATCTGAGCGCCGATCCGCTCCTGGTGTGGCGCGACATCGTGGATCATCTGCGCTATGAGGCCGCGCCGTTGGCCGCAGCCCTAGAGCACGCTTACGTGGATCAGCTCGACGCCAAGCTCGTGCGCCTGAGCTTCGCAGACATGTACCTGTCGTTCGTGCGCGAGGGGCAGCGCGGCGCGCCGCTGTCGTCGCTCTTGTCGCGGCTGTTTGGCCGCGACGTGGCGCTTGAGATCGAGCGCTGCGATGAGCGCGATCG
>CAYXWB010000042.1:0-25412 GCA_964468515.1 uncultured Bradymonadales bacterium | reverse complement strand
CCAGGCCGATATCGTATTCTCGAAGGATACGTTGGAGCGCAGATGAGCGACTGGTTGCCCGACATCTATGAGCACCTCAGCTACCGGGGGTATTTGAAGGCGAGCTATGAGGCGGGCAAGGCGCACGTGAAGGCGTTCTCGTTTCGCTACTTGGCGCGTCGCGCGGGCTTCACCTCGCCAAGCTTCATCAAGCTGGTGATGGAGGGTGAGCGCAACCTGAGCGATCGGGGCGTGGAGCAGGTGGCGCAGGCGTTCGGGATCAAGGGCGACGCGCTGGAGTTCTTTCGCGCGCTGGTGGCCTTTGATCAGGCCAGCGACGCGCAAGCCAAGAACGAGGCGTTTGAGCAGATCGCCGCCAGCCGCAGGTTCCGCCACGCGCGTCGGCTCGACGTGGAGATGTTTGAGTACCTGTCGCGCTGGTATTATCCGGCGATCCGCGAGATGACCGCGCGCCATGACTTTCGCGAGGACGCGGAGTGGATCGCGCGTGAGCTGTACCCACCGGTCAAGGCGGCTGAGGTGTCGCGCGCGCTGGAGGTGCTGCTGGGCTTGGGCTTGGTGGCCCATGATGAGGGTGGGCGGCTGCAGCGCAGCCAGACCAGCGTGACCACAGGTCATGAGGTCGGCTCGCTGGCGGTGGGCAACTTCCACCGTCAGATGATGACGCGCGCGGCCGCCTCGATCGAGGCGTTCCCAAGCAAAGATCGCGACATCAGCGCGCTGACCGTGTGCATCAAGCGTGAGGCCCTGCCCGAGCTGAAGGCCCGCATACACGCCTTTCGTGAGGTGCTGTTGCACCTGTGCGACGCGCAGCAGTCACCGGAGCTGGTCTATCAGATCAACCTCCAGATGTTCCCATTGAACCGCACAGGGGGTGAGGAGTGAGCTTGTTCAAGTCGACGCGCGCGGCCGCCCTCGGGCTCACAGCGCTCTCCTTATGGGGCTGCTTGGGCACCGACGTGGGCAACCCCGCCGAGGAGGGCTCCGTGATGCGCTTTGAGGTCGACGCGCCTCAGCAGCGCCCTGGCGTCGCGCGCCAAGCGCTTGAGGTCACGGGCGGCGCCACCATCACGCGCGCCGAGCTTGGCGTGCGCTCCGTGTCCACGCGCGGCGGTGGCTCGGGCCCCGGCTGCTCCTCTCACTCCGAGCGCGCCGCGCTCGAAGACTTGACCGTCACGCTGATCGCAAGCGGCGCGGGCACCACCACCAACGCCCGCTTGGATCTTGAGCCTGGCACCTACTGTCAGCTGCGCGTCACCCTCTCCCCCGTCTCCGCCGCGTCGGTCAGCGTCAGCGGGCAGCTGGCCGATGGGCGCGCCTTCTCCATCACCTCGCGCAAGAGCCTGCGGCGCATCTTCACCAGCCGTGCTTTGAGCGTCGGCGCGCAAGGTGAGCTGCTGATCGCCGCCGTGGATGTCGACAGCTGGATCGACGCCGACGCGCTGGCGCGCCTTGATGAAGCGCCCATCGTCATTGATGAGCGCAACCATCGTGAGCTGCTCGCGCGCTTTGAGCATCGCGTGCGCGACTCCCTTCAGATCGTACCTGACCTCAACCGCAACGGTCGCATCGACCCACCCGAGCGCGACATCCTCACCTCGCGCCTCGCTCAGGCGTCGGATGAAGATGACGACGATTGATCGCCGCTTGGTCGCAAGGCGCGCCCGCTCCTGGGCGCAACCTCTCGCGCGCTGCCTCGGACAGGCACATGTGAGGCCAGGATCGTCCAAGCGAGCGGGTCGCTTGCAGCGACAGGCGCGTCGGGCAGCGCGCCGCTAGCGGCGCTCGCGCCAGCCGCACGCCGGGCAGCGCGCTTGGCGCTGCATTAAGAACACGCCCCACAGTGAGAACGCCAGCGTCAGGCCAAAGGTGGGGATCGTGCCGAGCAGGCCCAGCAGCACCAACAATGCGCCGCCTGCCACGCTCGGCCAGTGGCGCGCGTGCTCTAGCGGCGCGTGCTTGCAGCTTGGGCAGCGGCGCGTGCGTTGTGTCATCCTTGCAGCTCCCGCGCCGTGGGGCGCGTCTCATCGGGGGCGCGCTCACGCGAGACGGTGGGCGCGGCTCGTGATCTAGCACGACCGCGCCGCACCTCAAAGCGTGAGCGCGCTCACGCAGCGTCGCCTAGGCCAAAGCTTAGGGGGCGCCTGCGCGCGCGCTGAGCCACCCAGGATGCCGCCCGCTGTGCTCCATCGGTTGATGGGGCGCCTGCGCGCGCGCTGAGCCACCCCAGTGAGACACGATCATCCGCGATGCGCCTGAGCCCATGCGCTCATCAGCATAGTTCGCTTTATTCGAAGGATGCGCGGGCGCGGGGCGGGGGCGCCATTGTGCAAAGCAACATGGCGCCCCCCCCCCGCGCTGACGCGCTCGCGTCAGGCCGCCTCGCCAGTCTGGATCGCCCACAGCTTCGCGTACTGGCCACCGCGCGCCACCAAGCTGTCGTGCGTGCCCTCCTCGATGATCTCGCCATGATCCAAGACCACGATCCGATCCGCGCGCCGCACCGTCGAGAGCCTGTGCGCGATCACGATCGTGGTGCGCTCGCGTGAGAGCGCCTCCAGCGAGCGCTGGAGCGCGGCCTCCGTCTCGTTGTCCACGGCGCTTGTGGCCTCATCAAAGATCATCACGGGCGGGTCCTTGAGCACCACCCGCGCGATCGACAGGCGCTGGCGCTGGCCGCCCGACAGCGACTCGCCGCGCTCTCCGAGCAGGGTGTCGTAGCCCTGCGGCAGCGCCATGATGAAGTCGTGCGCCTCGGCCGCGCGGGCGGCCGCCTCGATGGCGTCGTCGCTCGCGTCAAAGCTGCCATACGCGATGTTGTCGCGCGCGCTGCCCTGGAACAAGAACGCTGTCTGGCTCACCAAGCCCACCGCCCCGCGCAGCGCCTGTAGCTTGAGCGTGTCAATGGGCGCGCCGTCGAGCGTGATGCTGCCCGACTGAGGATCATAAAAGCGTAACAAGAGGTTGATCAGGGTGGTCTTGCCTGAGCCTGTGGCGCCCACGATCCCGAGCGTCTGGCCTGCGGGGATGTCGAGTGAGAAGTGGCGCAAGAGCGCGTCGCGGCTGCTGTAGCCGAACGTCACGTCGTCAAAGCGCAGCGCGCCCGCCACGGGCTTGGGCGCGTCTTTGACGCCTGGGCGCACGGTGATCGGGGTGGCCAAGAGGTTCATCACGCGCGTCGTCGAGGCCATGGCGCGCTGGTAGGTGTCGAAGGTTTGTCCTAAGCGCGTGAGCGGCCACAAGAGGCGCTGGGTGAGGAACACCAGCACGCTGTAGGTGCCGACCTCTAATGCTCCGCTCAGCGCGAGCTGGCCGCCTCGGATCAAGGTCGCGGTGAAGCCCGCCACGATCACAAACCGGATCAGCGGTGAGAACGCCGAGCTGAGCTTGATGGCGCGTCGATTCGCGTTCATGTAGTCGGCGCTCAGGCGGCCGATGCGCGAGGACTCATAGGCCTCGGTGGCGAAGCTCTTGATGGTGGCGATGCCCGAGAGGTTGTTTGAGAGCTGGCCGTTGAGCGCGCCGACGCGCTCGCGCACGTCGCGATAGCGCGAGGTCAGCAGGCGCTGGAACTTGAACGAGCCCCACAGCACGAACGGGATCGGCATCATCGCCATCCACGCCACGCTCGGCGCCAGCACGAAGAACGCGCCCGAGATGATGATCGCCGTGGTGAGCACCTGGATCAGGTCGTTGGCGCCCGCGTCGAGGAACCGCTCTAGCTGGTTGACGTCATCGTTCAAGATCGCCATCAGCCCGCCCGTGCTCTGGGTGTGAAAGGCGTCCATGTCGAGCGTCTGCAAGTGCTGATACGCGTCGAGTCGAAGCTCATGCTGGATGGTCTGCGCGAGCGTGCGCCACAGCCACTGGTGGATGTACTCAAAGGCCGACTCCAGGCCCCAGATGAGGACCGTGAGCAGCGCCAGCGCGACGAGCTGATCTTGCACATCGACGATGCCAAGGCGCGCGATGAGCGAGTCTTCGCGCTTGACCACGATGTCCACCGCCGCGCCGATGAGCGCGGGTGGGGCCAGATCAAAGATCTTGTTGAGGACAGAGCAGATCGTGGCCCAGATGACCTGGCGGCGATGGCCGCGCGCGTGGCGCCACAGCCGCCCGAGTGGATGTGTCATAGCTTGAGAGCGCTCTCGCAGAAGGTAGACGTGTCTCGCGCCGCTCTGTTATAGCCACAGGCGACACCCACACGCGCCTAACTTTAGCGCGTGTG
The DNA here is from genome assembly GCA_964468515.1 of uncultured Bradymonadales bacterium. Classification (GTDB taxonomy): domain Bacteria; phylum Myxococcota_A; class Bradymonadia; order Bradymonadales; family Bradymonadaceae; genus CAYXWB01. Next base: position 21,184 of record CAYXWB010000042.1, on the reverse strand, counting down.
GCGACGCCAGTATCCGCATCACACCGCGCCAAGCAAGCAGGGGTTTTGTCATGTCCACGCCCGCCACCGTGACCGTCCTCGATCACCCGCTCATCTTGCACAAGCTGTCGCTGATGCGTCGTCAGGAGACGAGCACCGCCGGATTTCGCCGCCTGCTCAGCGAGATCAGCTTGTTGATGGGCTACGAGGTGACGCGCGATCTGCCGCTCACCTATGAGACGATCCAGACGCCGCTGGCGCAGATGCAGGCGCCCGTGCTCGACGGCAAAAAAGTGGCGCTGGTGGCGATCCTGCGCGCGGGGCTTGGGCTTGTGGACGGCATCTTGCCGCTCATCCCGTCGGCGCGCGTGGCCCACATCGGCCTGTATCGCGACCCGAAGACCTTGGAGGCGGTGGAGTACTACTTCAAGGTGCCCGAGCAGATGGAGGAGCGCGACGCCATCGTCGTGGACCCGATGCTCGCCACGGGCCACTCCGCCAGCCTCGCGATCACGCGCCTCAAGTCGTGTCACCCGCGCTCCATCAAGTTTCTGTGCCTCTTGGCCGCGCCCGAGGGCATCGCGCATCTGCAACAAGAGCACCCCGACGTGCCGATCTTCGTGGCGGCGATCGATGAGCGTCTCAATGAGAAGGGCTACATCGTGCCAGGCTTAGGCGACGCGGGCGACCGCCTCTTTGGCACCAAGTGAGGGGGGAGCGTCATGGCACAAACACACGCAGGCGTCGCGCTCATCACGGGCGCGTCGGCAGGCATCGGGGAGGCGCTCGCGCCGCTGTTCGCACAAGCCGGCTACACGCTGATCTTGGTCGCGAGGCGCATGGATCGCCTCAAGCAGATGGCGGCCAAGCTCACCCAAGCTCACGGCGTGGAGGTCCACACGCTCTGCGCAGATCTTGCCCTGCCGGGCGCCGCAGCCGCTTTATATGCGCGCGTGACGGGGCTCGGCCTTGAGGTTGATGTGCTGGTGAACAACGCCGGGGTGGGCCAGTATGGCGACTTTGTGAGGGCCGATGGCGCAGCGATCAGCGCCATGATGCAGCTCAACCTCATGGCCTTGGTGGAGCTTTCGCAGCTCGTGCTGCCGGGCATGGTCGCGCGCGGGCGCGGGCGCGTGCTGAACCTCGGCTCGCTCGCCGGTTATCAGCCCGGCCCCGGCATGGCCGCTTATTATGCGTCCAAGGCGTTCGTGAACTCGTTCAGCGCGGCGCTCTCCGAGGAGCTTCGTGGCAGCGGCGTCACCGTCACCAACCTCTCCCCTGGCCCCGTGAAGACGGAGTTTCAAGAGGTCGCAGGCATGCAGCGCGCGCGCCTGTTCAGCATGGGCGCGCAGACGAGCGAGGCGGTCGCGCGCGCGGGCTTCGACGCGCTCATGCGCGGCGACGCGCTGGTGCTTCCCGGCGCGCGCGCCAAGCTCACCGCGCTCACCGCAGGCGTCACGCCTCACTGGCTCCAGATGAAGATCGTGCGCGCCATGAACTCCGACCCATGAGCGCGTGATGGCGGACCGAACGCGCGATGTGATCATCATCGGTGCGGGCCAAGCGGGCCTGTCGGTCGCCTATCACCTGCGTCGCGCGGGCCTGAGCGTGGCGCTGCTCGACGCGCAGCCTGGCCCCGGCGCCGCGTGGCGCCACGCGTGGCCCTCGCTGCGGCTGTTCTCACCGGCCTCGTCGTCGAGCCTGCACGGCTGGATGATGCCCGACCCCGGCGCAGCCTATCCGACGCGCGACGCGATGCTCGCTTACCTTGCCGCTTACGAGGCGCGCTACAAGTTCGAGATCGCGCGGCCTGTGCGCGTGACGGCTGTGCGCCGCGATGCTCACTCAGGCTTCGCGCTCGACGTGGACGCGGGCGCGCCTTGGCGCGCCCGCGCCCTGGTGAGCGCGACGGGCACCTGGGATTCCCCCGTGGAGCCCGGCATACCGGGTCGTGCGCGCTTTGAGGGGCGGCAGCGCCACTCAGCGCACTATGCTGGCCCGGCCTCTTATGAGGGGCTGCGCGTGCTGGTGGTCGGCGGCGGCAACTCCGGCGCGCAGATCATGGCGGAGGTGGCGCCCGTGAGCGACGCCACCTGGGTGACGCTCTCGCCAGCGCGCTTTCTGCCCGAGCACGTTGATGGCCGCCACCTGTTCGAGCAGGCCACGCGCCGCTTCGAGGCGATGCAGCGCGGCGATGAGCCGCCACCGCCTGCGTCGCTGGGCGACGTGGTGCAGGTGGCGAGCGTGCGCGAGGCGCGCGCGGCGGGCTTGTTGCGCGAGCGTCGCATGTTCGTGGCGATGACGCCCACGGGCGTCATCTGGCCCGAGGGCGACGAGGAGGCGATCGACGCCATCATCTGGTGTACGGGCTTTACGCCCGCGCTGTCCCACCTGGAGCCGCTGGGCGTCATCGCGCCCGACGGGCGTGTGGCGGTAGAGGGCTCACGCTCAAAGGTCGAGCCGATGTTGTGGCTGGTCGGCTACGGGGAGTGGACGGGCTTCGCGTCGGCCACGATCATCGGCGTGGGTCGCCACGCGCGCCAAGCGGCGCGCGAGGTGCAGGACGCGCTCGGCGCGCATCGCGCCACCTGACTTGGACGATCGCTGCTTATGATGCGCCCCTGCGAGGTGTCTGTGGCGAGGTTGTGCGCGCGTCGCTCAGGGCAACCAGAGCGGGTAGGCGATGTTGACGTGCCCCTCACCGCTGACGTTGAGGCGCTGATTGAGGAGCTGATCGCGCACGCAGCGCTGAAAGGTGGGGTCTTTGAGGTCATCGAGGGCGCTGACGACGAGGGTCTGCTCGACGCGCGCGCCGCGCGCGTCGGCGCTGCTCCAGACGCGCAGCATGAGCTGGCCGCGCGCGCCGGGCAGGCTGCGCTGCAGGTGCGCGTGGCACAGCGCGCCCGCGCGCTGGGTGAGGTCGCGGGTGGCGGCGTAGAGGGCGCGCTCGGTGGCCTGGGTGGCGGCGAGGTCCAGGGCGGGTGAGTCGTCGATCTCGGCGTCGAGCGCGACGGCCTCGTCTTCGGGCAGCTGCGCCATCCAGCGGCCTGGGCCGAGGGCTTGAGCGTTGACAGGGTCGTCGTGGTGCAGCTCCCAGCCGGGCTCAGGGGGGGGCGCGTCGACAGGGGGCGCGTCCGGCGCCGCGCGCGCGCCGGGCGCGTCTGGCGCGTCTGGCGCGACAGCGAGCGGCGCGCGCGCAGCGGGCGCGTCGTCAGCCGCTGCCGGTGGCGCGGCTTGCGCGGCTTGGGGCGCGGGCTTTGGGGCGGGCGCGGCGGCGATGGGCGCGGGCTCAGGCGGCGCAGGTGATGGCGCGGAGCGATGAGAGGGCAGGCGCGGGGGCGGCGCGGGGGCGGTTGGCGCGTCGGGCGGCTCAGGCGGTGTGCTCGGCCAGAGGGCCAGCAGGGTGAGGGCGAGCGTGAGGGTGAGCGCGGCGCCGGTGAGGGTGCGGGCTGGGGTGAGGGGGTGAGGTTGGTTTTGTTGTGTTTTCTGGTTGATGCGCTAGACTCGCGATGACGGTCTATTATCGCCGGATGCATCACCATTCTATGACTTCTTCTACGAAGCGCAAAGGGGGACGACGCCTTCGGGTGGGGCTCGTGCTCGGCGGCCGCTACCAGATCGAGGAGCTGATCGCTGAGGGCGGGATGGGCTCGGTCTATCGCGCCCGCGATCTCCAGCTGGGCACGGTCGTGGCGGTCAAGTCGTTGTATGAGACGTACAAGGACAATGAGATCGTGCGCGCGCGCTTTGTGGACGAGGGGCGCATCCAGATGATGCTGGATCACCCTAACATCTTGCGGGTTTACGCGCTCATTGAGTCGCCCGTGCTGGCGTTCGTGATGGAGTATGTGGAGGGCGGCACGCTGGAGGACATGCTGGTGGAGCAGGGCGTGCTGAGCACGGGCCAAGTGCTCAGCTGCATGCTGCCGATCCTGAGCGCGCTGGGGCTCGCGCACAGCCAGGGGATTATTCACCGCGACTTGAAGCCCTCAAACATCCTGATGCAGCGCGTGGGCGGCGCGGCCACGCGGCCCAAGGTGATGGACTTCGGCGTGGCCAAGCTCAACCGCGCGCAGTCGCTCACCGCCACGGGCACCACCGTCGGCACGCTGCACTATATGAGCCCTGAGCAGATCGTCGGCTCCAAGAAGATCGACGGCCGCGCGGACATCTACTCGCTGGGGATCTCGCTCTACAAGCTGTGCACGGGGGAGGTGCCGTTTAACGCGTCGACGGAGTTCGCGCTGATGATGGCGCAGGTGGAGTCGCCGCCCAGGCCGCCAAGCCAGCTCAACCCCAAGCTCGATCCGCGCCTGGAGCAGATCATCCTGCGCGCGCTCCAGAAGAAGCCCAACCAGCGCTATCAGAGCATCAAGGAATTCACGCAGGCGCTGATGTTGCTCGCGCCCTCGGTGAAACAGGCGGAGCCGACCATCACGGAGCTGTTGCCCGAGGAGGTCCTGCGCTACGCGCTCATGGCGGATGAGGTCGCTGAGGACAAGACGCGCGAGCTGGTGCTTGAGGCGTTCGGCGAGGCGACGACGCTGGTGGCCGATGACCGCACCGTGGAGGAGCGGCTGCCGCTGTCGTTCTTGGCGGGCTCGTCCGAGGCGGATGAGTCCACGATGGAGGTCGCGCGGCTGCGCTTGGATGAGCTGCAACGGGCCGATAAGCGCGTGCAGATGACGCCTGACGAGGAGGGCTCGACGGTGCCTGTGAGTCGGCTCGACGTGATGCGCACCTTGGAGCGGCCTCGGCCTCAGGTCAGCCCCGGCGTCACCCCAGCGCTGGACACCGAGGAGCAGACGGCGCCTGTGCGACGCGACGCGGGGCGCGCGCGCACGCGCGGCGCAGACTCTCACGACGCGACGCGCCCTAAGCTCTCGGCGCTTGGCGCGACGAGCGGGCCTCAGGCTAGCCTGATGCGGGCTAGCCCGCCTCAGGCTAGCCCGCATCAGGGCGGGCCGAAGCGCGGCTTCGGCCCGCCCTCGCCGCAGCCTCAGCCCCCCCAGCTGACCCACGGCCCGGCGCCGCGGGCCACGCTGCGCGATGTGCCGGCGATTCAGCCGCGCTCGCCATCGGAGGAGTCAGGGGCGCTGTCGCGCAAGCGCGCGTGGCTGCCCGCCCCGCTAGCTGAGGCGCCGCTGGCGTGGGTGGTGCTGGGCGCGCTGACGATCATCGCGATGGTGCTGGCGGCGATCATCGTGGCAATGCGCATGTGATACGCATCGATCACGCTTGAGACACGCTTTTAGCTTCCAGCTTGACTTGCTTTTGTGATGTATTTGACACGCATACGCTCACCAGCGCTGCGTCAAGAATGGGTTGCTGCGCTTCTCGCGCCCGAGCGTGGTCTGCGGCCCATGCCCTGAGCAGATCACGATCGCGTCGTCCATGGCCTTGAGCCGCTCCAGCGACGCGCGCATCGCGCGCTGATCGCTGCCGGGCAGATCGGTGCGACCGATGCTGCCTTGGAACAGCACGTCGCCGCTGATCATCACCTGCTGCGCCTCAAAGTAGAACGCCACGCTGCCGGGGCTGTGGCCTGGCAATAACAGCACCTGAGCGCGCAGCTCCCCCAAGCTCAGCACCTGCCCATCAGACAGCCACGCGTCCACCGGCGGCAGCGGCCCGATCGGCACGCCAAAGAACGCGCCCTGCTGGGGCGCGCTGTCGTACAGCGGCGCGTCATCGGGGTGCAGCGCGATCGGCGCGCCCGTCTGCTGCTTCACCTCGCTGAGCGCGCCCACATGATCGATGTGCGCGTGCGTCTGCCAGAGCTGCCCGAGCGTCAGGCCCTGCTCGGCCGCTAACCTCAGCAGGCCCGGCGCATCACCCCCCGCGTCGATGATCGCGCCCTGGCGCGTGCTCACGCACCCCACCACATAGACGTTGGTCTGAAAGGGCCCCACCGTCAGGTGATCCACCACCAAGGCCTCGCCAAAGATCTGCGCCATATCCGTCGCTCCGCGATGATCCGCTTAAGGATCGGTCTGCTTTGATCGCCTCAGCTTGTAACCACGCGCATCGCGCGCAAGATTCACCGTGGCGCGGGCGATGCTACCCGCAGCGCGCCTGGCGCTCAAGCGGTGTGGCATTCGCGCCCCTTTCGCTCTGCCCCTGCCCTTTGCTAAGAGTGTGTGGCGGCGCGTCGGTTGACGACGCGCTTGTTCACCCGCCCCTCTGCGCGCGCGCCACACGCGCCTGCTCGGCTCACCCAAAAGGGAGCGCGTCATGGCTGACGACATCTTCGAGAACCTAGACGAGATCATCGAGCTGGACCGCTCCAAGGGGCGCAGCGGGCGCGCGCGCATCGCCCCGGCTGTGCGCAACTACATCGCCGTCTCCGGCAACATCGGCGCGGGCAAGAGCTCGCTCGTCGAGTTCTTGTGCCGTCGCTATGACATCACGCCTTACTTTGAGCCCAACGAGGCCAACCCCTACCTCGAAGACTTCTACGCCGACATGCCGCGCTGGAGCTTCGAGAGCCAGATGTACTTTTTGGCCGCCAAGTTTAAGCTCCACCTGGAGCTTGAGGCCATGCCTCACAGCGTCATCCAAGATCGCACCATCTGGGAGGACGCCGAGATCTTCGCGCAGAACCTCTACCAGCAGGGCATCATGGCTGAGCGCGACTACCACACCTATCGGCTGCTCTATGAGTCGATCCGCGAGCAGGTGCGCCCCCCGGACCTGATGATCTACCTGCGCTGCCCCACGCGCACCGTGCGCAAGCGCATCGCCATGCGCGGGCGCCAGATGGAGCAGAACATCCCCACCGAGTACTTGCGCCGCCTCGATGGCCTGTATGAGAGCTGGATCGCCAACTACAAGCTCTCCCCGCTGGTCATCATCCCGTCGCATCGGCTCGACTATGTCACCAACCTCGTGGACTGCCACGACGTCCTCACCGTCATTGAGAAGTACCTGCGGCCTGACCCCGAGATCGAGGTCATCGACGCGCCTGTGCGCGTCGCTGCGCCCGCCTGAAGCCCTCCTCTCTCCCGCTCAAAAGGTCATCACCATGCGCGTCTTGCTCGGTGTCTGCGGCGGCATCGCCGCTTATAAATCAGCGGCGCTCGTGCGCGCGCTCAAGCAGCGCGGCGATGAGGTGCGCGTCATCATGACGCACGGCGCGCAAGCCTTCATCACCCCCATGACCCTCCAGGTCATCTCCGAGCAGCCCGTCGGCACCGAGACCTTCAACCTCGCCTATGAGAGCGAGATCGGGCACATCGACCTGGCGCGCTGGGCCGACGTCATCCTCATCGCGCCCGCCACCGCCAACCTCATCGGCGCGCTCGCGGGCGGCCTCGCGCCCGATCTGCTGACCACCGTCACGCTCGCCACGCGCGCGCCCGTGGTCATCGCCCCCGCGATGAACACCCAGATGCTTGAGCACCCGCTCGTGCAGCGCAACCTCGCCACGCTCGCCGCGCTGCCCAACTACCACGTCGTCCCCTCCGACTCAGGCCAGCTCGCCTGTCGCGAGGTCGGCTCCGGGCGCCTGCCTGATCCTCCCGTCTTGCTCGACGCGCTCGACGCCGCGCTGGCGCCTCAAGCCTTGGCGGGCGTGCGCCTGCTGATGAGCGCTGGCCCCACGCGCGAGCACGTCGACCCCGCGCGCTTCATCTCAAACCCCTCCACGGGCAAGATGGGCTACGCCATCGCCCAAGCCGCTCGCCAGATGGGCGCCCACGTCACGCTCGTCAGCGGCCCCGTCGCGCTTGTGCCGCCGCCCGGCGTCGAGGTCGTCGAGGTGATCTCCGCCCAAGACCTCAACGCCGCCATCATGGCGCGCGCTGATGAGAGCGATCTCATCATCAAGGTCGCCGCCGTGTGCGACTGGCGCCCTGAGGCGCCCAGCGCCCAGAAGCGCGGCAAGTCTGACATGAGCGGCGCGTGGCAGATGGTCCGCACCCCAGACACGCTGGCCGAGCTTGGCCAGCGCTTTGGCCCAGGCCGCGAGCGCGGGCCGCTCATCGTCGGCTTCGCCGCCGAGTCGCATGACGTCGAGTCGCGCGCCCGCGCCAAGCTCGCGCGAAAGAACGCCCACCTGCTCGTCGCTAACACCATCGGCGGCGCGTCCTCGGCCTTTGGCGCGGACAGCTCCTCGGTGCTCGTGCTCGACGCGCGCCCTGAGCACCCCGCCACCGCGCTCGGGCCGCTGCCCAAAGGCCAGCTCGCCACCATGCTGTTACATCACATCGCCGACGCGCTGGCGCGCCACCGCGCCCAGCGCGCCGAAGCCTGACGAGGTCGCCACCATGACTCATCGCGCGATGCTCCATGAGGTCGTCCACGCCCTGCGCGTCTACCTGGAGGCGCAGCGTGAGGTGGGCTGCGTCGGCCTGAGCCCCGCCCCCGAACCCGAGCGCGCCGCCTTCGCGCAGCGCCGAGAGGCGCTGCAAGCCGAGCGCCTTGACGCCATCCGCGCCAACCTCACCGGCGGCACGCCCACGCCCACGCGCCAGACGCAGCCGCAGGCTGCGCCTGGCCCACGCGCCGATGAGCAGCGCGCGCCCGTCGCGCTGTCGCAGGCGCTCGAACGCGCCCCCCAAGCGGCCCCCGCGGTCGAGGTCGCCGCGCCCGGTGAGGCGCTGTGGCGCACCATCGGTAGCCGCCCTCAGCGCAAGCTCGCGCAGACGCCTGCGGCGCCAGCGCCTCAACCACCTCCAGCCCAGCCCACGCCCTCGCCCGAGTCGCGCGCCCCGCACAGCGTCGCTGCGCAGCCAGACGCGCCTGCGGCGCGCCCTGCACAGCTCGCGCGCCCCCAAGCGCCGACGCCCGCGCGCCCGCAAGCGCCACCCCCTCGCCAGCAAGCCCCCGACGCGCCGCGTCGCGCCAACGCCGCGCCCATCCCCACCGGGCGCGTGGAGGAGGCCGCTGACGCGACCCCCTTCTTGGCCGAGGGCTGGATGCAAGCCCAGCCGCTGCCCGGCTACGATGACGCGCGCCCTGGCGGGCGCGAGCTGAGCAAGCTGTCTGCGCGCGAGCGCCTCGGCTTTCTGCGCGAGTGTTTGGGGGAGTGCGAGCGCTGCAAGCTGTCACAGACGCGGCGCAACATCGTCTTCGGTGAGGGCAGCCCGCAAGCCTCGCTCGTGTTCGTGGGGGAGGGGCCAGGCTACCATGAGGACATGCAAGGCTTGCCGTTTGTGGGCGCCTCGGGCGAGCTGCTCGATCGCATGATCGAGGCCATGGGCCTTCGCCGTGAGCTGGTCTACATCTGCAACGTGGTCAAGTGTCGCCCCCCTGAGAACCGCAACCCGCAGCCCGATGAGATCCACCGCTGCGCGCCGTTCTTGTTCAAGCAGCTGGAGACGATCGACCCGCGCGCCATCGTCACGCTGGGCCGCTTCGCGTCGCAGACCTTGCTTGAATCGCAGGAGCCGATGGGGCGGCTGCGCGGGCGCTGGCGCGACTGGCGCGGCGTGCCCGTGCTGCCCACCTTTCACCCCGCCTATTTGCTGCGCAACCCCACGGACAAGCGCCTCGCGTGGGAGGATCTGCAGAAGGTCATGAAGCTGCTCGGCCTGCAGGGCGCTCGCTGAGCCGATCGCCTGGGTGCGTCAAGCGGTGAGGGTTGACGCGCCTCGCTCAGTCGTAGCAGTGTGCGCCTCGCGCGGTCTCGCGCGCCGCACCCACGCACACTGGAGGACAGGATGACGACTTGGCGAGAGGGCTATCACGAGCTTGGGCTGCACCGCGTGATCGAGCCACAGGGCGCGCTGCCGCAGGCGGCGCAGCGCCTTGACGCGAGCGGCCCCGCGTTTGGCAATGAGGTGGTGATCGACGTGGAGACGCTCAACGTCGACTCCGCCAGCTTCCATCAGCTGCGCGACGCCTATGGCCACGATGAGGCGGCGGTGGCGGCGCAGATCCAGCAGATCATCAGCGCGCGCGGCAAGATGCAAAACCCCGTCACCGGCTCGGGCGGCATGCTCATCGGGCGCGTGCGCGAGGTCGGCCCCGCTTATCAAGGCCCCGAGGGCATCGTGCCGGGCGCGCGCGTCGCGTCGCTGGTCAGCCTCACCCTCACACCGCTGCACCTCGACGCCATCACCCAGGTGCGCATGAGCGCCGATCAGGTCGACGTGCGCGGCGTGGCGTACCTGCCGCCCTCGGCGCCCATCGTGGCGCTGCCCGACGACCTGCCCGCGCGCGTGGCGCTCTCCGCGCTGGACGTGTGCGGCGCACCCGCCCAGACGCAGCGCCTGATCCAAGGCGCCAAGCACGCCCTCATCTTGGGCATGGGCAAGTCGGGCATGCTGTGCGCGGCCGCCGCCCGCGAGGCCATGGGTGACAGCGTCAAGCTCTACGGCTTCGACCTGCACGAGCGCCACCTCGCCCCCTTGAAGGCCGCCGGCCTGCTCGATGATTATCGCTGCGGCGACGCGCGCAGCTGCGTGGGCGTGCTCGACGCGGTGCTCGCCATGTCAGGCGGTCATCGCGTCGAGCTGGTGGTCAACACCTGCAACGTGTCAGGGGTGGAGATGTCGGCCATCTTGCCATGCGCGCCGCGAGGGCGCGTCTACTTCTTCAACATGGCCACCGACTTCGCGCGCGCCGCCCTCGGCAGCGAGGGCGTAGGCTATGACGTGGACCTGTTCATCGGCAACGGCTACGCCCAGGGCCACGCCGCCTTGACGCTCGATCTGGTACGCCGTCACCCGGTGGTGCGCGAGCAGATCGACGCGCTGCTAAGCTGAGCGCTCAGCAAGGGCAAGTGTAGTCGATCGGCGTCTTGTCTGAGACGCTCTCGTAGACGCCGTCGATCTGCTTGAACAGCTGATGCTTGCTGACAAGCTCCAGCACCCCGTCGTGGTCCAGATCCACCACCGCCTCGATGCGCGGCAGCACCCCATCGCGCTCCATCGGCACCTCGCGCCAGCTCGCTAGATCATCTGGCGAGCTGGTGCGCCAGGTGGTCCACGCGGTGGTGTACGGCTCACATTTGAACTCCCCTTCGCCGATCAGCAGCAGCGTGTCATCGCCGCGCTTGGCCACGAGCATCTGATTGGGCTGCCCGTTGAGCCAGGGCTCATCGTCGGCCCCCAGGTGCTCGCGCTGGGCCTCTTGGTAGATATCGGTCTTCGCGAAGGCCGCGAGCATGCGCTTTGCCAGCGACCCCTTGGGCGAGCTCACGGCGTAGAGGTGGGGCTCAGGCAGCGCAGCGGCGCGCCCAAACAGCGCATTGGCGCACTTGGCATTGGGCTGCAAGACGCCGATCAGGCGCTGATCTTTCTGAGGCAGATGATAGAGGTCTTGCACGATCTGCGCCTGGCTCATGCGCTCCTGGCGCCACCGCACCCGGTTGCGCTTGGGCGCGATCACGTCGTTCAGCAGCTTGAACCCCGTGACGCTCACCTCACACACCTCACGCTCGGCGCTGTAGAGCTTGAAGCGCTCCTCCGTGAGCGCGCGCAGCGCTGCGGGCAGCGCCAGCTCATCCACAGGAGCCGTCATCTGACCTTGGGCGTTGAGCAGCGTGGCGTCATCGCTCGTCTGCCAGCCAGGGGCCGCTTTGCCAAGGTCAAGGGCGAGCAGCCCCGTGAGGTGATGCACGTGCGTGAAGGCGCCGCGCGACAACGCACCCGCCTGAGGGTGCGTCATCAGCGCCTCGCTCAGCATCTCCTCACGCGCGATGCGTAACATCCCATCATCTTGCTCGATCACGACCAGCTGCTTGACGCTCACCTGCTTGAGCTCGCCCTCCTCCCAGCTCTGGCGAAAGCGCACCAGCGCCGACTTCGGCGCCGCGATGATCTCCACCTCATCGATCGTCACGTCGAGCGCGCGCCTGAACAGCACCTCGCGATCCTTGAACCAGCCTGACGCGTTGTAGTGCGAGACGCGCGCGCCAGCGCGCTTGACCCCGACCATGCGCGTTGCATAGAGCGCGCGGTAATCCTCCATGTCGCTGTCGTTCTGCGCCTCCAGCCAGCGCGTCACGAGCTGCTGCACCCGAGCTTTGTCGAGCGCGTCGGGCAGCGCGACCGCGCCAAGCGCGGTCGTCGTTAAGGCGGTGGCGGGCGTCGTGGCGGCGGTGGGCGCTGGCGCCACGCGCGGTGGCGCTGGCGTGGAGGCGGCGCTCGGCGTCGGCGCGCCGCGATCACAGGCGCCGCTCAGCAGCGCGAGCAGGATGAGGCATGAGCAGGGGCGTCGCATCAGGGGGCTCCTTGCGCTGGCTTCGCGCGCGCAGGATCATTGGACGTTGACCAAGACGTCACCGTCCACGAGCTGCGCTTGCGGCGGTGACGCTTGCGTCTGCTCGATCGACCAGCCTGAGACTGTGGAGAACACGTCCCCCGTGGTGAGGTCGAAGTCGAGGCCGCCGCTCACGCAAGATGTAGCTCTCCGCGTCGAGGCCTGTCGCCTCCAGGTAGCTGTTCTTGAAGCTCGTGTAGAGCGCGCTCTGCACGGGCACGATCTGCGCGCCCATCAGCCGGTCGTGCGTGATCAGATCGACGCGCTGCTGCGCTGAGCGCTCAGCGCTCAGCAGGGGCAGTCGAAGCTGATCGGCCTCGCGTCTAAGACGATCGTGTAGAGGCCGTCGATCAGCTTCAAGACCTGATGCTTGGTGACAAGCTCGGGCACCCCGTCGAGGTCAATATCGACCACCGCGTCGATGGTTGGCAGCCTGTCATAGCGCGCCACCGGCGCCTCGCGCCAGCTCGCGAGCTCCTCTGGCGAGCTGGTGCGCCAGGTGGTCCACGCGCTGCCGTGCGGCGCGCACTGGAACTCCTCCTCACCGATCAGCAGCAGCGTATCATCGCCGCGCTTGGCGACGAGCGTCTGATTGGCTGGCGCGTTGAACCAGACCCCCTCGCCGCCGCCCTCGGCGTGCTCGCGTTGAGCGGCCTTGTACCCATCGGTCTTGGCGAAGGCGGCGAGCAAGCGCCGCGTGAGCGCCTCATCGGGCGCGCTCACCGCGTAGAGGTGTGGCTCAGGTAGCGCGGCGTCGCGCCCAAACAGCGCGTTGATGCACCTGTCATCGGCCTGCAAGACCCCGATCAGCCGCTGATGACCTTGAGACAGCTCATAGATGCGATGCGCGATCTGGGCCTCGCTCAAGCGCTCCTCGCGCCAATGCTCTAGCTCGCCAAAGTGGGGGACCACATCGCTCAAGAGCTTGAACCCGGTGACGCGCGTCTGACAGACCTCGCGCTCGGCGCTGTAGAGCTTGAAGGGCTTGGTGTTGAGCGCGGCGAGCTCTGCGGGCAGCGCCATCCCATCCACGCGCGAGGTGACTTGGCCTTCGGGGACGATGAGGGTGATGTCATCATCCATCCCCCAGCCGGGCCCAGCCTCACCAAGATCAATGGCGAGCAGCCCGTTGAGGTGGCGCACATGCACGAAGGCGTCGCGCGGCGGCGCGCCCACCTCACCCTGCGCCAGCAGCGACGAGCTCAACATCTCCTCACGCGCGATGCGCAGCTCGCCATCGTCTTGCGCGACCACGACGAGCTGCTTGACGCCCACGTCCTTGAACTTGCCTGACTCCCAGGTCTGACGAAAGCGCACCACCGCCGACGCCTGCGCCGGGATGATCTCGACCTCCTCGATCGTCACGCTGACGCCGCGCCCTTGCATCGCCTCGCGATCCTTGAACCAGCCGCGCGCGTCGTAGTTGGAGACGCGCGCGCCAGCGCGCTTGATCCCCACCATGCGCGTCGCGTAGAGGGCGCGGTAAGCCTCCATGTCGCTGTCGTTTTGTGCCGCCAGCCAGCGCGTCACGAGCTGCTGCACGCGGTCTTTGTCGATCGCGTCAGGCAGCGCGATGGCGCCCAGCGCGGTCGTCGTCGCGGGTGTGGTCGCAGGCGCAGAGGTTGGCGCTGTGACAGGCGCGGTCGCCGCGCGCGGCGCCACTGATGCGGTGACTGGCGGCGCGCTCGGCGCGCCTCGATCACAGGCGCCGCTCAGCAGCGCGAGCAGGATGAGGCATGAGCAGGGGCGTCGCATCAGAGGGCTCCTTGGGGCATCGCGCAGGATCACTGGACGTTGACTAAGATGTCGCCGTCCACGAACTGCGCTTGTGGCGGTGACGCTTGCGTCTGCTCGATCGACCAGCCCGAGACGGTGGAGAACACGTCGCCCGTGGCGAGATCAAAGTCGAGGCCGCCGCTGACGCCGTTGAGGTTGATCGACTCGCCACGTGAGAGCGCGGTCACCGCGCGGGTGAAGCCTGACTGATCCGCGCTGATCGCTTGGCCCATAGTCAAGCGCTGCAAGACCGCCGCTAATTCCGACCCTGTGATGCGCAGCGGGTTAGGCTGCACGGCGATAGCCAGCGCGATGAGATACGCCGCATCATGCGCCTTGTCCGCGAAGATGTAGCTCTCGGCGTTGAGGCCGGTCGCCTCCAAGTAGCTGTTCTTAAAGATCGTGTAGAGCGCGCTCTGCACGGGCACGATCTGCGTGCCCATCAGCCGATCCCAGGCCTGCGCGAAGTCTTCGGTGCGCGTCAGCAGCTCCGAAGACTTGAGCGCCTCACCCAGCACCCAGATGGGGCGCTGGGCCTCAGGCAGCGTGCTCACATAGGCCTGCTCCATCGTCGAGATGATGCCCTGCGCGTTGCCTGAGCCGATCACGATGATCGCCTGAGGTTTGAGCCCCTGCGGGCCAAACAGCGGCGCCGCCAAGCCCTCAATGAACATGGGCGAGTAGTCGACGGTGTCGGGGAAGCGCGCCGAGGTGTAGCGGGTGTTGTCATTGATCAGGGTCGGATCTTCGCTGGCCCAGTAGTTCAGCAGCGCGCTGCGAAACCCATCCCCGTAGAGGCTGTCCACCGACAGCAGCGCGACGCGCGTCAGGCCCAAGTTCTTGATGAGCTGCCCCATCGCGGGCGCTTGCTGCGAGTCCGAGGCGATGGTGCGCCACAGCAGCCCGTCATCGTTGAGGTTGGTCAGCGCGGGTGAGGTCGACGCGGGGCTGATGGTGAGCACGTCCCCGGGGATAGCCACGTCATTGGCGATCGCGATCGTCTCGCCGCTTGAGAACCCGCCTACGATCGCCCGGATGCCCAGCGTGTCGCGCAGGTAGGCCGCCTTCTGAGAGGCGACGCTTGGCTCGTAGAGCGTGTCACAGGTGATCAGCCCGAAGGGCGTCCCTTGCGCGCCGCCGGCCTTGTTGATGTCGCTCAAGGCGAGCTCAGCGCCCGCGATCGTGCCGACGCCGCGATCGCCGTTGGCGCCGGTCAGCGGCATCAGCGCGCCGATGGGGATGATGTTGGTGTCTTGCTCAAACGCGTCGCTCAGCCGGTCGCAGCGCGCCGGATCGATCACGCGACACAGCCCTGACAGGCAATACGCGTCGGCGCCTTGGCTTGTGCAGTCGCTGCGTCGGCTGCACGCTGGTTGCCCCGCACACAACCCCGCTTGGCAGCTGCCGTCGGGGCAGTCCGCGTCTTGGGTGCACTCGTCAAAGTTCACCAGCAGGCTGCAGCCCGAGGTCATCAGGGCCAGCAGCGCGATCGGGAGGAGCTTGCAGATCATGAGGCGTTCACCCAGCGAGTGCATTGGGGGCAGCGGTAGCCCGTGTCAAGAGAGCGCCATGGTAGCGCGCCTGTGGGGGGACGTCCACGCGCAGCGTCGTGATCGCCAAAAGCGCGCGCGCGCTCAGTCAGCGCGCGTCGTCTTCTAGATCAAGCAGCGTCGCGCGCATGTCCCACAGCGCCTGCTCGCTGCATCGCAGCGGATCGTGATCGAGCGCGATCACATCCGCCAGCGCCCCCGCGCGCAGGTGCCCTTGCTGATGCTCCCAGCTCGCCGCGAACGCCGCGCCCTCGGTATAGGCCAGCAGGATCTCCTCGCGCGTGAGCGCCTGCTCAGGCGTGAAGGTCTTGCCCCCCGCGTGGCGGCGCGTGATGGCCGTGGCGATCCCGTGCCACGGGTTAGGATCATCGATGGGATAGTCGCTGCCTGCGGCGAGGCGCACCCCGGCGTCGGCCAGGTCGCGCCAGCGGTAGAGGCGCTCAAGCTGGTGCGGCGCGAGCACGCGATGCGCCCAAGGCGCGTCGCTGTAGTGATGGATGGGCTGGATGCTGGCGAGCACCCCCAGCGCGCGCAGCTGCTGGATAGACTCAGGCGTGATGATCTGCGCGTGCTCCAAGCGCGGGCGCGTGCTGTGGCGCGCCGCCTCGCTGGCGAGCGCCATCGCCAACAGGACCTGACGGGCGGCCTCGTCGCCGATGGCGTGGACGGCCACTTGCCAGCCCGCCTCCATCAGCGCAGGTAGCCGCGCTTGCAGCTCCTCAGGCCCCGTGACAGGCTGCCCCAGGCTGCCGTCGAGGTAGGGCTCCATCATCCACGCGCCACGGGAGCCCATGGCGCCATCGCAGAAGAGCTTGATACACGCGGCGCTGAACCAGCCCTCCGGATCATGGCGCGGCCCGGCCTCCATCCACGCGCCAAGCTCAGGATCGTGGGCGTCGATCATGCCCACCAACCGCATCGCCAAGCTGCCCTCGCGCCGCATCCGCTCCACCATAGACACGCGCGCTACGCTCATCCAAGCCATGTGCGCGCAGCGCACGCCCATGGCGCGCATCTTGTCCATGTAGGCGATGAACACCGCCTCGTCTTCTGCTTCTGAGGCGGCGGGCACGACCGCCAGCACGGGCGCCATGGCGTCATCGACCAGCATCCCCGCGCGCGCGCCTGGGGCGGCCACGATCCCGGCGCGACGCAGCGCCTCGCTGTTGCACCACACCGCGTGATGATCCACCCGTGTCAGGCAGATGGGCACGCCGGGGTGCAGCGCGTCGAGGGCGGCCAGATCGAGCCGCTCGTCGTCATCCCAGGCGTGCTGATCCCAGCGCAAGCCTAACAACCAGCCTGAGGGGCTGTCCGACGGGTCGGCCTCACGCAACCTCGCATAGACGCCGTGGGTCGATCGCGCCATGCTCAGGTCGACGGTGTTGGCGCGCTGAAACAGCCCCCACGGGTGGGCATGCGCGTCGATCAGCGCGGGGAACAAGCACGCGCCCTCAGGCCTTAACACCTGCTCATGCGTCTTCGCCTGCGACCGCGCGGCCTCACCGGTCGCGACCACGCGCCCTTGGCGCACCAAGAGCGCGTCGCTCGTCTCACCGCGCGCGTCGAGATAGATCTTCGGATGCAAGATCAGCATGATGTTCCTTCACCAAGCCAGGAGTGGTCGCCGTGCTCATTGATATCCACGCTCACTTGCTCGGCTCGCGCCAAGATCGCGGCTGTTATCTTGGCCCGCGCCTGAGCCGGGGGCCAGCCCACGCCATCCTGCGACGCGCGCTCGGGCTTGGCAAGGGGCCGCTCGATGACCTTGACGACGCCTACGCCGCGCGCCTTATTGCGCTGGCGCGCACCAGCGGCCTCGACGGGGTCGGCGTGCTGGCCTTTGATGGCGTCTACGATGACCAGGGCGAGCTCGACCTTGAGCGCACCTCGATGATGGTGGGCAATGATTATTGCCTGGAGGTCTGCGCGCGTGAGCCGCTGCTGTTGCCCATCTGCTCGGTCAACCCGCAGCGCGCCGACGCCCTCGACGAGCTTGAGCGTGTGGCTGAATTGGGCGCCGTCGCGATCAAGTTCTTGCCCAACAGCCAAGGCTTTGATCCTGGCCTTGAGCGCTATCGCCCGTTCTGGCGCCGCATGGCCGAGCTTGGCCTGCCGCTGCTGACGCACACCTCGTTTGAGCACACCGTCCCGCCCCTTGATCAGAGCTTTGGCAAGCCGCGCCGGCTCATCCCCGCGCTGGAGGAGGGCGCCGTCGTGATCGCCGCCCACTGCGCGGGCTCGGGCGTGGCGCACCCGTTCGCTGAGGACTTCGGCGACTGGCTCACCATGCTCAGCGCGCATCCGAACCTCTATGGCGACATCTCGGCCATGGCTTCGATTTCGAGATTTCCTTACATCCACAAAGTCTTAGCCAGCGATCTGGCGCGCGAGCGCGTGGTGCTCGGGAGCGACTTCCCCGTGCCGGTGCATCCGCTGCTGTTCGCGCGTCAGCTCGGCATGGCGCGCTGCCGTGAGCTGGCGCGCGAGGCAAACCCCATCAAGCGCAACCTGGAGACGTTTCGCGCGCTCGGGGTCGATGAGGCCATCTTGCGTCGCGGCGCCACCCTGCTGCGCCTGACGCCGCCCCGAGCTTAAGCGGCGGGCGGCGCGTTATCATAGCGCGCGGAGGTCGCCATGAGGGTCACGGCGACGTCCTCCCACAGCCACTCGAACGCCTCGCGATCGAACCCCGCGCCTGAGCCAAACCAGTCGGCGCCATCGCGCGCGTCGAACGGCCCGCGCAGATAATGGCCGATCACGTCCAAGTGGTCGGCGCTCACGATGCCGCGCAGCTCGCCCCAGATCTGACTCAGCGTTGGGACGACCCCATCGCTGGTGCGCTCGGTGATGGCGAACGGCAGCGGGCGGCGCGTGATGGCGTCCTCAGCGCGCACGGGCGCGTGGTACGGATAACCAGCGTGCGCGCGTGAGGTCGCCGTCCACAGCGCGCTGTACAAGATCCGGTTGAGCGGCGTGAGCGCGTGGCGCAGCTTGATGTCGCGCACCACATGGCTCGGCGGCGGCGCGGCGGTCGCGTACGACACGTAGCGCACCGCCGGGTTGTCGGGCGTCGTCGCGTTGAACAGGTCCATGCCCTCGGGCGTGAGCTGCATGATCACGCCCTGATCCTCGAGCACCGAGCGCAAGAACTGGCGCACCTCGGCCTCCGCCGTGGGCGTGAAGTCGCGCAAGAGCTGGTTGGTGAGCTGATGCAGCAGCGTCTCATCCAACCCCAGCAGGTTGTTCATGCGCCCCAACAGCCCCAACATGCTGCCCAGCACCACGATGGGGCGACGCCACAGCCCCACGATCACCAGCAAGGTGATGAAGTATAAAAGGTTCTTGCCATAGAGGGTGCCAAAGAAGTTCGCCAGCGGCGTGCCATAGTGCGCGCCGCACACGCTGACCACCGTGCGCAGGTTGCGCTGCACGCGCGCTTGCAAGCCGTCAAGCCCCAGCACGCTGTGCGCGCACGCCACAAGCCGCGCGTCTAGCGCGCCCGTGGAGTGCCCGATCAGGTGGACGTGGACACCGGGCGCGTCGCCGCCATGCGCCTCAATGGTCAACAGCAGCTTGCGAGCGCGATGACGCAGCGACGCCGTGGGCAGCGTCTTCACCTCATGGATCTCGACGTCCACCCCGCGACGCAGGTACACATCCTCTAGCGTCTCCCGGATCTGGCGAAAGTAGGACAGCCCTCCCAGCGTCGAGAACCCAAAGAAGCCAGGGATCAGGTAGATGTGATGTCGCTCACCCAAGACAGCCTCCTCATCAGCGCGTGCGGATGACACGCGCGCGCTTTGATGATGCAGGACTTGCCATGACCTTGACAAGCGCGCCGCCAGCCGCGCGCTCCAGGATCATCCTCATGATGCGCGCCACGCCCCCTTCGCTGCCACCCTGTCTGCTCACCGTCGCGGGCACTGACCCGTGCGGCGCCTCAGGCGTGTCGGTGGATCTGCAAGTGTTCCGCGACTACGGCGCCCACGGCCTGTCGGCGATCTCCGCGCTGGTGTGGCAGAACACGCAGGGCGTGCGCGGCTATGAGGCGGTCAGCGCCGAGGTGTTGCGCGCCCAGCTCGACGCCATCTTTGAGGATCTGCCTGTGGCGGGCGTGAAGCTCGGCATGTTGCCCTCGGGTGAGGCGATCGAGGTCGTCTGCGAGGCGCTGCGCGCGCGCCCCACGCTGCCGGTGGTGTGTGATCCTGTCATGGCCAGCGGTGATGGCGCCAAGCCCTTGATGCGACGCTCCGCGCTGGATCATCTGCGCGAGCATCTCCTGCCTCATGTGGACGTGCTGACGCCGAACATCCCTGAGGCGAGCGTGCTGTTGGGGCGTCCGCTGCGCACGGCGGCGGATCTGGAGGGGGCCGCGCGGCAGCTGTCGGCGCTGGTGCGCGTGGGCGTCTTGCTCAAGGTCGGTCACTGGCCCGGCGTAGACCCCGCGCTGATGCAAGACCTGTGGGCTGAGCGCGGTCAAGCCCCGGTGTGGCTTGAGCCGCTGGCGCGCGTGGGCGAGGATGTGCGCGGCACGGGCTGCCAGCTCGCGAGCGCGATCTTGGCGGAGCGCGTGGGCGGAGGCGGCTGGCTCGGCGCCGCTCAGAGCGCGCGGCGCTACTTGGGGCGGCTGCTGCATCGGCGCGCGATGCGCCCTGGTCAGGGGCGCGCCATGATCATCCGCGTCTGAGCAGGATTGTGCGCGCGCGGTGTGATGTTCTTGTTCGCGTGACGCGCTGTCACGCTTCACACAGGAGGTTGAGGCGGTGTCAAACCTGTTAGAGCGCGAGGCGCAGAGCGCGCTTGAGGCGTCCTCACGCGAGGTCAAGCTCGCGCGCGCCTTGGGCGCGCCCGTCTGGCTGAGCTGGGCGCTCTTGGTCGCGGTCATCGCGCTGTGGGCGGGCGCTTTCTTGCACGGTCTGCTGTGGCTTGGGCCGCGCCTGGATGAGGTCTCCGGCGAGCAGGCCACGCGCCTGACGCTGCTCACCGGCATGAAGCTGTCAGGGCCGCTGCTGTCGGGGCAGTGGTGGCGCGCGCTCAGCAGCTTGTTCGTCCACCTGGACATCATGCACTTGGCCTTTAACGGCTATGGGCTCTATGTGGTGGCGCCGCTGATAGAGCGGCTCTACGGCGTGAGCCGCACGCTGGTGCTCTATCTCGTGGCGGGCGCCGTGGGCGCGCTCGCCAGCGCGCTGCTCAGCCCGGTGCCCTCGGGCGGCGCCTCAGGCGCGATCTATGGGATCGTCGGCGCGCTGCTCGTCTTCGGGCTCAAGCACCGCAGCCTGTTGCCCGAGCCGATGAGCCGCGCCTTGACCATCGGCATGCTGCCTTGGCTCGTGTTTGGCATCGGGATCGGCTTCTTGGAGAGCGTGCCCATGGACAACGCCGCCCACATCGGCGGGCTGCTCACGGGCGCGGCGCTCGCTGTCGTGATGCGCAGCCGCTTGGGCGCGCCGTCGCGCCGTGGCGATCAGCTCGCCACGGCGGCTGCGTGGGGGTGTGTGCTGGCGCTCGCGGTGACCGCGGTGTATTGGGCGCTGGAGGTGCAGCAGTGCGCGGGCTCTCAGCAAGACCTGCTGAGCTGTTACAGCGCGCAGCTCATGGCGCGCTGAGGCGGCGCCCGATAGCGGCGGCTGCGCGGGGCCGCCTCGGCCCCGCGCGGGCGGCGCGCC
>CAYXWB010000041.1:0-25731 GCA_964468515.1 uncultured Bradymonadales bacterium | reverse complement strand
GCGCCCACGCGCTGCGCGCGAAGGTCGAGCCGCGCATGTTAGAGGTCTGGGCCACCGGCTCAAGCTACCAGCTCACCCACGCGGTCGCGCTCATCGCCTGCGCGTGGGTGCTCTCTCAGACGCAGTCCACGGCGGCGCAGGTGGCGGGCTGGGCGTTCCTCATCGGCACGCTCCTGTTCAGCGGCTCGCTCTACGCGATGGTCTTATCAGGCGTGCGCGCGCTCGGCGCCATCACCCCCATCGGCGGCGTCGCCTTCATCGTCGGCTGGATCGCCCTGGCCATGGCCGCCGCCAAGCTCTGAGCCACCTGCATCCCACCACCTCGCTTGGACGATCCTGGCCAAACATCAGCCCCAGCGAGGCACCGCTCGGGAGGTTGTGCTTGAGCTGCCCCCTCTGCCAGCGCGCTGTGACGGATCAGTGAAGGCGTGCAGCAGCCCAAGCGGGATGCCTATGGCGACGATCCCGAGCAGCAAGAGCAGACCTTGGCCGTAGCTGACGACCTTGGCGCCAGTGACATGAAGGCCATCCTCGCGCCGCTCTATCGTGCCAGGGCCGTTGAGCTTGATCGGGAGCTGGGTGTTGCCCACGGGAGGTGGGCGCAGCTCAACGTGCATGGGCAGGCCTCGTCTTGGATCAGCTGGGAGGGGCTGGTCTCGGGGAGACGTGCCAAGGTCGCGGGAGGATCTTCTTTTGACAAGCCCTCTCATGCCTCGCGTGCGCGGCGCATGAGCGCATCGCGCGCGATGAAGGCCGCGCGCCCCGCATGGATGCAGGTCGCGCGGCCCCTCGCGCGCGAGGTTGTCGCGCGGTGCCAGCTCAAGCGTTGGCGCTGGGTCGGCTCACTTGGCGGTGCTCAGGGTGATGAGCGCGACGCTGATGGGGCTCTTGGGCTCGACTTGAAAGCGCCAACTTTTAGCTTCCTCCACCAGACATCGCTGCACGGGCTGCGACAGGCTCAAGGGCGCGTCCAAGCGCGCCACCCCCACCTCGCCGCTCTCATTGAGCGTCAATCGCAGCGTGACCTCAGAGGCCTCGTGTTTGGCGAGCATGAGACAGCGCGCTGAGGTCTTGATGGCGCCCGTGCGCAGCGCGGAGGCGATGATCGCGTCGGAGGTGGCGCGCGCGACGCGCACATACAAGCTGTGCTTGGTGTCGTCCGCGAGGGCGAGTGTCAGGGTGGTCAGCCCAACCTTAACTCCCGTGAGCTCGAACGTGTCCGCTGCGCCGCTGGCGCGCAAGAGCGCGCTGTGCTCAATGCCCAGCCGCCTCACCTGTGCTGCGCAGAAGCGCATCGACTCGCCCTCGCGCAGGTTCAGCTCGGTGACGTCCGTGAGCTTGGGCAGCGCTGGGTCGGCGCGCTGCGCCGAGGCAGCTTGCGCCATCAAGAGGGTGGAGGTGAGGGCCAGCATCGTGAGCGTGGCGAGGCGGTGGCGAGCGGGGTGCGTCGTGAACATGGTGTCGCTCCTGAGCGGGTCGCAGCGCGCGTCGCGCGCTCGCCAGGTGAGAGGTCTGGGATCGAAGACCGCGCTCAAGCGCGCGGCTTAGGGGCTGATGGGCAGCTTGGCGATGGTGGTCGGGGTGTGCTCGGGCAGCTCAAAGCGCCAAGCGAGCGCTTCGGTGATGAGGCAGCTGGGATCGACGCCCTTTGGAGGATCATCAATGACGGCGGCCATGACATCGCCGCGCGCGCCGATGGTCAGGCCCAGCAGGCGCTGTAAGCGCTTGTAGACCATGGGGGCGAGCTGCCGATAGGCGGCGTCAAGAGCCAAGCTCATGAGCGCTGCTCCTCTCAAGCGGGTGACGACTAAGAGGTCACCGCAGCGCGGCGAATGTGTCACTGTGAGGATCACTTTTCTTGAGCGTGAGCTTGGCATGAGGCAGAGGGAGCGCGCATTGATGAGCGCACGCGAAATTCATTAGCTAGGCTAGCTTTTTTTGCTAGCTAGGCTAGTTAAGATCTCACTTGGCGAGCGCGCGTTACACCGATCACGCGCGCGTCGCGCGCTTGACGCCTCGTCGTGAACTCGTCACGCTTGAGCGCCCAGCCCGACGCCGCCAAGGAGCGATGCCGATGACCGAGCTTATGGACGCGACCCTCCCTGAGGGCACCCTCATCGAGGAGCGCTACCGCATCACCCGCTTCTTGGGGCGCGGCGGCTTCGCGATGGTGTACGAGGCGGAGCATCTGAAGCTTGGCCGCCGCGCCGCGCTCAAGGTGCTCGACCTGCATGGCAACACCCAAGAGGTGCAGGCGTTCCGGGCGCGCTTTGAGCGCGAGGCGCGCTTGGCGGCCAGCCTGGATCACGCGCACGTGGTGAAGATCTTTGACTACGGGTTCGTGACGCAGACGCAGCAGCCCTACATCGCGATGGAGCTGTTGCGCGGCCACGACCTAGAGCACGCGCTGGAGACAGGCGGCCCGATGTCACCATCGCGCGCCGCGCGCCTGTTTGACGGCGCGCTCGACGCGCTCGCCCACGGCCACGCGCGCGGCATCGTGCACAAAGACCTCAAGCCCGCGAACCTGTTCTTGGTTGATCCCAACACCGCGCAGGAGCGGCTGGTGGTGCTCGACTACGGCATCGCGCGCGCGCAAGACCCTGGCGAGGCGCGCCTGACGCAGACCAACCACTACACCGGCACGCCCGCCTATGCTGCGCCCGAGTACATCGAGCGTCAGCAGGTCAGCCCCGCGATCGACGTCTACCAGATGGGCCTGATCTTGGGTGAGATGCTGACGGGCAAGCCAGTGGTCGAGGCCAGCACGCCGATGGGCTACCTGCTGGCGCATTGTAGCGGGCAGCAGCGCTTGGATGAGGGGTTAAAGCACACGCCGCTTGGCGAGGTGATCTGGCGCGCGGTGCAGGTCGAGCCGCAGGATCGCTTCCCCGACGCGGCGGCGCTGCGCGACGCGCTGCGCGCGCTCAACCCTGCCACGCTCACCACCGCACAGCATGCGCGCGCGGGCGCAGGGGCGAGCGCGCTGGCGCCGCATCAGGTCGTCACCGACGCGCCCTTCACGTTGCCCAGCGAGGTCAGCGGCCCCAAGCCCCGATCCGGCGCGAAGCGCGGCGCGATGGCCGCGCTAGTGCTCATCCCGCTCGGGCTCATGTGCGTCGTCGGCAGCATGGGCGCGATCTATTGGGCGCTGGCGCCGCGCGATGCGTCACAAGCTACGCCAGGGGTGAGCGCGATCGCCACGCAGGAGGAGCCGTCGATGCTGAACCTCAACACGATCGTGGCGCAGGCGCAGGCGAGCGCGTCGAACGCGAGCGCGGGCCAAGGCTTGCGCGAGATGACCGTGTGCATGAGCACGATCTTGGGGCCGATCGATCACAGCGTGACGATCTATCGCAAGTTTCAGCGCAAGTTTGGTCCCGATAAGCTCGACCAGGTGGCGAGCGTCGCGCCGATGTCGATGTCTACCAGCTTCGAGGTGGCGCATCAGCAGTGCAACGAGGCCGCGCCCAAGCTCAAGTCCACATCGCGAGACGCGGTGCTCGCGTGGCAAGAGGCGCTGCGGCCGATGGGCGCGCTGTTCGATGATTATGAGCGCTATTACAAGGTCGAGCAGGGCTACACCACGGCGCCAGCCAAGGCAGCGGAGCTCGACGCGCGCTTGAACAAGCTGCTCCCCTCGCATCAGCTCGCGCGTGACAACATCTTGCGCGCGTATGGCGAGGAGCTGGTGGCGTACTGGAAGCCGCGCACCGATCACGCCACCGCCCAAGAGCGCGAGCTCGCGGCGTCGTTCATCGCCAGCGAGGTGGCGGTGACGCGCACGCTCAAGGCGCCGCTGTCAGCCGAGGCCATCGCCGCGCGCGAGGCCATGCTCCAAGCCTTGGGCCGGCTCGCCGACGCGGTCAAGCTCGCCCCACCGCCGCCGATGGCGCACATGGGGATGCGCCCGCTGCTGGATAACCTGCGCAACGTCCACAAGGAGCTGCGCGAGTATGAGCAGAAGGCCAAAGCGCTTGAGGGGCGCGAGCGTGAGCGCGCGCAGGGCACGCAAAAACGTCACCCCATCCACGACAGCGAGCGCATGGATGAGGAGCTGATGCTCGCGCGCGGCGGCATCTACTTGCAGTGGTTCTTATCGGTCAGCCACAGCCTCAACCCGCGCTGATCTTTTGCAACAGCGCGGGCAGCTGGGTCATCATGCCTGGCAGGCCCGCGTCCTTGGAGAGCGCGCCTTGGCAGCCGCGCGCGGCTGCCAGCGCGTCTAGCTCAGCCTGGGGCTTGCCTGAGATGAGGATGATAGGGGTGTGTGACAGGCCCGGCAGCGCGCGCAGCGCGCTGATGGGGTCGCCTTGCGGCGCGTCGGGCAGCGTGAGATCAGACAAGATCACCTGCGGCGCCTCGGCGGCGGCCAGCGGCGCGACCTGGGCCAGTGACAGGGCCGAGACGGTGCGATAGCCCGCCTGCTGGCACACCATCGTCAGCATGCTGACGATCAGCTCGCTGTCATCGAGGATCAGGACGAGTGAGGACATAGGGGGACGCTCTTGGAGAGGACGAGTGGGGGAGGGCGATCATCGCTCAGAGGTGCGAGCCTGCGCGCTCATCGTAGTCGCGCAAGAGCTGTTGGGCAACGCCCAGCAGCAGGCCGCCGCCGACCTCGCCCTTGACCATGAAGGTGTCCGCGCCAGCCTTATAAGCCTGCTGGCGGAACACGTCATCGGCCAAGCTGGTGAGCAGGATGATGGGCAGCGGGCGCACGATGGTGGAGGCGCGCACCGCGCGCACCAGCTCAATGCCGCTCATCTGCGGCATCTGCCAGTCGCTGATCAGCAGGTCAAACGGCTCGCGCTCAAGCCGCGTGAGCGCCTCCATGCCGTTGGTGGTGAGGACGATGTCGTAGTCGCCCTCCGACAGCACGAACGCGATCGACGCAGCGACCGTCTCGGCGTCCTCAGCGATCAACACGCGGCGCTGACCGCGCGTCTGGCGCGGCGGTGAGACGGGCACAAAGGGGGCGATCTTGAGCAGCTCGCGCACGCGATGCACCAGCTCACCGCCGCCGATCGAGCCCTTAATGATGTAGTCGTTGGCCCCAGCCTCAATGCCCGCGTCGCGCTCGGTGGGGTGATCGAGCGCGGTGAGCAAGATGACGGGGATGTCTTTGAGCTGGGGGGAGGTGCGGATGACGCGGGTGAGCGCGACGCCGTCCATGCGGGGCATGGCGATGTCGCTGATGACCAGCGAGTAGGGGCGCTGCTGGAGCATCTGCAACGCTTCTTGGCCGTTCTGCGCGATGTCCATCGGGACATCCAGCTCCGACAGCACGAACCCCACGCTGGCCGCGATGGTCTCGACGTCATCGACGATCAAGACGCGCTGCTCCAGCGGCGCGGGCGGCGGCGGCTGCGCCGCGCCACCGGCATGCTGCGCGGACATCCCGAGCAGCGCGCGCTCCTGGCGGGCGCTCTCGACGCTGGCCTCAGACACCTCGCTGGCGGGGCCATAGTGCACCGATAAGGTGTCAAAGCACTCGCTGAGCGCGGCCTTGACCTGCTGGGCCTCGATCGGATCGACGTGGACCTGCGGATCCTCCAGCGCGCGCTCGATGAGGCGATAGCCTTGGAGCAGCGCTTGGGTGGGCCACTGGCGCGCCTCGGGGGCGACCTTGCGCATGGCCACGATGAGCTGCTCCATCAGGCCGCTCAGCTCCGCGACGGGCTTCAAGTCGAGCATGGCCGCGCCGCCACGGATGGCGTGCAGGTGGTGCGCGCTCTGCTCCAAGGTCTGCTGGCTGGCGCGCGGGCTGAACAGGCCCATCATCGAGATGGACAAGCCAGACATACGCTTGCGCGCCTCATTGCGAAACGCGCTGATGAACTGTTGCAGGCCCTGGGCTGGGGTGCTGCGCGCGGCGGGCGCAGGCTCGGGCGTCGGCTCAGGCGCAGGATCGAACAGGTCGAGCACCGCGTGCAGGCCGTGGGCGAGCACGCTGAGCTGCGCGTCGCGCGCGCGCGCGCTGGGATCGTCCTCATCGCGGGTGGCCAGCTGCGTGAGCGCCTCATCCAGGCCCGCCAAGATGAGGTCAAAGCCCGCGATGGCCTGATCGTCGCGGTCGCGCAGGCCGCTCATGCGGGCGCGAAGCCTGGCGAGGTCGCCGCTGATGTCGCCTGCTGGGGTCGCTGTCATGCCCGCGCCTGTGCTGCCCGTAGGGGGATGAGGGTCAAGCTCTCGTCTGCGTGATCATGCGACAAGCGACCCTGCGCGCGCAACCCCCAAACGGACCGACCGGTCGCGACGCGTCAGCTCAGCGCTGCTGAAAGCGCAGCCGCAAGAGCGTGCGGGCGCGTCGCAGCGCTTGGGGCAGCGCCTCCAAGGGGCGCTTGCGCTGTGCGGCCAGTTCTTGTTGTAACGGGGCGAGCGCCTCCCAGGCGCCTTGTTGATCGCCTTGGGTGAGCAGGAGCTGAGCGAGCTCCACGCGGCCCTCGGCGTCGCCAGGGTCAAGCTGCACGGCGTGCTTGAGGTACTGTGAGGCCCGTGATGCGTCGCCCTGCTGACGCGCGATGGCGCCGAGCGCGCGCCACGCATACGCCATGCGCGGCGCCACCGTGGTCAAGCCCTCGAACACGGCGCGCGCCTCATCCCAGCGCTCGTGCGTCAGGTGCAAGTGGCCCAAGCTCGCCAAGGTGTGCAGCTCATCGGGGTTCAGCGTCGTGGTCGTGGTCATGGTTTTGGCTCCTGGCATCGCACAGTGAGGTTAAGAACGGTGTGAGTTAGCGTTGTGTTACTGGGCCTTGCGCAGCTGATAGACGAAGGTGAGGACCTCGGCGACGGCCTCGTACATGTCAGCGGGGATGGTGTCTTCGAGGTCCACCTCGACCAGCGCGCGCGCCAGCGGGATGTTCTTGACGATGGGGATGTTCTCACGCCGCGCCAGCCGCTTGATCTCCAGCGCGACGGCCCCTTTGCCTGCGGCGATGACCTGCGGCGCGCGGCTCTCCTCGGCGCGGTAGCGGATGGCGACGGCGACGTGTGAGGGGTTGACGACCACAGCGTCGGCGTCGCGCACGCGGCTCATGCCGGGGTCGTTCATGATCTCTTGGTGCATGGCGTTGCGCTGGCCCTTGAGCATGGGATCACCCTCGCTCTGCTTGTACTCGCGCTGCACCTCGTCCTTGCTCATCTTCAGCTTCTTGCTGTGGCGATGGCGTTGCAGCAGGATGTCGACGACGCCGAAGGCGAACAGGCCGCCGATGAGCGCGCCGCACAGCTTGAGGGCGACATCGAGCATCATGCCGATGCTCAGCTCCAGCTCGGCGCGCGGTGACATGGCCAGATCTGGCACGGCGGCCTTGACCAAGGTGTAGCCCACCACCCCCATCAGGCTGAGCTTGAGGACGTTGCGCACCAGATCGACGAGCTTGTCCTTGCTGATGATGTTCTTGGCGCCTTGCACGGGGTTGAGCTTGTTCATGTCGGGGATGAGCGGCTTCATGGTGAACAGCGCGCCGATCTGCACATAGGTGAAGAACCCGGCCGCGGCGAACGCGGCGATGAGCACGGGGATCACGGCGCTCGCGTAGGTTGATGCGGCGTCGGAGAGCATGCCCTCGATGAGGTTCATGGTGATGACCTCATGCTCAGTCGCCGCCGCGATCATGCGACGCATCAGCCCCATCAGCTCGGCGCAGATGGCCCCTCCGGCGATGAAGGTGGCTGCTGCGGCGAAGGTGAGGACCATCGCGCCCGTGAACTCAGCTGATTTGGAGACGTCACCATCCTCGCGCGCTTTGCGCTGCTTCTGCGGGGTGGCCTCCTCTGTCTTCTCACCGCTCATCGCGCGCCTCCGCTCACTTGGTGCTGAACGCGCTGAGCGCGTCCATCGTCTGTATCAGCCAGCCTAAGTGGTCGATCCCATCGTCCATGACGCGGCCCATCATGACCTCCAGGGCGATCATCATCACCGCGATCCCGATCATGGCCTTGAGCGGCATCCCTAAGAAGAACACGTTGATCTGGGGCGCGGCGCGGTTCACCAGCGCCAAGCACACATCGGTCAACAGCACGGTCGCGGTCACGGGGAAGGCGAGCATGACGCCAAGCGTGATGGCGTCCGCGCCCAGGCGCAGGATGGAGAGGGTGAGGGCTTCAAGCGAGGGGCCGAAGTCGGGGATCACGTGCGGCGGGATGGCCACAAAGGAGCCCGTGAGCGCGGCCAAGAAGACGCGGTGACCGCCCAAGAGCACGAACATCACGGCGGCCATCTGATACATGTAGTCAGCGCTGACGCTGACGCGCTCGGGCAGCTGCGGCACCAGCGCGGTGGCCATGGTCTGACCGCGCGCGTTGTCGATGAGCTGCCCTGCCATGATGATGGACTCGAACACCAAGCCCGCCACGAACCCGAACATGACCCCGAGCAAGACCTCCTTGATCAAGAGCGTGATCCAGGCCAGCGCCCCATCGGGGAGCTGATCGGCGGCGCCCGTGGCGGCCATGGCGGGGTAGATCATGGCGGTGAGCGCCACGGCCAGGCCGAGCTTGACGGTCTGAGGTAAGGCCTTGCCGCCCATGTAGGGCACCACCTGCACGATCGGCACCACCCGGGCCGTCACCAGCGCCCACAGCAGGATGGCGCGGTTGAGCGCTTGCTGCCAGGACGGGTCATTGATCAGGTCGGCTAACATCTCAGAATAACCCCGGGAAACCTTCGAACACCATCTGCGTAAAGCGCACCAGCTGCGCGCCGATCCAAGGGGCCGCGATGGCCAAGCTCGCCATCACCGCGCCCAGCTTGGGCACGAAGGTCAGCGTCTGCTCCTGGATCTGCGTCGTGGCCTGCAAGACGCTCACGATGAGCCCCACCAAGAGGCTCGTGAACAGCGGCGGCGCGCTCACCAGCAGCGACAAGTAGAGGCCCTCGCGGGCGACCTGTAAGATATAGTCTTCCATCGCGATTTGACCTCACACGTAGCCCAAGATCAGCCCCTTGACCACCAGGTACCAGCCGTCCACCAGCACGAACAGTAAGAGCTTAAAGGGCAAGCTCACCGTCGTGGGGCTGAGCATGTGCATGCCCAAGCTCAGCAGGATGTTGGCGACCACGAGGTCCACGATTAAGAACGGGATGAACAGCAAGAACCCGATGGTGAACGCCTCCTTCAGCTCCGTGAGCACGAAGGCGGGCGCGGCGATGAGCATGTCATCGGGCGACAGCGACTCGCGCTGCTCTGGCGAGCGCAGCTCCAAGGCCAGCTCATACAAGAGCTGGCGCTCGGTGGGGTCGGCGTGGCGCATCAAGAAGTTCGACAGCGGCGCGATCACCTGCTGCCCTGTGACCAGCATCTCGCTCAGCTCAGGCTGCTGCTTGGTCAGCTCATACTGCGCCACCGCAGGCTCGGCCGCTTGGTACATGTCCATGCCCACTGGCGCCATGATGTAGACGCTCAAGATGATCGCCAAGCCCGTGATCACCTGGTTGGGCGGCGCTTGTTGCGCGCCGATGGCGGTGCGAAGCAGCGACAACACCACGGCCACCTTGACGAAGCTCGTCGTCATGATGAGCAAGAAGGGCAGCAGCGCCAAGCCCGCCATCACCACGATCAGCCCCAGCGGCGCGCCGCCGCCGCCGCCAAACCCTTGCGCGTGCGCCGTGGCGCCCAGCAGCGTGGCCACAAGCCCCGCGCCAAGCGCCACTGTTGCGCGCGCGCCGCGCTGCCCCATCCCCCACGCCCTCAAGCGCTTCGCCATCTCTTGTAACTGCCTCATCGCTCTCCTCGCCGTGTCCTCGCGACGCACAAGCCACCAGCTCGACCCGTACAGAGGTTGTTGTCGGCCACATCGGCCCAGACCATGCGTGCCGCGCGTGAAAAAGATCGCCCGCGCGTCCAACTCGGCCTATCTCTAAGCCGCGCTTGACTATCCTGCGCGTGGTCGTCAGGTCAAGGCGCTCGCGCAGCGGGCGTCGTGACGGCGGTTTTTCCGCGCTAAATTGTCGGTTTTTGCGGACAATCTAAAAAATGCCCCCCCCTTAAGGTTTCCGTAAGGTGGCTGTTGTCTTATGTTGTGAGGGACGAAACAGCCGCCCCTCACGAATGATAAAGCGTGAATCCAGCGCGCGTCCTGCGCGCATCCTGATAGCGAGGTTGATCATGAACAAGCAGACTTTGGCGCTCTTAGGGCTCGTCTTCGCCCTGATGCTCTCAAGCGTGGCGTGTATGCCGTACCAGCGCACGCAGCGCACGACCTACTATGAGACGACCCCCGTGGTGCAGCAGCGCACCGTGCGTCACACCACCGTGCATCGTCATCGCCCGCTGCCCGCGCGTCGCGTCGCGCCGCGCACCACCGTGTATCACCACCACACCGCAGCGCCCCCCAGCCGCGGCCACCACAGCGCGCAGCGCTACACCCCAACGACGGGTCGCACCGTCACCACGACCCGTGGTCGCACCAACGCTAAGAAGACGACCACACGTGGTCGCACCACGACCACCAAGAAGAGCAACGCCCGCGTGATCTCACGCACCGTCACCCCCGTGCGTCGCTGAACGCTCAGCCCGTGATGAGACAAAAGCGAGGGTGGTGCCAAGGTTTAAGAGCCTTGGCGCCACCCTCGCTTTTTATGGGTTTAGCGCCGCGCCGCTGCGCCAGTCAGGCCACCAAGCGCGCTTGGGCCAAGCCTAGCTCAAGCGATGTGGCGCGCGCTGCAAGACGCATCGCTCACACACAACCTCCCGAGCGGTGCGTCGCAGGCTTAGCTTTTATGCGGGGATCGTCCAAGCGAGCGTGGCGCTTGCAGCTCACCTCGCGCGGCGTAGGATACTGAACGCATGCACCACTCGCCTTGTCTTCAAGCATCACGTGTGCCACAGTGGCCGATAACCCGTCCAGCACGGACGCTGGCGTTCGGGCGCTGCACAGGATGATCGCGCCATGTGGCATGTCTTCGCCTCCAACCAGACCGAGCAGCTCGTCGCGCAGCTCGTCGCGCAGCTCGCCGCGCACCGCAAGGTCAGCGGCTTGGGCGCCTTCGAGCGCCTGACGCTCATCGCCCCCAACCCCCAGATGGAGGCGTACCTGCGCCTGGAGATCGCGCGCCGCCAAGGCGTCGCCGCGAACCTCGCCATCGCCACCTTGGACGAGCACTTGAGCGCGCTGCTGGCGCACGCCAAGCCCGCGCCGCTGCGCCTGCTGGATGGCCCGAGCCTGCGCGCGATGGCCCTTGAGCTGCTGCTTGACCCCGACCTCCCCCGCGATGATCCCGCGCTGGCCCCCGCGCTGCGTTTTCTGGGCGATGAGGATCCCGACACGCCCGAGCTTCGCGAGCGGCGCGCCTCCCAGCTCGCGGGGCAAGTCGCCTCGCTGTTTGAGCACTACATCGCGTCGCGCCCCGCCATGCTGGATGGCTGGCTCGTGGGCGAGCTGTTCTTCGAGCAGACCGTCGCCGCGCCTGTGGAGGGCTGGCAGCGCGCCTTGTGGCGGCTGATGTGCGATCCTCACGACGGCCTCATCACGCGCCTGCCAGGCCCCCGCTATGTCACCTTGGGACAGCTCCCCACACTCATCCAGCAAGGTCGCCTGCCGCTGCCACGGCTCGCCCATATCTTCGGGATGACGCACCTGCGCCCCGCTGATTACCCAGTGCTTGAGGCTATCTCAACGCAGGCCATCTTGTTCGGCTACGACCTCAACCCCAGCGAGGAGTACTGGGAGGATCTGCGCTTTGGGCGCGCGGAGAGCGCGAGCGCGCAGGAGCCGAGCCTGCTCTCAAGCGCGTCGATCGAGGATGGTGGCGTGGACTATCGCGGCGATGATGACTTCTGGCACGGCGAGCTGGACGCGCCGGTGGTGTTGCGGATGTGGGGGTTTGCGGGCGCGATTCATCAGCGCGTGCTCACGCTGCTTGAGCAACACGTCGAGATCGAAGCCCGCTATGCGCGTCACGATCAGCCCGTGCGCGCCTTGCATCATCTCCAAGAGGACGTGCTGCGCATGCAGCGCCCGCACAGCCCGCCACCGCTGGCCCAGGATGATGACTCCGTGCGCGTGCTGGCGAGCCCCAGCCTCAAGCGCGAGGTGGAGTCCATCGCCAGCGCCATCTGGGCCATGCTCGATGAGAACGCGCGTGCGCGCGCCGATGATCCGAGCGTCGCGCTGCTGCGCCCGGGGGACATCGCCGTGCTCGTCAATGATCGGCTCAAGGAGCAGTACCAGACGCACATCCGCGCCGTGTTCCCGGCCACGCGCAAGCTGCCCTTCAACATGATCGACATGCCCGCCACGCGCTGGAGCCGCGCGCTGGAGGCCGTCGAGCTGCTGCTGTCGCTGCCCTTTGGCCAGTTTCGCCGCCAAGAGCTGCTGCGGCTGTTGACGCACCCGACGCTGCTGGCGAGCGCGCCGCAGGTTGATCCGCAGGACTGGGTGCGCTGGTGTGACGCGCTCAAGATCCTGCACGGCGCCGATCGTCGCGATCACGCCGACACTTACATTGAAGATGAGCTGTTTCACTGGGATCAGGGGCTGCGCAGGCTCGTGCTGGGCGCGTTTATGACGGGCCAGCGCAGCCGCGATCGGCGCGTCTTCAGCGTAGGAAGGCGCGACTATCTGCCCCACGAGGTCGGCCCCCAACGCCTCGCCAGCGCGGGCAAGCTCGTCTTGCTCGCGCGCGCGCTCATCGAAGACGCGCGCTTTTGCCGTGAGGCCAGGATGCCGCTGGCGAGCTGGGCCGACCTCTTGTGTCGCCTGCTCACGGCGTATTTATCGGCCGCTGAGCCCGATGATGAGTATGATCTGCAAGCGGCGCGCGCCGCGCTCGCGAGCCTGCGCGATCAGGACCTGTGCGGGCGGCCCGTGGGCTATCGCGTCGCCTTTGAGCTGGCGCGCGACGCGCTGCAAGCGCTGGAGGTGCGCCACGGCCAGTTCTTGCTTGATGGTGTGGTGGTCGCGTCGCTTTTGCCGCGCAGGCCGCTGCCGTTTAAGGTGATCTTCATCGCGGGCTTGGGTGAGGGGCAGTTCCCCGAGCCGGAGGCGCGCCGCCCTGAGGATCTGAGGTTTGTGCTGGATCGAGAGGGGCGCGAGGTCATGCCGCGCGGCGCCACGCTTGACGTCGATCCGCGCGATATTCAGCGCTACACCATCTTGGAGACGATGCTGTGCGCGCGCGAGCGGCTGATCCTCTCCTATGTGGATCGCGATCCTCGCTCTGGCGAGCAGCGCGCGCCGTCGCCTGTGATCAGCGAGCTGCTCTACGCGCTCGGCCAAGACTACATGCCGCGCGATGCGGATGGTGGCGCGGCCAGCGAGGATGAGGTGCTGGCGCGCTGGTCCACGCGCCATGAGGCGCGCCGCTATCATCCGCGCTATTTCGCGTCATTGTTCCCCGCGCCGATCACGCTTGATGCGCCCGCGCAGGCCGCGCCGCTACCGGAGAGCGCCCAGCCGGAGGCTGGGCGCGAGGCGCGCGCGCTGGCGCTGCGCGCCGATCTTCAATCACACTGCGAGGCGCGCCAGCTCAGCTTCCCCGACCTCGACGCGCTCTCACAGGCGCTGCCTGAGCCCTCGTGGCAGCGCCTGTCTGGTGGCCTGGGGCTGCTCGCCATGCCCGCGCTCGGCGCGCCTGGGCTTGAGGCGGAGCCGCCGCTGCTGCGTTTGTCCACCGCTGATCTGCGCGCCTTCTTGGAGTGTCCGCTGCAAGGCGGCGCCCGCGCGCTGCTGCGCTTGGGCGATGAGGGCGATGAGGGCGCGCTGCTGGAGGAGGATGAGCTGTTCGAGTCGCCCGCCCACGCGGGCACCACGCTGTTGCAAGACGTCTTCTGGGAGAAGCTCTCACGCGCGCTGCAAGATCCTCAAGCGGCCAGCTTCGAGGGCGTCTACGACGCGCGCGCCCGCTACTTTGAGCTGGCGGGGTTGATCCCCACAGGCCCGTTCTTCAGCGCGGCGCGTCAGCGCCACCTGCGCCTCTTGACGATGTGGCAAGAGAACCTGCCCAGGCTCGGCCTTGGCGAGCTTCCTAAGATCGAGGTCCACCGCTTCGGGCGCGTGGCGGAGCATGACTGGGTGGACAAGCCCGCCGCGCCGCTGAGCTTCGAGGTGGACATCGCGCGCGGCCCGCGCGCGGGTCGGCTGCGCGTGGAGCTGAGCGGGCGCACCGACGCCATCTTGCCCGAGCAGGGCGCCTCCCTCATCAACCACCAGACGCAGCGCGCCTATACGCTGTCACCGCGCTATTTTATGCGCGGCTTCTTGGATCACGTGCTCTTGAGCGCGCGCGGCATCTTGCCCGAGCATCGCACCTGGTCGGTGGTCGTGAACCCCGGCGAGGAGGCGCTGCCGTTTAAGGTGAAGAATTGTGTGCGCAGGTTTGAGCCGATGAACCCGGATGAGGCGCGCACGTACCTGCGCGGGCTGGTCACAGACCTGTTAGGCGGCGCGCACGCGTATTACATGCCGATCGAGGTGACGTTTGAGCACATCGAGAAGCAGGCGCCGCTGGAGGCGACCGCCGAGCGCTGGCGCGGCAACCGCTGGCGCACCTCCAGCGCGGACTTTGGCCCCGTGCGCGATCCGCGCCGCTTCTGGCTGCCCGAAGACGCGGAGCAGATCATCGCGCGCCGCTATGGACCCTACTTCGAGCGCCAGATCATGACGCGCCGCCCGTGAGGTTGCGCGCGTTGTCTCGAAGGGGATGCGGTCAGCGCAAAGGTCCACTTGAGCCTGCCTAATTCAAGCGATGCAGCGCTCAGGAGGAGAGGTTGACGCTTACACCGCCCATGTAGACGCGACCTCCCGGTCGCGTTGGCGCTTCGATTTGTCCCAGTGAGGATGGATGGCCGCTTGTGCCTCTCGCACTTTTGAGCGATGCGTCGCGCCTGATAAAGCGCACCGCTCACACGCGACCTCCTGAGCGGTGCGCCGATGCGTTAGATTTTATGCGGGGATTGTCCAGGCGAGCTGCTCACTTGCGGCGAGGTGGTTCGAGCGCGTCGAGCGCGTCGAGCGCGTCAAGCAGGACGCGTCGCGCGATAATATACAGCTCATCCACGCCAGCTCTCCTCAGCTTCAGTCATCCAATCCATCAAGGCTTCGCCTTCCGCTGGCGAGCGCCCTGGGCCTGTGAGCAGATCCACGATGACGCGTGGCAGGCTGGCGTAGCGCAGCCCCTCATGACACCGCGCGCTGGCGAAGACCGCCTCATCATCACTCTGTAATAGCAGCACGTTAGCGCCCGCTTGAGCGGGCTTCAAGCCCAACGCGCGCGCGGCCGCCTCGGCATCCTCGGTGTAGAGTGTGGCGAGCCGTGTGGGGGCGACCGTGGCGAGGCGCGCGGCCGCCGCGCTGCCTGTGATCGCATAGCGGATAGTGGCGAGCTGAAGGCTCTTCCAGAGGTGTCCTAAGCCGCGCGGGTCAATCCACGCGGTCACTTGAGCGCGTCGTTCAAGGGGCGCGTCTTCTGCCCAGCGCAGCAGCAGCTTGCGCCAGTCCACGCGCGCGACTTGGCCTCGCTTCGTGCGATCGACGATCGCTTCGCGATCGAGCATGCCGAGCAGCCGCGACACATAGCCTGCATCGGCGCAGGCCCTATCGGCGAGCTCTCGCACCCCCAGCGGCAGCGCCGCTTGTGCGAGCGCGCACACGACTTGGCCCGCTTTGTCGCCTTGCAAGGTGAATCGGCGCGCGGGCGGCCAAGGGTTCGCGCTGGCCCCCGAGGTCACCACGAACAGCCCTGGCTCATCAAGGATCAGCCGCACGTTGCCAGTCTCATCGACATAGCTGGTATCGCGCGCCGCGAGGATTTGCCTGACGTTCGGGGAGAGGTAGCGCGCTGTCACGAGCTGGCCTCTCCCCTCGGGGAGGGCTGCGACCATGCGCGGGTCAGGCTGTGAGAGCGCGGTCACAGAGAGCTCCCCTGCGCGCCCGCGCTTGGGCTTGATGATCAGCTTGGGGGGCTGGTCTGGCGCGATGGTGAGCGCGGCGCGCCAGTCTGGAGGCAGCCGCTCCTGGATGATCCGGGCTGTGTGATTGATGAGCTTATCGTCTGCGCGTCTCATGGGGCATGTCTTGGCCAAGAGGTTAGATTTGAACATCATTTGGCATCGCTGTTGTTCAATATAAGCATGTTGCACGTATTGTGCAACACCGTCTTTTGGGACAACATTGGCCGCGCGTGGCGTCGAGCCTGCGCGCGGCGAGGGTGCGGGTGTGTTGACGCGCATCATCGCGGCGCGTGGGGCCGATAATGGGGGGATGCGCGCGTGGCGTGGTCGCATGACGATCCTTGGCGCCGTCTCGGCGCTTGACTTCACGCCCACGCGAGGCACCCTCACCCTCTAGGCGCGTGACGCGCCGCTCGCCCACGAGATACGGCCGTGCTCACCGCTCGCACTTACAGCTATCCGCGCCCTGAGATCCTGCGCGGCTTGCCCGCCCAGGGGCACGTGATCATTGAGGCCAGCGCGGGCACGGGCAAGACCTACACGCTGGAGCATCTGGTCGTGGACCTGCTGCTGCGCGATCCTCAGCTGCGCTTGGAGCAGCTCTTGGTGGTGACCTTCACTGAGCGCGCCACCGCTGAGCTGAAGGCCCGCGTGCGCGGGCTGCTCACGCGCATCCTCAACACGGCGACGCCTTGGGAGGAGGGCGTCGAGGCGGTGGAGGATGAGCAGCGGCGCTGGCTCATCGGTGAGGCGGACAAGGCGCGCTTGGAGCGGGCGCTGTTCTCGTTTGATGTGGCGCCGATCTACACCATTCATGGCTTCTGTCAGCGCGTGCTGACAGAGTATGCGTTCGCGCATCGGCGCCTGCTCGATCAGCGCCACGTGGAGCTGCCCGCGCTGTTTGAGCGCGCCTTCACCGACGCGATGCGTCGCACGCTGGCCTGCCAGGATGACACGCGCCGCTGGCTGGAGGCGTGGCTGGAGGTGGGCTCCGTGGAGGAGCTGCGCGCGCTGCTGTTGCAGTGCGTCGTCTCAGGCAGCGAGCTGTGGCCGCGCTTTCGCGAGGAGGAGTTCGCCCAAGGCCTCACGCGCCACGGTGACAACTTCTGGGGCCTGTATCGTCAGCTCAACACGCGCCCGTGCGCCGAGCGCGAGCGCGCGTTCATGCGCGCGCAGCGTGACTGGATCTTGCGCCGTGATCCGGCGCGCTTCTTGATGTTGGCCGATGATGAGATCGTCGGCCTCAAGCACGCGCTGCGCGATGTGATCCCGGAGACGCCCGAGCAGCGGAGCTTCCTTGAGCTTGTGGGGCGGATGCAGCGGTTTAAGCCCGCCATCGCGCAAAAATTCTCGCCAGTGATCGCGCACGCGCTGGAGCAAGAAAAGCAGCGCAGCGGCCTCTACACCTTCGATGACATGCTGACGATGGTGCGCGACAGCCTCACGCGCGCGCAGGGCGCGTGGCTCATCCAGGCGCTGCGGCGGCGCTACCGTCACGCGCTCATTGATGAGTTTCAAGACACCGATGAGGTGCAGTGGGACATCTTCCGCAGGTTGTTTCACGACAGCGATGAGGGACACAGGCTGGTGCTCATCGGCGATCCGAAGCAGGCCATCTACGGCTGGCGCGGCGCGGACGTCTATACGTACCTCGACGCGTGCCGCGTCTTG
Organism: uncultured Bradymonadales bacterium; assembly: GCA_964468515.1. GTDB lineage: Bacteria > Myxococcota_A > Bradymonadia > Bradymonadales > Bradymonadaceae > CAYXWB01. Next base: position 8,164 of record CAYXWB010000041.1, on the reverse strand, counting down.
GCCGCAGGCGATGAGGCGCGCGACATCGCGCCTGCCACGACGCTGCGCCTGAGCGAGAACTTCCGCTCCACCGCCGCCCTCATTAACGCCTACAACACGATCCTCGATCAGCGCGCGCCCGCGCCGTTCTTCTCGGGTGAGGCGATCTGCTACGAGCACCCCGTGCGCTGCGGCGACCCGAAGCTCATCGCCACTGACGCGCAGGGGCAAGCGGTCGCCCCGATCGTGATGGGCGAGCTGCGCAGGCGCGATGGTGAGGCCGCGCCGAGCGCCACCTTGGATGACATTTACACCTGCTATGGGCGCTGGGTGGCGAGCGAGATCCAGCGCCTGCTCAGCGATGATGGCGCGATCTTCTTTGGCGCCGACGGCCAGACGCGCCGCCTCACCGCGGGCGACATCTACGTGCTGACGCGCAGCGGCTCCGATGAGCTGCGCTTGGAGCGGTTCTTGCGCGAGGCGGGGGTGCCTTACACGATCTTTCGTCAGGAGGATCTGTTCAAGACGCCGCCCGCTGGCGAGGTCTTGGCGCTGCTGCGCGCGATCGACGATCCGCACGATCGCAGCAAGCGGCTCAAGGCATGGGAGACGCCCTTCTTTGGCCTCTCGCTGGATCAGCTTGAGCGCGCGCGCGATCTGACCGAGGCCGATCCGCACTATCGCGCGCTGTTGAGCTGGCATCAGCTCGGGCGGCAGCGCCGCTTTGAGGAGCTGTTCACGCAGGTCATGGAGGACAGCGGCTTGGTGCGCCGCGAGATCTTCACGCGCGATGACGATCAGGCGCTGGCCACCACGCTCCAGCTCTTTGAGGCCTTATTAGAGGAGGCCCACCTGGGCCGCCTCGACCTCTCAGAGCTTGTGGCGCGCTGCGGCGCCTTCACCCAAGGCAAGCGCCGCCCCTTGGCCGAGGATCACGCGCGCCGTCGCGCTGAGCCCGAGGGCGACGCGGTGCAGGTCATGACCATGCACAAGAGCAAGGGCTTGGAGGCGGCCATCGTGTTCCTGTTCCCGTTCGGCGGCATGACCCAAGAGTTCTGGCCCTTTCATTATGAGCAGCCCGGCGACGGCAAGCGGGTGCGCGCGCTGCACATCCTCAAGCCGGAGGAGCGTCTAAGCCCGAGGCTGCGCGCGCGCGTCGAGGCGCAGGGGCGCGAGGAGGATGAGCGGCTGCTGTATGTCGCGCTGACGCGCGCTAAGGCGCGTCTGTATCTACCCCTAATCCCTCAGGTATCGGGTCAGCCCATCTACAAGAACCTCGCTACACGCGCCTACAACGTGTTGAACCGGCGCCTCGCGACGCTGGCTGCGGAGCGCGAGCGCGATGAGGCGCTGGCGCGGCTGTTCCAGCACGATCTGATCCCTTACTTTGGCCTCGACGCGCCCGCGCCGCTGGCGCCGACGCCCGATCTGACGGCGCTGGCGAGCTGGGAAGCGCCGCCCGAGCTGATCCCCGCGCCGACGCCGCAGCTTGAGGACGCGGGCCGTCGCCTGCCCGCGCTGCGCGTCGAGTCTTACTCCTCGCTCAAGCGCCGCGAGGGCGGCTACTCCCCTGGCGGCCACGGCGGCCAAGCGCGCGATGTGGGCGATGAGATCGGCACGCCAGACTCGGCGGTGGGAGAGCGCGAGCTGCCGGGTGGGCCGCGCACGGGGCAGTTCTTGCACGACGTGCTGGAGCGCCTCGACTACAGCTCGCTGACGCGTCATGAGGATGTGGATCAGTGGGGTGAGGATCCGCAGGTGGTGGGGCTGTTCGAGCAGAGCATGATCGCGCATGGGGTGGGGTTGGAGCACATGGCGCTGTCACAGCGGGTCATCTTCCGCGCGCTCACGGCCACGATCGAGCTGGATGAGGGCGTCATCTACGGCCTCGGGCTGTGCGTGCCGAACGTGCGCGAGCTGGAGTTCATGTATCCGATCCCCGAGCGCGATGATCCGCCGCTGAGCGGCGCGCCCGATGGGGCGTGGAGCGTGCAGCGCGGGTTCATCAAGGGTTACATTGACTATGTGTTCGAGTGGAACGGGCGCGCTTATTTTGTGGACTGGAAGAGCGACGTGCTGGAGCGCTATGACGCGCCATCGCTGCGTCAGCACGTCGAGGGCAACTACCAGACGCAGGTGATGCTCTACACGCTGGCGCTGTGCAAGCTGTGGGAGCTTCAAGACGCGCAGGACTATGACGCGCGCTTTGGCGGCGCCATCTATTGTTTCTTGCGCGGCATGTCGGATGACAGCCGCCAGGGCTTGTGGCGCTGGCGCCCGAGCTGGGACGAGCTCGTGGCGTTTGACGAGGCGCTGCGCGCGCCAGACACCAGGATCACCGGATGAGCCAGCGCCAGCGACACAGCCCTCTAGGCACGGTGAGCAGCCGCCCGGAGTTTCGGGCCTTCATGCCACCCTCGACGCGCCACGATGACGCGCTGGATGACGCGCAGGCGGTCTTGGCGCTGGTGGAGGCGCTGGAGGGGTTCGATCTGGGCGAGGAGACGTGCTTTCTGGCGTGGGAGCTTGTGCGGATGCAGCCGGGGCTTGAGGGGCCAGAGCGACGCGCGGCGCTGGTGCTGACGCTCGCCACGCTGGTGGCCTCGCGCCAGGGCAGCACTTGCACGCCGCGCGACGCGCTGCCAGGGCTGATCGCGGCGTGCATCCCCGACGCGCTGCAGATGACGCCGGGCTGGCATCCTGAGACGCTCGCGCGCGACGCGCTCGCCATGCTCGATGGCGGCAAGCTGCGCGCGATCGTGGGCGAGCCGGGGCAGTATCGGCCGCTGATTATGGATGAGGGCGCGCTGTATCATCAGCGCGCGCTGTCGCAGGAGCAGCGGCTGGTGGACGCCCTGGCCGCGCGCGCGCTCCAGCAGCAGACCTCGATCGACACCTCGCGCTTGGGTCAGGCGCTCGCCGCCGTGCTCAGCGCGCCGCCTGCGGGGCCGCGCGGCGTGCCGCTGGTCTTGACCGATGAGCAGCAGCGCGCGGCCATCGCGTGCGCCACGCAGCCGATGACGCTCATCACAGGCGGCCCAGGCACCGGCAAGACGGCGGTGATCGTGTCGGTGCTGCGGCTCTTGGCGCGTCTGGGGGTTGCGCCGGAGGCGATGGCGCTGTCCGCGCCCACGGGCAAGGCGGCCAACCGGATGCAAGAGGCTTTGTTGTTACAGCTCGACGCTTTAACCGACGCAGACCCGCTTGATCTGGCGCTCGCCAGCAAGCTGCCTCGCCCTCAGACCATTCACCGCTTGCTCGGTTATCTGCCGCACAGCGAGGAGTTCCAGCATCACGAGCATCACCCGCTGCCAGCCCAAGTGGTGGTGGTCGATGAGGCGTCGATGATCGACCTCACGCTGATGGATCGCCTGCTGCGCGCGGTGCGCCCGGACGCGCACCTCATCTTGCTCGGTGACGCGGATCAGCTCCCCTCGGTCGAGGCGGGCGCGGTGTTCCGCGATCTGATCCGCGCCAGCGCCGACGCGGTGGCGCGCCTGAGCATCAGCCAGCGCATGCGCGAGGATGATCCCACGGGCCGTCACATCCTCTGCGTGGCGCGGCGCGTGCGCGCGGGCGATCCTACGCCAGAGCTGGTGGCGCGCGGCTGGGTCGGCGCTGAGCTTGAGCAGGGTCGCCCTGCGCAGCCGCTCGACGCCGCGTCGCTGGGGGGCGTGGCCTGGATCGACGGCGCCGCGCCGGGGCTCGATCCTGCGACCACGCACGAGCGGCTGCGTCAGGTGATCACGTGGTGGTTTGAGCAGCTCGTGACGCCGCCTGAGGGGTTTGAGGCGCTGGCCCGCGCGCCGCTGTCAGGCTTTGACGGCGACGTGTTCACTGACACAAGCGCCATCGCGCGGCTGCGCGCGCTGTTCGAGCGCGCGCAGCGCGCGCGCTTGCTCGCCATCACGCGCGCGCGCGTGAGCGGCGTGGACGCGCTCAACGCGGCGTGCTTGGACCTGCTGCGCGCGCGCCTCGGCGCGCGTCAGCACGAGGTCTTCTTGCCCGGCGCGCCCGTCATGATGACACGCAATGATTATGTGCGCGAGCTGTTCAACGGCGACCAGGGCCTGATCTTGCCCGTCTGGAGCGACGGGCGTCCGACGCGCATGGCGGTGTTCCCGCGCGGCGACACGTTCCGCGCGTTCCCCGTGGAGGGGCTTCGCGCGCGCCTGGAGCTGGCGTTCGCGATGACGGTCCACAAGAGCCAAGGCTCGGAGTTCGATCACGTGGCGCTGGTGCTGCCCGGTGAGCCGCTGCCCTTGCTCACGCGCGAGGTGCTGTACACGGCCATCACGCGCAGCCGCGCGTCGGTGACGCTGATCGGCGATCCGAGGCTGTTCGCCGCAGGCGTGAGCGCCAGCATGGCGCGTCATGGCCGCATCGCGCAGCGCTACGGCGCCACGCTCGACGCGCTGCGCGCCTCGCGCGCCCAAGCGGACGCTGAGGCTGAGGCTGAGGCCTCGGTGAGCGCAGCCGGAGACGTCGAGGCAGCGCCATAAAGGGCGCGCCTCAGTCAGGTGTCAGAGGCGCTTGGGCCAAGCCTCATCTAAGCGATGCGGCGCCAACACCAAGCGGCCTCACAGGCAACCTCTCGCAAGAGGCCTCGCTAACCCGCATAAAGACAGGAGATCATCCAAGCGAGGCGGCTCCTCGCAGGGTGCTCCCACCCTGCGCTCAAGCGCGGGCGATGTGTGGCGTGAGGGTGAATACATCACCTCACCCCTTGTCTGAGCGCCAAGCGTGGCGATACGTCACCTGGGCGCCGCGCCCTGTCTTCGTCGGCGCCCCCTCACCCCTCTGCCCCCTGATGTGATGATGATTATGGCTAGGTTGACCTCTGCCAGCACGCTCCCCCTCCTGCTCGTGTTCACGGGCCAGCTCCTCGCCTGTGCTGAGGAGCAAGCGGCGAACGACGACCCCTTGAGCCCGGCGGCTGAGCAGCAGCGCTGCGAGCGAGCTTGTGACAGGCTCACCCTCTGCGCCCCCGTGGACATGCCCGCCTGCGTCAGCCAGTGCGCGACCTTCACCTCAGCGCAGCTCCAGTGCATCGGCGCCTCCTCAAGCTGCGAGACCGCCGACGCCTGCTTGGTGGCGACTGAGCTGGGGCTTGATATGACGCCTGAGGCTGAGCCCGCTGCGCTCCCAAGCTAGCTAGCTTGAGCGATGCGGCGCAGCCTCGCGGGGAGGTTCGCTCACATGACCTGCCGCGCGGTGTCGCCCTCGTTCGAAGCTGCGTGAAGATCAGCCTGAGTACAGCCTGATCTTCGCGCGCGAGGCCTTTGACACGCCCTGCCAAGGCGAGGTCGGCCCCGATGGGGCCGACCTGGAGCGCTACATGGAGCAGCTGACGCGCCCGCTCCAGCGCAGGTTGCATGCGGAGCAGCTCACCTTCGCCGCGCTGCAGGCCGAGGTGCGCCGTGATCGCGCGATGCAGCTGCTGACGACGACCGACTCCCCCGTGTATGAGATGGCCTTCATGTTAGGCTAGCAAGGCGCGCCCAGCTTCTACCGCGCGTTTCGCGGCTGGTCGGGGGGCTGACACCGGAGCTGTATCGGCGCCAAGCGCGAGGGTGAGCGCTAGGCATTTTTTGCCGCCTGAGTGACAACTTTGCCGGATCGCTCAGCCCGCGTGGTGATCCAGATCGATGGAGGGGATGAGCGTGAGCTGAAGATCAACCCAGTCCAGCGCCCGCTCGGACAAGGTGGCCAGCTCGCGCTGCTGTTGTGAGATGCTCGCCAGCAGGCGCACCAGCTGACGTTGACGATCATTGGCGGCCTGATCATGGCGGCCAGCGGCCACCCGCAAGGCAGCGACGACGGTCTGAGCCCCGCGCGCCCACGGGCAGCCGCGCGCGCCCCAGGGCCTTGACAGCTCGCGCAAGCGCTCGACTTGAGCCGCGCGGCGCTGTGTGTGCTTGGCCAGCGCGTCTGTGTTGAGGGCGAGCAGCGCGACGCGCTCGTCAGCGAGGATGGCGCACAGGTCGTAGAGGCCTTGCAGCAGCGCGTCAACCTCGCGCCAACGTTCAATACGCATGATAAAACCTCAAGCCAGCGGGCGAGGCGCGCCATGCGCCTCACCTCGGTTGAGATGCATGTCCTATGCCAATCGCGCTCAGGGTTCTGAGTCTTCGAGCAGCCCTGGGGGCAGGTGGCCATGCTGGCGATAGTCGCGCAGCTTGTTGCGTACGGTGCGCAGGCTCACCCCGAGCGCCTCAGCGGTCTTGGTGCGGTTGCCCTGAAAGCGCTTGAGGGTCTGCAAGATGATCTTGCGGCGCACATCGGTCAGCGGCTCATCGCCGGGCAAGAATGACACCAGCTCATCAGGCTCGATCGCGCGCTCCTCACCATTAGCGGTGGTGCTCACGAGGAGGTCATCCGTGTCAAACACGACGTGGTCGAGGTCAATGACGGGGGTATCATAGGCCAAGATGGTGGCGCGCTCTAAGAGGTTGACCAGCTCACGCACGTTACCCGGGAAGGGATAGCGCATGATGCGATCGAGCGCGCGCTGGGTGATGCCCTCAAGGGCCACGTCAAAGCGGTGGGCCAGCACGCTGAGGTAGTGGAGCGTGAGGGCCTTGATGTCTTGGGGGCGCGCGCGCAGCGGCGGCACGCTCAAGGGGAACACGTTGAGGCGATAGAACAGATCCTGGCGAAAGGTGCCCTGGGTGACGCACTGCATGAGGTTCTTGTTGGTGGCCGCGATGATCCTCAAATCCAGCTTGATCTCTTGGTGGCCGCCCACGCGCGTCATGGTGCGTTCTTGCAGCACGCGCAAGAGCTTGGCTTGGGCCTCCAGCGACACCTCGGAGATCTCATCCAAGAAGATGGTGCCGCCATCAGCGCGCTCGAAGACGCCCTGATGGCGCGCGACGGCGCCGCTGAACGCGCCCTTCTCGTGGCCAAACAGCTCACTCTCCAGCACGCCTTGGGGCAAAGCAGCGCAGTTGATGGCGAGCATGGGGCCGCGCGCGCGCGGTGAGCTGTGATGGATGAACTGAGCCAGCACCTCCTTGCCCACCCCCGACTCGCCGTGGATGAGCACCGTGGAGGGGGTCTGGGCGACGCGGCGCGCGATCTCCATCACATTGCCCATCTTGGGATCTGCCCAGATGGGCCCCGCGTGGGCCTGAGCCGGGCCCAGGCGCAGGCTCGGCACCTGGGCTCGCTTGCTCTCACTCATACGTTTGATGCTCCGCAGCTGCGGCCTCACAAGAGGTGCGCTGCTGGCATAGACATGCCATCACGTTGGTGGACTACCCCACCGCGCACCCAGCGATCATCTCTCTCCTAGAATACAGCATGCATAGGCTGACTCGAAGCGCTACTTTTGCGCAAGACGCCTTAGCGCGAGCGACCGTGGTGTGAGGAGGCGGAACATCCTTTTGACCTCAGCCCTCGCGCTGTGCTCTAATCTCGCGCCTGTCATGAGAGGGCGCCCGATGCGACGAGCTGTGCTGATCTTATTAAGCTGCCTGAGCTGGCTGTCCGCGTGTGCGCCGACAGCACCTGCTGTTGTGATGCGCGGCTCCGGCGCGATGCTCGCGCCTGGGATGCGCTCCGTGCGTGAGCTCGCGCCCATGCGAGCGCGCGAGCCTTTGGCCGCGTGGAGCCCCGACCTCCTCGCGCCCACCTTGGAGGAGCGCGCGCCAAGCGCGCCAAGCGCTGACGCGCGCCAACCCGCCGCGCTGGTGGCGCCGCCTGCCACCCCCATGGCGGATGGCGCGGCGATCGCGTCAGCGTGGATCTTCTTTCAGGTCTATAAAGAGACCTACAGCCGCGTCGATGGCAACCGCTGCGGCTTCGCGCCGAGCTGCTCACGCTTTGGGTTTGAGGCCGTGCGCGGCCACGCGCTGCCCGGCGTGGCGCTGGCCTTCGGGCGCCTGCTGCGCCCGCATCATGACCCCGAGCATGAGCATTACTTGGCCCATGTCAGCGGCTACTTGAGCGATCCTGTGACGAACCAGACCTTCTTCTGGGGCGAGGGCGCGCCCGATGACTTCGCGCGCCATGAGGATCCTGCGCACGCGTGGTGGCTGCATGTGCGCTTGGCTGAGCGCCTGGCCAAGGGGGCGCGATGAGCGCAGGGGTGAGGCTCGCGCTGGTCAGCGCGCTGCTGCTGTATGCGCTCCCTGCGCGCGCCGAAGATGCGGCGAGCGTGGCCTCGCGCGCCGCGCGCGAG
>CAYXWB010000040.1:0-26008 GCA_964468515.1 uncultured Bradymonadales bacterium | reverse complement strand
ATAGCGAAGGCCCCGCTGACATTAAATTGTCAGCGGGGCCTTCGTGTTTCTTGCGGCTGGGCGTCATCTCCTGTGCGCGTTACACTTTAGCGCATCGCTCAGGAGGTCATGATGCCTGCCACGTCTGTCGATCGTTTCGGTGAGCTGCGCGCGCTCTTGCAGTCGCCTCCAAGCGCGCAGGTGTGGGCATCGATCTGCGCGCTGTTTGAGGGCTGGCCTGAGGAGGATCTGAGCGATCGCGCGCTGCCTTACGCGTCAGGCCATCTGTCGCGATGGCCACAAGGCTTGCGCGTCGCGCCAGCGCGCTGGGTCGCGCGTCTGGCGCGTGGTGAGGCGGTGCCCGCGATCGGCGCGGTGGAGCAGCTGTGCGGCGTCTCACTGAGCCTCGCTGAACAAGAGGCGCTGCTCGGAGGGCTCGCTGCCTTGCCAGCGCACCTGAGCCTGATCAGTCGGGCTGAGGAGCGGATGTGGCATCGGCCAGCACGCATGGCGAGCTGGAGCGCGACGCTTGACGCGAGCACTGCCGAGGTCATCCCCAAGGATCATGAGGAGCGGACGCTAGCGTGGTGGGCATTGGGCGCGCATCCCTCGCACACGCTGCGCGAGCTGACATGGCGCGGCGCGGGGCTGACCGCCGCGGCCCTACGCGCCGCCCGCCAAGCCCCCTGGTGGCCTCACCTCACTCGCCTCGATCTTGGGAGCAACCTGTTGAGCGATGAGGGCGTGGCGCTGTTGGCGTCACTGCCGCTGGGTTCGCTGCGTGAGCTGTCGTTGCGTGATAACGCGCTGTCGATGCAAGGCTTGACGTGCCTTCGCGATGCGCCGTGGGCGCCGCAGCTGGAGGCGTTGTCGCTAGGTCATAACGCCATAGGCGTTGACGGGATGAGGGTGCTCGGTGGGGTGGCGTGGCCCGAGCTGCGGCGTCTGGAGGTGGGAGCAGCCCGTTTGAGCGCGCAGGCGCTGAGCATGTTAGAGGGCTGGGACGCGCCGCGGCTTGAGGTGGTGGATATGACCAGCAACAGCTGGTTCAGCTGGGCCCTCAGCGATGAGGAGGTGGCGTCGATGTGGACGCCAGGGGCGCTTCAGCAAGTGCGCTGTTGGCACCTTGGGCGCCTAAGCTTAGGTGATGAGCGCGTGCAGGCGCTGGCGGAGCGCTGGCAGGGGCTTGATGGGCTCGGTTTGCGGGGCAATGACTTACGTGTTGGGGCGGTGAGGGCGCTGGCGCAGGCGTCTGGGTTGTTGGGGTTGCGCTGGCTAGATCTGAGCTACAACAAGCTCGACGATGAGGGCGTGGAGGCGCTGTCGCGGGCGCCTTGGCTGAGCGGCTTAGAGGGTTTGAGCTTGGCGTATGTGTGGAGCACCGCCGCGTCGCTCGACCAGCTCGCGGCGACATGCTCTGTGCTCGCGCTGCGCCATCTAGAGCTGTCGTACAATGCGCTGCGCGATGCAGGCGCGCAGGCGCTGGCTGATTGGTCAGGGCTGTCACAGCTGGAGTCGCTGTCGCTGGTGCGCTGTGATATCGGCCCCGCAGGCGTTGAGGCGCTGTCACAGTCGCCCCATCTGCGCCAGCTCAAGCGCTTGGACCTGCGCAACAACAGCGTGGGTGTGGAGGGCGCCCACGCGCTAGCGCGCGGGCGCTGGGACGCGCTGGAGGTGCTCTCACTGACGGGCTTTGATGTCTCGCCAGAGGCGGTGGCGATCCTCACCGCGCCAAGCTCGGGGTTAGGGCTGATGGCGCGTGAGGGGTTGCGCAGGCTTCAGCGCTCGCGGATGTCATAGCCTCGCGAGGTGAGCGTGTCGCGGATGTGCTGGATGTGATCGTCGCCGCGCGTCTCCAGGCGCAGCTCCACCTGCGTCGAGCCGAAGGACAGCCCCGAGGTGAACAGGCGGTTGTGCGAGATCTCAAGGATGTTCGCGTTGAGCTTGCCCAGGTGAGTGAGCAGGGTGGCGAGGCTGCCGGGGCGATCGGTGATGACGACGTTGAGGCGATAGAGGCGACCTGCGGCGACGAGGCCGCGATCGATGATGCGCGAGATGATGTTCACGTCGATGTTGCCGCCGCAGATGATGGGGCAGACGCGCTTGCCCGCGATACCGGGCACGACGCCCGCGAGCAGGGCGGCGACGGAGGCCGCGCCCGCGCCCTCGGCGACGGTCTTGTCTTGCTCTAGCAGGGTGAGGATCGCGTTGGCGATCTGCTCCTCGCTGACGGTGACGATGTCATCGACGTAGTGGGCGGCGTTGGCCAAGGTCAGCTCACCGACGCGTCGCACCGCGATGCCATCAGCGAGGGTGGAGGACTCGCCAAGCTCAACAGGGTGGCCCTCACGAAGCGCGGTGGTCATGGAGGGCAGCGAGTCGGGCTCCACGCCGATGACGCGGATCTTGGGGTTGGTCTCCTTGATGGCGGCCGCGACGCCGGAGATCAGGCCGCCGCCGCCGATGGCGACGATGACGACCTCCAGGTAGGGGTTCTGTTCAAGCAGCTCTAAGCCGAGGGTGCCTTGACCTGCCATGACGGCGCGATCATTGAAGGGGTGAGCGAAGACGCGATCTTCTTCGGCCTCAATGACGCGCGCGTGCTGGTAGGCGTCATCGTAGTTGGAGCCGTGCAGGACGACCTCGGCGCCGAAGCTGCGGGTGCGGGTGATCTTGACCAGCGGCGTGCCCTCAGGCATGACGATCTTGGTGCTGATACCAAGCCTGGCGCCGTGATAGGCGAGCGCTTGGGCGTGGTTGCCAGCGCTGGAGGCGATGACGCCGCGCTTGCGCTCCTCGGGGGTGAGGCACATCAGCTTGTTGCAGGCGCCGCGCTCTTTGAAGGAGCCTGTGATGTGCAGGTTCTCCAGCTTGAGGTGGACCTTGCAGCCGGTCTGCTTGCTGAGCAGCTGGCTGGGGGAGCAGGGTGTCATGGCGACGGCGCCGCGGATGCGCTCGCGCGCCTCCTCGATCTCTGCGAAGGTGATCAGCATGTGGGGATCGGGCGTGGTCATGGCGTGTTGCTCCGTGAGGGTGGCGCCTGGACGATCTCCTCTTTAGGCCAGCGGCGCTTGCGCGTCATCAGGAACTCGACATGGACGTCAGGTGATGAGACCAACACTCGTGAGGTGGCTGGGGGTGCTCGGCGTGGCGAGCGCGGTGGCGTTCTTTGGCGCGGCGGCGCTGGCGTTTCGCCCAGGCTGGGAGGGGTTTGGCGCTCACTTCGGGCGCTGGGTGCTGCTCTATGTGTATGTGCCGCTCATGCTGTTGCTCCTCTACTTTGGCTTGCGCGTGATGTTAGGCGGGCAGCTGCTCAAGGCGGGGAAGCTGCGCGAGGCGATCGCGTACTGTGAGCCGAGGCTGGAGGCTGACTTCTGGACGCGCGGCGCGCGTGAGGCGTTGATCCATCGCGTGGTGTTGCTGCGCGCGCGCTTGCAGCTTGGTGAGCTTGAGGCCGCGCGCATGCTTATCACGGTGACGCCGAAGCTTAGCGGTCGCGAGGCGCTGGTGTGGACGCGCTGGGCGATCGAGGCGGCGCTGCGGGTGGAGGAGCTGGTGGCGGGCGTCAAGGCGTTCGAGCGGGTGGCGTCGCAGACGCGCGCGCGCCCACAGCGCGCGGCGCTCTATGGAGCGCGCGCCGAGCTCGCGCTGCGCGCGGGCGATGATGCGCAGGTGGCGAAGTGGCTGGCTGACGCGGCGTGGTGCGATCCATCCTGCGCGCGCTATCGGCTGACGCAGGCGCTGGCGTGGGCGCAGCAAGGAGCAGCGCGCGCTGAGCAGGCGCTGACGTGGCTTGAGGATGTGCGCGCTCAAGCCGACCGTGAGGTGCCGACGCGCGCCTTGGAGCTCACGCTCGTGCGGCTGCGGCTGCTTGAGACGCTCGGGCGCGCGGATGAGGCCGCACAAGCGCGCGCTGCGCTGCGCGCGGCGTATGAGGCAGGGGAGGGCGACGCGCGCGCGCGTCGTCTGGTGGCGCAGGTGTGGACCGAGGTTGTGCAGGAGCGAGCGTGAAGATTGAGCGAGGTCGCGAGGTCGCGGTGAGGTTCGTGGTGCATGATCGCGACGGCGCGATCGTGGATGAGGCGCACGCGCGCGAGCCGCTGGTGTATCGCCAGGGCGCGCGCGCGTTCTTAGCGGCGGTGGAGCTTGCGCTGGAGGGGCGTCAGGCGGGCGACACGTTCGACGTCGAGGTCACGATGGAGGACGCCTACGGCGCCCACAACAACCAGATGATCCAGAAGATCGCGCGCGCCAGCTTGCCTGAGGGCTTGCGTGTGGGGATGGTGGTGCAGCTTGAGGTGCCAGGGATGGAGGGCTTAGCCCCACCGCTGATCTTCCATGTGCACAAGCTGGATGAGACGTTCGCGCATTTGGACGGCAACCACCCGCTGGCTGGCAAAGACTTGCGGTTCGTGGGCGAGGTGGTGGCCGTGCGGTGAGCAGCGCTCAGGCGTCGATCTCGGGCAGGTTGAAGGCGGTGAGGCCGGGCTTGTCGCCGCCGCTTGAGGCGACGACCTCCAGGGCGGCCTCCGCGCGCGGGTCGAGGCGCTGCTCGATGACGGCGCGGGCGCGCAGCGTCCAAGTGGCGCCGTCCTCGGAGAGGACGGCGTCCTCAGGCAGGTGGAGCAGCAGCGGGATGAGCAGCTCGTGATCGGCGGCGATGATGGTGTCTTGCGCGACCTCGGCGCCCTCGGTGTAATCCCGCCAGCGATCCTCGCGTTGGACTTGGCCCTCCAAGGTGATCGCGAGGTAGTCGATAGCGCGCGCTTTGCCGGGGCTGCGCAGGGCGATCGTCGCCTGCAAGACATCCCCCGCCTCAACCTGCTCATCTTGCAACAGGATCGACAGCTCCACCTCGCCGCCTGTGATGGCGCTGAACCGTGACGCCAAAAATCCTAGCGTGTCGCTGAGCTTGAACTTACCTACCGGCATCGAAGACGCTCACTGGCTCGTGGGTTAAGGCAACGTTGGCGAGGCGGCATCATGAGCGCTAGCGCCAGACGTGCCCACAGCTTACCATTGACGCCGCGCGCTGGCCACGCCTTGCGCGTGCTCACGCGCACCAGCGGTGTGTGGGGCGGTGATGAGTGTGACGTCAGCGCGCGGCGCATGAGGTGAGGTGAGATGAAGGTGAGCGGCAAGCAGGTAGCGGCGACGATCGCGGCGCTGGTGACAGGTGGCATCGGCGTCGGCGTGGCGGTGTGGGGGAGCGGTGAGGGGGCCACCGCGCGCGACGGGGCGCCAGCTCAGCATGAGGCGCGCCCCGACGCTGGCGCGGCGGCGCTGGGTTGGGCCGAGCTGCCAGCGCGCCAAGAAATCACCGTCTCAATGGCGCCGCAGGGGCCTGCGTTTGCGCGAGGCGCGCAGCGCCTCAGCGCCACCTTATGGCCTGAAGGCGTCACGCAGGAGCGCTGGGCGCAGGCGCCTGGTGAGCAGGGCGTGATGGGGCTTGAGGGCGCGGCGCGCTGGCAAGGCGCGCCAGTTGACGTGCGCTGGGCGCTGATGCCGGGCGATCCTCAAGCGCGCGTCACGATGAAGCTCGCGAAGGCGCCGCGCGCCTTGTTGGGCGCGCCCATTGAGGCGACCTTGCGGCTGCCTCCTGGCGAGGTATCTTACCTGAGCGATGGGCTGTGGCGTGAGGCGCTGGGCGATGAGGAGGTCACGCTTAACAGCTGGACGCCGGGCTGGCTGCGCTGGGGAGAGGGAGAGGGGGCGATCACGCTGAGCGAGTGGAGCTTTGATCAGGTGCGCGTCAAGCGCGACGCTGAGGGGGTGACGCTGCGGCTGGTGTGGTGGCATCCGTCGCATCATCCCGCGATCGCGTCATGCCCCGAGGTGCCAGGGCGCGACACGCTGACGTTAGCGCACGCGATGACGTGGACCTTTGGCGCCCGCTTGGACGTGGTGGCCGGACGGCTTGGGCAAGGTTATGAGGCGGCGGTGGCGCCGCTCTTGGTCGACCCGAGCGCGTATGGCGCGCCCGCGCTCTTGGATGGCGCGGCGATCGACGCAGCGGACTGGGCGACGCGCGCGCGCGCGATCCTCTTTGGCCACTCCTCCGCAGAGGATCCGCGCTATGGCAACGGCGGCCTCTTGGGCATCGACCAAGGCGCCGCGCTGGCCGCACCGGAGGGCATGTGGGACGCGCCTGAGGTGCGCGCTTTGGCAGATGAGCTGGCAGATCGGGGGCGCGTGACGCTGGGCGCGCTCGGCCCGCGCCCTCCCGCTGGTGGCGTGGGGGTGTGGCGTGAGCTTGACTGCCAGGCTTACTTGGGGCGTCGCGATGACGCGGCGCGTGAGGCGATGGTGGTGATGGGCCGCGAGGGTGCGGCGACAAACATGATCGCCTCGCGCGTCACGCTGGAGCTAGGTCAGCAGCGCGCGATGAGCGCGCCGCCCGCGACGTTGGCGGGGCTGCCGCTGTGGTTGGAGCTGGAGCGGCTGCCGATCGAGCGCGCGGCGTGGCTAGAGGGCGCGCTGGGGCGCGAGGCGCTGCGGGAGCTTGTGGCAGCGCGCGGCGTGACGTGGTTCGCGGCGCCGCTTGTGGCGACGCGCAACCCGCTGGTGCGCGCCGCGCAGGTGCAGCTCTTGGCGCCCGAGCGTCAGGGCCGCTGGACGCTCGATCCTGCGCTCACCAGCGCGCTGACGCGGGTAGAGCTCGCGCAAGAGTCGCGTGAGGTGATGCTGGCGAGCCCCGTGGCGCTGGCGCAGCATTGGGCGCGCGCGCGTCAGGTGCGCTTGTATGAGCGCCCTGATGGCAACATCGCGCTCTACAACCCCCATGACGAGGCGCTGCCTCACCTGACGCTGATCTGGTCAGGCCCCGGGGGCAGCCCCACGCTGGATGAGGTCACCCCTGACGGTCTCAAGTCCATCACGACGCCGCGCGGTGAGGCGCAGAGCTGGGCGTGGTGGACGCTGCCTGCGGGTGCCAGCACCCTGCGCTTTCAAGACGCGGAGGAGGGGCTGGCCGCGACGCGCTGGCGCCTGCCGTGAGCGAGGCTCAGGCGACCTCGCGCAGATCCAGCGCTTGCTGCTCGCGCAATTCCAGGCGCGGCTTGTGGCCGCGACGCAATGTGAAGAACGTGATCTCAGGCGCAGCGCGCAAGCGCCAAGGCCAGCTCGCCGATCCTAGACCTCGGTTGATGTAGCTGTAGGCGTCGCCGTGGCGATACGGTCCCGCGAAGAACGTGGCGCCCATGCGCCCGGCGAGGCGGTTGGTGAGCTGGGGGACGTTGAACTGAAAGTTGTGGGTGTGACCGCCTAAGATCAGGTGGCCTCCGGCCTGGGCGCAGGTGGGCGCCAGCGACGGGACGTGGTTGAGCACCAAGCAGAACCTGTTGGGCGGCACCCCCTCAAAGGCGCGCGGGACATCGGCGTGACCCGTCACGAGATCATCGACGCCGACGATCTGGAGCCAGCCGTCGCGGTGGCCATGCGCTGTGTTGGCGTTCTCCAAGAGCAGGATGGGGCTCTTGAGGAAGGCCTCGCGCGCGAGCTCCGTGCTGGTCCAGTGATCGTGGTTGCCTAAGACCGCGTAGCTTGGGGCGGTGAGCGTGGCGAGCGCGTCGGCGCAGCGGGCCAGGTCACGCTTGTCATAGCCGACATAATCCCCTGTGAGCGCGACCAAGTCGACGCCCGCGTCGTTCACATAGCGCGCGAGCTGTTGGACATGGCTAGGCTTCACCCAGCGCCCCATGTGGATGTCTGACAGCTGCGCCAGCCGCAGCCCATCAATGGCCTCGCTCACGCGCGGGTGGGCCAGCTCGAAGGAGTTCACCTCAATGTTGGTGAGGGGATGGATCATGCGGCGCTCGGGGTGAGGAGGGGCGTGGGGGCACTCCAGAGAGGGTAACCGCGCTGGGGTGAGGTGCAAGCGCGCAGCGCGTATCGGAGCGCGCGGCGTGGTGGGCGTGTCTGCGTGGGGGCGCGTTCGAGGTTGGCTGGAGGTTTACCTGGGTGAGGGCGCTGTCCGGATGCAAGCAACAGGGCGCGGCAGGTTGCAATTTATCCATCAACCCTTACCTTGTGGAGATCCGCGACCTCGCGTCGCGCGCGTCGCGCGCTTGTGTGACGCTACTCCCTGCTTGTTGAGCGTGCATGTCGTTTCATCCGACCCAACCGTTGATCGTCCAATCTGATCGTACCGTGCTGCTGGAGACGGCGAGCCCGCGCTTTGATGAGGCGCGCGACGCGCTGTCGTTGTTCGCGGAGCTGGTGAAGTCGCCGGAGCACATCCACACCTACCGCATCACGCCGCTGTCGCTCTGGAACGCGGCCGCCTTGGGCCTCACGCCGCAAGGCGTGCGCGAGGCGCTGGTGAAGTGGAGCAAGTATCAGGTCCCCTCGAACGTGCTGGTGGACGTCGAGGAGTCGATGTCACGTTACGGGCGGCTGCGCCTGGAGAGTGACTCGGATGGGGACCTGTGGTTGGTCAGCCGCGACGCGCTGCTGTTGCAAGAGATCTTGCGTCAGCGCCGCCTCCAGAAGTTCTTGATCGCGCCGTTTATCCACGATCGCGTGCGTGTGCAGCCCGAGGAGCGCGGCTCGATCAAGCACGCGCTGATCCAGTTCGGCTATCCCGTCGAGGACATCGCGGGCTACACCGAGGGCGACCCGCTTGAGGTCAGCTTGCGGGAGCAGATGGTGGGCAGCGGCGCGGCGTTTGGCTTGCGCGATTATCAGCGCGAGGCGGTCGGCTCTTTTTGGGCCGGGGGGACGGTGCAGGGCGGCAGCGGCGTGATCGTGCTGCCTTGCGGCGCGGGCAAGACCGTCGTGGCCATGGGCGCGATGGCGGCGGTGCAAGAACACACCCTCGTGCTCACCACCAACGTCACCGCCTTGCGCCAGTGGCGCGATGAGATCCTGGATAAGACCACGCTGCTGCCTGAGCAGATCGGCGAGTATTCGGGGCTGCGCAAGGAGATTCAGCCGGTCACGCTGACGACCTATCAGCTCTTGACCTATCGGCGAAACAAGGACGCCCCCTTTGAGCACTTTGACCTGTTCAATGAGCGCAACTGGGGCTTGATCGTCTATGACGAGGTTCACCTGCTGCCCGCGCCCGTGTTCAAGGCGGTGGCGAACCTGCAGAGCAGGCGCAGGCTCGGCTTGACCGCGACCTTGGTGCGCGAGGATGGCAAGGAGGAGGAGGTCTTCAGCCTGATCGGCCCCAAGAAGTATGACGTGCCGTGGCGCGTGCTGGAGAAGCGCGGGTTCATCGCGACCGCCACCTGCGAGGAGATCCGGGTGCCGTTTCGCAGCAGCGATCTGGCGCTGGAGTATGCCGTCGCGGAGACGCGTGACAAGCATCGCATCGCCGCCACCAACCCCGCCAAGCTCGACGTCGTGGCGGACCTGTTGCGCCGTCACAAGGGCGATCAGATCCTCATCATCGGCCAGTACCTCGATCAGCTCGACGCGCTGGCGGAGCTGTCGCACGCGCCCATCATCACGGGGCGCACCGCGCAGGGCGAGCGTGACAAGCGCTATGAGCAGTTCCGTCGCGGTGAGGTGTCGGTGCTGGTGGTGAGCAAGGTCGCCAACTTCGCCGTCGATCTGCCCGACGCGAGCGTGGCGATCCAGGTGTCGGGCACCTTCGGCAGCCGTCAAGAAGAGGCGCAGCGCTTGGGGCGCGTGCTGCGCCCCAAGCAGGGCAGCAATGAGGCGCACTTTTACAGCGTCGTGACGCGCGACACCATCGATCAGACCTACGCTGAGAAGCGCCAGCTGTTCCTCACGGAGCAGGGCTACAGCTACACGATCACCCGCTTGGAGTGAGACGCCCATGCGGGTGGAGCGCTGGTCAGGGGGCGTCTCCGCCCAGGTGGAGGCGCTCTATGGCGACGTGAGCGCGCCGCCCGCTGTCGCGTGCAAGCGCCCGCTCGGCGCATCCACGCGCGTGATCGCCGAGGCTGCGGTGCTGCGCTGGATGGCGCGCGCGGGGGTAGCTCGTGTGCCGCGCTGTCTGTTCGTGCGCGAGCGTGGCCCTGACGCCGCGCTGCTGATGACGTGGTGTCTTGGCGCCCCCCTGGACGCTTGGATGCCTCACGCGTCGCCCGACGCGCAAGCGCGCCTCGCGCGTGACCTGGGTGACTGGCTGGGCCGCGCGCACAGCTGCGAGGTCGCGTCCGACAGCGGCGTCAAGCTCGCCGCAGATCCTGTGGCTTGGGGTGAGCGGCTGCAACGCCAGCTCGGGCGCGCGATGCGTCAGTGGGACAGGCGCGCGTCAGCACAGGCAGAGGCCGCTTATGGGGCGCTGGTGCGAGCGCGCGCGGTGGAGCTTGCGGCGATGTTGGGGCAGCCTGAGCGCTGGCCTGTGCGTCCGCGCGCGCTGGTGCATCGCGATCTGCGGCCCGCCAACGTGCTGGTGTGCGAGGGCGGCCAGCTTGGCGCTGTGATCGACTTTGAGCGCGCTTGCGCGGGCGATCCGGCGTGGGACTTCGTGAAGCTAGGCTGGTGGGTGTGGGCGCGATGGCCGCAGCTTGAGCGTCCGATGCTGGCCGCTTACGCGGCGCATCGGGCGCCGCCTGAGCCGCACGAGGTGCGGCTCTACGCGCTGTTTGAGGCGCTGACGATGCTCGGCTACTTCATCGATCGGCGCGAGGATTATCCCGCGCAGGCGTGGGCGGTGCTCAAGGCGTGAGCGTGTCAGCTCTCGACGGGGGGCGTCCAGTCGGGCACGCTCACCAGCCGCTCGGCGGCGCGGATGATCGCCTTGGCGATGTCGAGGCCGGTGACGCCCTCAATGCCCTCTAGGCCAGGAGAGGGGTTGACCTCCGTGATCAGCGGGCCGCGCTCGCTGAGCAGCAGATCGACGCCGCCAACCTGGAGGTTGAAGTGCGCGCACGCGGCCAGCGCCAGCTCGCGCATCGCGGGGGTCAGCGCCGCGCGCTGGCCCTGGCCGCCCATGTGCAGGTTGGAGCGAAAATCATCGCCGTCCGCTTGGCGGGTCATGGCGCCGACGACGCGGCCCTCCACGACGAACACGCGCAGGTCGCTGCCCGCTGCTTCAGCGATGAATTCTTGGATGAGCACGGGCTGCTCCAACGACCAGAGCGCCTGCACCACGGAGCGCGCGCTGGTCATGCTGTCGACCTTCATCACGCCCACACCCTGGGTGCCCTCGCGCAGCTTCACCACGGCGGGCGGGCCGCCCACGGCCAGGATGCAGGCGTCGAGCTGCTCGGGCATGCGCGTCATGGCGGTGCGCGGCACGGGCAGCCCGGCCGCCGCCATGCTCTGCAAGGAGCGGAACTTGTCGCGACAGCGCGCGATGGCGTCGGCGCCGTTGAGCGCGCGCACGCCCTCGTGCTCAAGCTGCGCGAGCAGGTTGATGACCATGTCGGCGCTGGCGCCGCCCGTACGCGGGATCACACAGTCCAGCGTGTCGAGCCGCGTCAGCGGGTGGCGCGCGCCACCCTCCTCGCCGCAGACCAACGAGCACTCGAAGGGATCGATGACGCGGACATCGTGGCCGCGCCGCTTGCCAGCTTCGACCAGTCGTCGCGTGCTGTAGAGGCCGCGTCCGCGAGAGAGCAGGGCGATGCGCATGAGAGGCGTCCTGGGGCGCGAGGGCGTCGAGCGCGAGCGCTCAGTGTGGCCGACATCAGGTAGCGCCGGGCGGGGCGCTTGTCCAGGCGCTTTTGTAAGGTCTGCACACGCGCAGACGCCGCCGCGCTCATGTGCGCGGGGGCGTCTGGGTCGGCTGGCGCGCGCGCAGCGCTCGTCAGGGGCGCGAAGCGCTTGGGGATGCGCGCTTTAGCGCGCCGCACTTCAGCGCGCGAAGCGCGCATGACGAGGTGGGCGACAGCGCGTCAGCGGGTGCGCGTCAGCGCCTCACTTGTTCGGCTGCGGCGTCGTGCGCAGGTAAGGCTTCACCTCCGTGTAGCCCTTGGGGAACAGGCGATCGATCTCGGCCTTGTCTTGCAGCGACGGCACGATGATACAGTCCGCGCCGTCGGTCCAGTTGGCGGGCGTGGCGACCTTGTAGCCATCTGTGAGCTGGAGCGCGTCGAGCACGCGCACGATCTCATCGAAGTTGCGCCCCGTGGCCGCTGGGTAGGTCAGCGTCAGGCGGATCTTCTTGTTTGGATCGATGACGAACACCGAGCGCACCGTCAGCGTGTTGTCCGCGTTCGGGTGGATCATATCGTAGAGGTTGGCCACCGTGCGCGAGCTGTCATCCACGATAGGGAAGTTCACGCTGGTCGATTGCGTCTCGTTGATGTCCTTGATCCAGCCATGGTGGTCCGACACGCTGTCCACCGACACCGCCATGACCTTGGTGTGGCGCTTATCGAACTCGGGCTTGTACTTGGCGACGGTGCCAAGCTCCGTCGTGCAGACGGGCGTATAGTCCTTCGGGTGCGAGAACAAGATCACCCACGAGTCGCCAGCCCAGGTGTGAAAGTCTAGCTCGCCCTCGGTCGTATTCGCGGTAAAGTTAGGCGCTGTGTCGCCAAGTCGAAGCGTCATCGGTCAGCCTCTTTTATTGTGGGATGGTGAGGTGTGCCGTCATCGTGGCGGCTCATGGCCGAGAGTGTAAACACTGTGGCGCGCACGACAAGTTAAATCCTATGAGTGTTGTAGGGATTGGGGGCGGCGAGCGCGGCTGTGGCGCTTCGCGCCGAGGCAGGGGGGCGCTGCCCCCCTGGAACCCCCCGGCAGGGGTCACGACCCCTGCACCCCACTTTTGGGGGATGATGCGCGCGCTGTGTGCGCGTTGAACTCGCGCGCGCGGTGCGCTATGACTGCTCACCGCGCCGATGCGGGCCACGCGCGGCTCGCCATGCATCACATCCTTGCGCAGAGGGAGCTATGACTTCGACCTCGATCAGCGACGTCCTCGCGGGCCACGTCCCCGTGGGCCAGACCGTGACCTTGAAGGGGTGGGTGCGCACGCGCCGCGACTCCAAGGGCGGCTTCTCGTTCATCAACCTCCACGACGGCTCCTGCTTTGACGCGATCCAGGTGCTCGCCCCGGCAGAGCTGCCCAATTACGAGTCCGAGCTGACGCGCCTGACCGCGAGCTGCGCCATCATTGTGCATGGCGAGGTCGTGGCATCTCCTGCTCAGGGGCAGGCCGTGGAGGTGAAGGCGAGCGCTGTGGAGGTCGTGGGCTGGGTCGAGGAGCCGGAGACGTATCCGATGTCGCCTAAGCGACACTCGATGGAGTATCTGCGCGAGCACGCGCACCTGCGCCCGCGCACCAACCTCATCGGCGCCGTGACGCGCGTGCGCAACACGCTCGCTCAAGCGGTGCATCGCTACTTCCATGAGCGCGGCTTCTATTGGATTCACACCCCCATCATCACCGCAAGCGACGCCGAGGGCGCCGGTGAGATGTTCCGCGTCTCGACGCTCGACGCTGCCAACCCGCCGCGACTGGCTGATGGGCAGGTGGACTTTGGGCAGGACTTCTTTGGCCGTGAGACGCACCTCACCGTGTCGGGGCAGCTCAACGTGGAGTGCTTCTGCTTGGCGATGAGCAAGGTCTACACCTTCGGGCCGACCTTTCGCGCTGAGAACTCCAACACCTCGCGCCACTTGGCCGAGTTCTGGATGATCGAGCCTGAGCTGGCGTTCGCGGACCTCGCCACCGACGCAGACCTCGCCGAAGACTTCTTGAAGTACTTGTTCGCCGCCGCGCTGGCTGAGCGCCCCGATGACATGGCGTTCTTCGCGCAGCGCATTAACAAGGAGGCGATCACGCGCCTGGAGCACTTCAACCAGTCTAACTTCGAGCGCATTGATTACACGGAGGCGATCCAGCTCTTGGAGCGTGCCAGCAAGACGGTCAGCTTTGAGTTCCCGGTGGCGTGGGGCGTGGATCTGCAGTCGGAGCACGAGCGCTACCTGTGCGAGAAGCACGTCGGGCGCCCGACCGTGATCATGAACTACCCGCGCGACATCAAGGCGTTTTATATGCGCCTCAACGACGATGAGCGCACCGTGGCGGCGATGGACGTGCTGGCGCCTGGCATCGGTGAGATCATCGGCGGCAGCCAGCGCGAGGAGCGCCTGGACGTGCTCGACATGCGGATGAGAGAGGTCGGCCTCAACCCCGCTGATTATGGATGGTATCGCGACCTGCGTCGCTATGGCACGGTCCCTCATGCGGGCTTCGGCTTGGGCTTCGAGCGCCTCGTCTCGTACGTCACAGGCGTGGAGAACATCCGCGAGACGATCCCGTTCCCGCGCTCACCGCGTCACGCTGATTTTTGAGCTGGCTGTGATGCGACGGGCGGCGAAGCGCTCCCTCTACAGCGCGCGGGGAGCTTCGCCGCCCGTCGGGCGTCTGCGCACTGATAGCGATGACACCCGAGCTCGATGATGCGTCAGCGCTCAGCGCGCGCGATGGGGCGCTGCGTGAGCTACGCCTCGCTCAAGCCGCGCGTGATGCCCGCGCCTTGAGGGGATGCTCATTTGTCTTGGTAGAGGCCAGGATCGACGAAGAAGACCTTGAGGTCGAGCTGCGCTTGGTCGTGCTTGATGGCGGCCGCGAGCTCGACGCCCTTGAAGTACTGGCTGACGGTGAACCCGAGGCTCTTATACGTCTCGTGTCCGCGCACTTGGTAGCTGCCCCAGCCGATCTTATAGGGGTCAAGCTTCACGTCACGGGTGCCCGCGCGCACGGTGGCGCTGGCCTTATACGAGGGCTGCTGACGCGAGAAGTCTTCAAAGGAGTAGGGGATGGGGAGCTTCTCGTGCTCGGGATAGCTGTAGGAGGCCTCCCAGCCGATGATGGCGGGGTGCTTGGCCATGACCTTCATCGCCTCGGCGTCGAACTCGGCTTTGCGCTCAAGCTCGGCCTTGAGGGCCTCATCGCGCGTGGCCTCGGGGTAAGCGTCAAAGGGCTTGGGGGCGAAGGTGGCGAGCAAGGGGGTGAGCGATTGGACGACGTCATCCATGGCGGGCTTGAAGGTGGGGGCGGTTTCTTGGGCCCAGGACCTGTCAGGCTCATCCTTGCAGCCGAGGCTCGCTGTGGCGAGCAGGCAGGCCAGGGCCACGGTGAGGGAGGGTAACAGTCCAGTCCGCATGAGCGCGCTCCGAGAGGTTTGTGCTGTGACGCGCGCACGGCTAAGCACCACACGCGCGATCTTGTGCGGACATACTCGATCTGCGTCCTATCGGCAAGCGCGCAGGCCATGGGGGCCGGGCGCAGGTGGCCTGCTGCCTTGACACCTGTGTGCTTGGCAGCGCAAGATCCCGGCGCGCGACGATGATGAACAGTCAGGAGGTGCAGATGTGGTGCGCACGACGAGGGCGGCTGTTGTGGGCGGCGATCATGGCGTGCGGGCTCATCGCCTGTGTGATGGCGCCTGCGCGCGCGCAGGCGCAACCTGCGGAGCTGTCGAGCGCGTCGGCGCGCGCGGTGCAGTATGTGTTCATCATTGATGACTCAGGCAGCATGCGCGTGAACACGCGCAGCGGCCCGGCCGCTGACATCGATCGTCTCGCGGTCTTCGCCGTGCGCTCGCTCTTGAGCATGCTCGATGACGCCGATGAGGCCACCATCGTGCGCCTCAACGGCCCCGATGAGCAAGAGCAAGTGACCCCCATCGGCGCGCTGTCGCGACAGCGCGCCGCGCTGGAGGCCCAGCTCGCGCTGACGGGCCCCGTGGCCGCCTATGCGGGCAAGCAGACGCCGTGCGCGCCCGCGCTCGACGCCGCGCGAGCGGCCCTCAATCGCGCGTGGCGCCCGGGCGTCTCACAGGTCGTGTTCTTCTTGACCGATGGTGAGTGCACAGGGCCGCCGCCCGAGGCGACCTCGTTCTTGAAGGGCGTGTCCTCGCACAAGGAGGAGCTGTTCAAGTTCTACTTCTTGCGCTTCTCGGGCCGTGATTACACGCGCAGCCTCGCGCGTTTTGCGGAGCTGACCGGCGGCCAGACCAGCGAGGTGGACGCGTCCGATCCGACCTCCATCTTGCAGCCGTTCGCCAACGCCTTGTCGCGCTCACAGGGTTATGAGGCGCACCTCTTGGTGCCGGGGCAGACGACGCTGCCCGCGCACGGCGGCGCGCGCCGAGTGCGCTTATTGGCGGTGGCGCCCGATGGGGGCCAGCCCTTGAGCTTCCAGATCACGCCGGAGCGTCAGGGCGTGGCGCCCGTGGCGCTGGGGGCGCCCGTGGCGGGCGTGCATCAGTATGAGGATGGGCGCCGCTATCGCTATGTGGCGCTGGATTATAAGCCGGGTGACACGCCGGTCAAAGTCTCGGTGTCGGGCGCTGGCGCGCGCTGGAAGGTGGTCGCGGTGCCGGAGTATCGCCTCCACGTGGACGTGGCGATCGAGGCGGGCCGCTGCGGTGAGGGCGGCGACGCGGTGCAGTTCGTGGAGGTCGGCGCGGCCGTGTGCGCGACCGTGCGCCTGATGAATGAGGAGGGTCGCGTGGTGAGCGAGGCGGTGGCCGGGCGCGGCGCGGAGGCCGTGGCGCTGTACACCGCCCCGGACGCCAAGGTCGCGTCGCCGCTGCCGCTCAATCGCCAAGGTCAAGAGGCGACCTTCACGCTGGAGCGCGTGAACCTGGAGCGCGGCGATCACATCTTCGCGCCGCGCATCACGCTGCCGATCCCAGGCGCCAGCGGCGCGACCATCGCGCTCAAGGGGGCGTCGCGCACCTTGCAGGTCTCCTCGCAGAGCGTGCAGCCGGTGCCCGCGCGCTTTGAGCTTGGTGAGCTCGTGCCGGGCGATGAGCGCTACGAGGAGCTGACCTTTAACGGCAACTTCCCCGCCAGCCGCGCGCGCTTGGTGGTGGAGGGGCGCCAAGACGTGCCCGAGTGCGTCACGTTCAGCTTGAGCAATGTGGCCGAGGGCGAGCCTCAGGCGATCACGGCGAATCAGGCTTATACGCTGACGGTGCGGGTGGCGCCGTATTGTGGGCACGCGACCTACAAGCGCGAGGTCAACACGTCGCTGCTGTTGGAGTTTGACCGCGCAGCGTCGAGCCGCCCCATCCCCACGGTGGTGCTGCCGGTGCGCCTCACGCTCGTGAACCAGCTCGCGCTGCCCGACGCGCTGCGCGTGAAGCTTGAGCCTGGCGCGCGCGAGGAGATCGCGCTGACGCTTGGCGGCAATCACAAGAAGGATGTGAGCTTCAAGGCGCTGCTGCCGCCGCCCCAGGCGCGCACCCGCTGGCCCAAAGGCGCGCTGCTCGAGGTGGTGTTCTTGGATGAGCGCGGTGAGCCGCTGGAGGCCGAGACAAGCGGCGCGCGCAGCGTGCTGCTCAAGGGCGCGCCAGGGGCGCCCGCGCGCCTGCGCGTCCAGGCTCGCGCTGAGTCGTGCTGCGATGTCGGCAAGTGGGTCACAGAGCTCGCGCTCATCCCCACGGCGGGCAGCCGCGAGGTGATCCGCGTGCCCGTGGAGGTGCAGGTCGTCGGCGCGGGGCCGTGGCGCTGCTGGGGGCCACGCGCCATCATGAGCCTCATCGGGCTGCTCTTGCTGCTGCTCGTGGTCTATGCCGTCCTCATGATCAAAAACAGCAGCTTTATTAACCGCGACCTGCTGGCCAGCAAGCTCGTGCCGCTGCGCTGGGATGACTGGGGCGAGCCGACGGCGTATGGGAGGGCGGCTGAGGATGTGAAGCGGATGGTGCGCAAGAGCATGCCTTGGTATGCGCGCGCGTGGAACTGGATCAGGGCCAACCCGCTCAAGATTGGCTTGCCGGGCGGCAGCTACGCGGAGGCGGTCACGCTCTATCTGGAGCCCGCGCGCGACGTGAACCGCTCGCGCATCGTGCTCACCCCGGAGCGCGACCTCGCGGCCTTGATGCGCGCCAACCCTGAGCAGGGCGTGGGGCGCATCTTCGCCACCGCCCAGGGCGGCCTCAACACCTTCGGCGTGCCCGATCGCGAGGGGCGCCTGGGGCGCTTGCAGTATGTCGATGAGATGGCTGGCCTGGGCGGCGGTAGCGGCGGCTGGGGCGATGAGCCCGAGGAGGACAAGCGCGAGGTGGTGCGGCTGCGTCGCCATGAGCTCTTGAACATCAACTCGGAGCGTGAGCCCGATGGCGCGGCGGGCTGGCGCGTGGGATGACCTCGCACTAAGCTCTCCTGGCGTCGCCGCTGCGGCGCTCGAACCCTCTTAGATGTGACGAGCTGACATGACCGACCACCAGAGCAGGCTTCGCCTGGGCCCTGAGGACGACTCACCGCCGCCGGCGCGCACCTTGGCGGAGCTTGCGCTGCGCTTTAACGAGGCGCTGCTTGAGCCGCTGATGCGCTCCCAGGACGCGGCCAGCGCCAGCTACTTGGCGGCCGCCGGGCGCGGCGCGGACCTCTACACCTTCGGTGTGAACTCGTGGAGCTACGCCACCAACCTCATGTACCGCCAGATCCGCCAGGGTGGCGCCGCAGGGTTCGTGATGGAGCGGGGCGCGGGCTGCGTGATCCTGCACGGGGACTGGCGCATTCGCCATCACCGGGTGGGGCAGCACGAGGGCCAAGACATTCACGCGAGCTTCCCTAAGGGGGCGCAGCAGGTGATCAAGGAGCACTTGGCCGCGCCAAGCCGCGAGCGCCCGCGCGCGCAACCCTCGCTCTTTGGCTTCGACGCCTTGGCCCACGAGCTGAGCCTCGGCCTGCCTGTCGCACAGCTCGCCCCATCGCAGGTGGTCTTGGCGTATATGAGCCACCCTGAGCGCGGGCTGCGCGCGGTGTATCTGGCCACGGTGGGGCGCGTGGAGGATCAGCAGATCTCGGAGTGGGCGCAGGCCATCCTGCTATGGAAGGCCCAGGGCATCACGCCTGAGCCGGTGCCAGAGGATGACGATGACCAAGCGCTGCCGCTGCTCGATGCCATCGCGCGCGCCTCACAACGCTGAGCGGGCGCCCTCGGTGAATAATTTTGAAAATCGTGCTTGCCCCGGGGCTAGGGGGTTGCTACATTGAGGATGTCTTCGGGGTACGGCCGACATGCAATCCCCCCAGGTCGTTAGCTAGGTGTATGTTCCATAGCTACGTTACGTGCTTCGGAGACATAGTTTTAAGGATGAGGCCCGCTGGTAACCCAGCGGGCCTCTCCATTTCTTGCGCGCTCGCACCCCATCAAAACCTGCCTAGCTCAAGCGATGCGACGCGCCCTATAAAGCCTAGAAAGCAAAGCCTATAAAGCGCACCGCTCACATGCAACCTCCCGAGCGGCGCGTCGCATGGGCTGATGCTATGCGAGGATCGTCCAAGCTACGCGGTCACTTGCAGGTGATGGTGGCTGTCAGCGGCGGCGGCGCCCGCGCGTCTGGTGTGACGGCTCGCGCGGCGGCGCTGAAGCGCCTAGCGGCGCGCGCCGCCTTGCTCTACAGTGGGCGCCATCCTTGACATCTTTGTGAGAGCACACGAGGGGGCGACGCCACCAACCACCCCTCTCATCTGGAGGATGTATGTTTGAGGTGATGCGCTGGCGCGTGACGATGATCAGCGAGCACGTCGTGCAGCTGCCGCCTTACATTGGCGCGACGCTGCGCGGCGGCCTCGCCACGGGGCTGAAGTCGAGCGCCTGCTTGTCCGCGGAGCGCGGCTGCCAGGAGGCCTGCGCCTCGCCCAACGCCTGCGCCTATGGCCTGCTCATGGAGACGCCGCACGCGCCCGACGCGCCAGCGCGCGTGCGCGCCTCGCGCTTCGCGCCGCACCCGCACGTGCTGTGTCCGCTGTCCGGCGGCGGCGCGCTGCTGCCGGGCAAGCCGCTTCGCTTTGACCTCACCTTGATGGGCCCCGCGTGCGAGATGTCGCCGCTGGTGGTCAGCGCGCTGTCGCGCATGGCGCAGCTTGGCTTGGGCATGCGGCGCGGTGAGCTGCGGCTGGCGGGCATCGAGGACCGCGACACGGGAGAGTCGCTCTATGCGCGCGGGCGCCCCAGGCTCGACGCGCTCAGCGTGCGCCGCTTGCGCCTCGCCCCCGAGCCCGAGGATGACGTCCTCACGCGCCTCACGCTGCGCTTGGAGACGCCGCTCCAGCTCATCCGCCAGGGCCAGCTCGTGCGTGAGCCTGATGTGGGGGAGCTGGTCTACGCCTGCGCCGACCGCTTGGCGCTGCTGATGGCGAGCTTTGGCCCGCCGGGCGTGACGCTCCCCGACGCGGCCGCATCGGCCGCCGCGGCGCGCGAGGGTGGCGTGCGCGTCAGCGACGCGTCGCTGCACTATGTGAGCTTTGAGCGCTGGAGCAACCGCCAGCGCGCGCGTCACCCGATCGAGGGCTTGATCGGCACGCTCACGCTGGAAGGTCGCTTGGCGCCGCTGATGCCGCTGCTGCGCGCGGGCACGCTCACCCACATCGGCAAGGGCACGAGCTTTGGCTTGGGCGCCATCACGCTGTTGCCCTGAGCTGTCAGCGCCGCGCGGGCGCATGCGTCTTTGAGATCGGCGCGAGGTCACACTCACGAGCTGATTTGACGAGGTGCGGGCGATGACGCAGCGATTAGACATCTGGGTAGAGCAGCCTGGCGCGCAGGTCGGGCGCAAGTCCGAGCGCCTCATCATCACACACCAAAACAAGACGCTGGCGCAGCACCCGATGCGCAGCATCGCGGCGCTGCGGCTGGCGGCGCAGGGCGTCAACGTCTCCACTGACGCGCTCACCGCGCTGATGGAGCACGGCGTGCAGGTCGATCTCATCGACTTCGCGCACAGGCCGCTGGCGCGCATCACCAGCCCTCACCTCACGGGCCAGATCCGCACGCGCCGCGCCCAGCTGGCCGCGTTCGACACCACGCGCGGCTTCTCACTGGCGCAGGCGCTGGTGGCCGAGCAGCTGCGCGCGCAGCGTCGCCTCATCACCTACGTGCGTCGGCGCGCCGAGGACGACGACATGGCCGCGCGCGCCATCGCCAACCTCACCGCGCGCGAGCAGGAGGTCCACGCGCTGCGCCCCGCGCCCTTGCCCATCTGCCAGCCCACCCTCATGGGCAAGGAGGGCGCTGGCGCCGCCGCCTACTGGCGCGCGCTCGCCGAGACGCTCACCCCCGCGCTGCCCTTTCGCCGCGAGAAGCGCGGCGCCGTGGACCTGCCCAACGTCATGCTCAACTACGGCTACGCGATCCTCATGAGCCGCGTGTGGGGGATGATCGAGCTGGCGGGCTTGGACCCCTACGGCGGCTTCTTGCACGCTGATCAGGCGGGCCGCCCAGGGCTCGTGCTCGACATGATGGAGCCGTGGCGCCCCTTGGTGGATGACGCCGTGTTCTCGCGGCTGCGTCGTGTGCGCGGCGCGATGCCACACACCTTCGACGATGAGCAGCGGCGCGGCCTCGTCGATGATGTCCTGGGGCGTCTCCAATCACTGGCCGTCTACCAGGGCCGCGACGCCACCGTGCAAGGCTGCATGCAGCGCAGCGTGCGTCAGGTCGCCGCCTTCTTGCGCGAGGAGCAGCCGCTGCGCCTGTATCGCTGGGACGTGCGTGGCCCCAAGGCCCCCGGCGACGACGCTCCCCCGCGCTCCCCCGTCTCCGTCATCCCGCTCTGAACCTGCGCGCGCCCGAGGTGAACGCATGTATCTGCTGGTCATGTACGACATCGTGGACAACAGCACCCGCACGCGCGTCTCGGAGGCGCTGCTTGATGAGGGCTTAGAGCGCATCCAGTACAGCGTGTTCTTGGGCCACGCGGGCAGGGTGCATCGCCAGCGCATCATGGCCTTGATGCGACGAAAGCTAGGCGATCAGGTGGGCGTCATTCACATCATCCCGCTGCACCAAGACAACGTGAGCCAAGCCGAGATCATCTTCAACCCGAGGGCGTTACCATGAGCGAGGCCACCTTAGAGGACACCAGCGAGCGCGTGCTGCCCGTCAGCCTGCTGGCCGAGTATCTGTTCTGCGCGCGCACTTTATATTGGCGCATGGTCGCGCCGGTGCGGGTGCCTCGTGACGCGGCGCTCGTGCGCGGTGCGCAGGCGCATGAGCAGGTGCGCGCTGCGGGCGACGCCCGCGCGCTGGCGAGGTTTGGCTTGCACGACTGGCGCGCGCGCTGGGAGGTCAGCCTCACCGCTGGCGCGTGGACTGGCCGCGTGGATCTGCTGTTGGAGTCGCCACATTCGGGCGAGCTGCTGCCTGTGGAGTGTAAATCGCGCCGATCGCCGGGCGCGCCTCCGGCGGCCGCGCTCCAGCTCGGCGTCTACATGAAGCTCTTGGAGCAGACGCGCGGCGTGACCGTGTCACGCGGCATGATCTGGTATTTAGAAGAGGATGAGCTGGAGGAGGTCCCCCACCACGACGCCCTGCGCCGCCGCGTCCACACCATCGAGGCCCACATGCTCACCTGGCTCGCCGCGCCCACGCTCCCCGACGTGAGCGCGCAGGCGCACGGGGTGGAGCGCGTGGAGCTGTGCGAGCTGTGTCCTTATGACATGTTCTGTTACGACCAGCAGCGCCCGCTAGAGCCCGACGATCCGATGCGTCGCCTCATCCGCCACACGCGCGCCTCACGCGGCGCGACCCCGTGCGCGCTGTCCCGGCTCTACGGCCCTGGGCTCACCCCTCGCGCCCAGCTCATCATCGACGATCCTTCCGTCTACCGAGGCCCCTCCCAGCGCGCAGGCTCAAGCGATGAGTGAGCTGCGCTGAGTGTTGAACTTTTCAACTGTAAATCTGTACCACAGCCAAAACAGGCCAAAAACGGCACCTCCGGTACAGTTTTGGGACTTTGGCTATGGTGCGGTGCAGCATTCAGGCTGGAGATTTTTGATCTAAAATTGTTATTTAAATCACGAATTTTAGAATGTTGCGCATGCGATAAGATGCACGATCTGTCGAGCCCATCGTTTGGCCAAAAACGACTGAATAATGACACCTCTCATGAAGATGCTCCTATGACGATCACGCGAGGCCCATCATCGCCCCCAAACGCCGTCTTACCACACGAAAAACTGTACCACAGCCCACTGTGTCCGATCCGTGTCGCGCTGTGGTACAGTTTTCCGCGCTTGCACCAAGGCCGCAGGACCGCTATTTTGGCCGTGCTCTTGCCGCTGTCCGGACGAGCTTCCTCGATTTGAGAGGATTGAAACTGATCATGCGCAAATGTCTGCTGTAAGCGGTCTGCAAGTCCGGACGAGCTTCCTCGATTTGAGAGGATTGAAACCGCGCGCGCGCTTTCATACTCTCACAAGCTCCGTGTCCGGACGAGCTTCCTCGATTTGAGAGGATTGAAACATTGCGCAGGTTGCGCGCCGCAATGACGCTCACCGTCCGGACGAGCTTCCTCGATTTGAGAGGATTGAAACATGTTCTCTATAACGCCTACATTAAGGCGCGCAATAAGTCCGGACGAGCTTCCTCGATTTGAGAGGATTGAAACAAGATAGCGCGATCATATTGGTTTTCGCGAGCCGCGTCCGGACGAGCTTCCTCGATTTGAGAGGATTGAAACCTGTTCTTGTCAAGGGGTGCGACGCCCCAGAGGATCGTCCGGACGAGCTTCCTCGATTTGAGAGGATTGAAACGCGCGCAGGATCGCAGACTCCATCAGGGTGCCGTCCGGACGAGCTTCCTCGATTTGAGAGGATTGAAACTCGTCAAGTCGCGCCTTGATCTTGGCGATGTCCGGACGAGCTTCCTCGATTTGAGAGGATTGAAACCGACATCCTAGTGATTGATGAATTAGGAAAGGAGAAGTCCGGACGAGCTTCCTCGATTTGAGAGGATTGAAACATTCATTGAAGTTAAGCGTTGTTGAGATACCTGTGGTCCGGACGAGCTTCCTCGATTTGAGAGGATTGAAACATATTATATAAATGTAATAGGAACTAATGATTGATGTCCGGACGAGCTTCCTCGATTTGAGAGGATTGAAACCATTTCGCGCTTGACCTTGCTTTCAATCATGTTTGTCCGGACGAGCTTCCTCGATTTGAGAGGATTGAAACTTAGCGCTAGCTTCTAGTGCAGGTTAAGTGTAAGTGTCCGGACGAGCTTCCTCGATTTGAGAGGATTGAAACTTGCGTAGATAATCGGCCTGAGAGCCTGTAAGTCCGGACGAGCTTCCTCGATTTGAGAGGATTGAAACCATGAAAAGTTTGATAAAGCGCAATCGGTCATGCGTCCGGACGAGCTTCCTCGATTTGAGAGGATTGAAACTACCTAATCTACAATTTGATGCTGTAGGTAATCTTGAGTCCGGACGAGCTTCCTCGATTTGAGAGGATTGAAACCGCTTACAAGCGCGCCTGTACTCGCTCGCTTGTGTCCGGACGAGCTTCCTCGATTTGAGAGGATTGAAACTTAAGCAGTTTAACGTCATGCTTAGGACGTTGTTTGGTCCGGACGAGCTTCCTCGATTTGAGAGGATTGAAACTTGTGTTGCTTGTAGCAGAAGTTCGCGCCACAACTGTCCGGACGAGCTTCCTCGATTTGAGAGGATTGAAACGATTGTACGGGTATGAATTGGGCCTGCGAATTCCAGGTCCGGACGAGCTTCCTCGATTTGAGAGGATTGAAACTAGGCGTCATGCGCGGCTCGCGCCTGATTATCAACGTCCGGACGAGCTTCCTCGATTTGAGAGGATTGAAACGCGCCTCGCTTTTCGCCTTTTCATCAGCCGCGACATGTCCGGACGAGCTTCCTCGATTTGAGAGGATTGAAACCCACTGGCGAAGCGTCAGATCGACGCTAGGTGGGGAGGTCCGGACGAGCTTCCTCGATTTGAGAGGATTGAAACTTGCGCCCTCCCCGACGATCTCAGAGAGACGCTTCAGGTCCGGACGAGCTTCCTCGATTTGAGAGGATTGAAACGTGCGACCGGACAAGACAACCCTTCAGACAGAGGTCCGGACGAGCTTCCTCGATTTGAGAGGATTGAAACTTGTTGAGGCGCTGATTGACCGCGTGCTAGTCGCGCGTCCGGACGAGCTTCCTCGATTTGAGAGGATTGAAACGACACACACCTTGCCTCACTCTCAGCGTCTCAAGTGGTCCGGACGAGCTTCCTCGATTTGAGAGGATTGAAACCCTCAGCGATGTTGCGAGCGAACCCGCCGCCCATGCAAGTCCGGACGAGCTTCCTCGATTTGAGAGGATTGAAACACGACCTCGTGCCCGCTGAGATACCACCCGAGGAGTCCGGACGAGCTTCCTCGATTTGAGAGGATTGAAACTCAGATCGGGAATCACACCTATCTCAACGTTATGAGTCCGGACGAGCTTCCTCGATTTGAGAGGATTGAAACGCGCCTCGCTCTAGCCTTCACTAAGGGATGCTATTGTCCGGACGAGCTTCCTCGATTTGAGAGGATTGAAACCCAGCGCGCGCGCGAGAGCTGACGCAGCGCGCAGTGTCCGGACGAGCTTCCTCGATTTGAGAGGATTGAAACGCGCGATACTCGCGAGCCTCGTTAAAGCGCTCAAAAGTCCGGACGAGCTTCCTCGATTTGAGAGGATTGAAACTCTGGCGACGCACTGCGAGACGCCCCCCAAGCGTCTCGTCCGGACGAGCTTCCTCGATTTGAGAGGATTGAAATAGCATATCTTTTGCTAGATTCCATTTAGGATGGTCCGGACGAGCTTCCTCGATTTGAGAGGATTGAAATAAACGCGCGTGCGTGGCGCGCGCTTTGCACGCCTGTCCGGACGAGCTTCCTCGATTTGAGAGGATTGAAATTTGCACAACCCAAATCGAAAAATGGGTTCCGGCTGGTCCGGACGAGCTTCCTCGATTTGAGAGGATTGAAATTTTGGCGCCTCTGTCAATACCGTGGGCAGGGCGAGGTCCGGACGAGCTTCCTCGATTTGAGAGGATTGAAATGGTAAGCTAGGTTAGCGCTCGCCAGAGATAGGCTGGGTCCGGACGAGCTTCCTCGATTTGAGAGGATTGAAATAGCGAGTCGGCCTGCTCAATGTCCTCACGCGCCTCGAGTCCGGACGAGCTTCCTCGATTTGAGAGGATTGAAATATCTGGACATGGTGCGCTCCTTTTCGCTCGCATGAGTCCGGACGAGCTTCCTCGATTTGAGAGGATTGAAATGTATCTTAATTCAAGGGAGCCTTAAAGTATTGCGTTGTCGAGTTAAATTTACAAAAGATGCGCATAGCCCGCATGTGCAATC
>CAYXWB010000039.1:0-26120 GCA_964468515.1 uncultured Bradymonadales bacterium | reverse complement strand
TTGGGGCCGACGCGACACTGTGACATGGCGAGCCAGGTGAGGTGTTGGAGGTTGGCTGAGTTGGCCAGCGCCGTGACGCTCTTGGCGCTGAGGCCGTTGGTGTTGAGGTTGAGCCAGGTGAGCTGGGTGAGGTGCGGTGATCGTGCCAGCGCCTGTGCGCCTGCCGCGCCGATCGCATTGGCGCTCAGATCGAGCAAGGTGAGCTTGGCGAGCGCGGGGGACCGGGCCAGGGCGATGGCGCCCGCGTCGCCGATATCACCGCGATACAACAGCAGCTTGGTGAGCTGGTGAAGGTGCGGTGATTGTGCGAGCGCCTTGGCGCCGTCGGGGCCGATCATGGTCCCGCTCAACCCGAGCTGTGTGAGCTTGGCGAGGTGCGCGGACTGCGCGATCGCCTGCACCCCAGCGGGCGTCAGCTTGTTCTTGCCGAGGTCTAAGCGGCGCAAGTTGTTGAGCTGCGAGGATTTGCCGAGCGCGCTGGCGCCGACTGGGCCGATCCTGTTCGCCTCAAGGTCGAGCCGCGTCAGCGCACCCAGATAGGGTGATTGGCACAGCGCCTGGATCGCCTCATCATTGAGCGCGCAGTGAGCGAGCGCGAGCCTGTTGATCTGGGCGAGCTGCGGGGTGTGCCAGAGGGTGCGCAGCGCGTCGGGGCGGGGCTGGCTGCAGCTGAGGTGGAGCGCGCTGGCGAGCGCGAGCTGAGGGCAGGTCTGCCCCTGCATGATCGCGCTCGTCCACGCGCTAAGCGCGCGTCTCGAGATCGTGTCAGGCCAGCGTGACAGATGATCCTGAGCATAAGGCAGCGCCTGCGCGATGAGCGCGTCAGCGGGCCACTGCTCCAAGTTGGCGCACAGCATTTGCCAAGCGCGTGTTGAGGGTGGGCTCTGCAAGATGCTGCGCAGCTCGCCAAATAACGCGCTGTCTGTCATCGCACAGCTCCTGGGTTGCTGTCGGTCGTTGGCTGTGATGAGGGCGTGATGTTCGTCGCAGGCGTGCGCGCGGTCAAGGCCGCCGCGTCTTGGCGCGTGATCGTATCAGGCACAAAACGCGCGCTTGGCAGTGATGTGGGTCGAGGGGACAGCGTAATTCAAGCGATGCGGCGCGCTGGATGAGGCGCATCGTTCACACACGACCTCTGGCTCGGTGCGTCGCAGGCTCAGATTTTATGCGGTGATCGTTCAAACGAGCGGGGCAGTTGCAGACGCTTAGGAGACGTGGCGCCAGCTTGATGCTGCTAAATTGTGATGGCGTTTATCTGTGGCAAAGCGTCGCACTGTCTGTGTGAGAGGGCGGCAAGCCGCCCGCGTTGACAGCGCGGGCGGCGCGCGGCTATGGGGAGTGGCGCGCGTAGCGCGCCGCTGGCGTTGGTGTGTGAGCGTGGCTTGGGATGGGGCGCGCTTTGCAGGGCGTTGCCCGACACCACCAGGGACATTGAGTAAAATCCCTGGACCCTGATGTTAGGGTGGGCTCGCGCAGCTCGATCCTGATGATTCTATGACCCCGCGACCTTTATGATAGGGAGGCCCCCGTGACCGTCCGCACCCGCATCGCGCCCTCGCCCACGGGCGATCCCCACGTCGGGACCGCTTACATCGCGCTGTTCAACTACTGCTTCGCCAAGCAGCACGGCGGCCAGTTCCTGCTGCGCATTGAGGACACCGATCAAGCGCGCAGCACGCCAGAGTCGGAGCGCGCGATCCTCGACGCGCTGCGCTGGACAGGATTGAGCTGGGACGAAGGCCCCGATGTCGGCGGCCCCCATGGCCCCTACCGTCAGAGCGAGCGCAGCGCGATCTATGCGGAGCATGTGCAGCGGCTGCTCGACAGCGGCCACGCGTTTCGCTGCTTCTGCACGCCGGAGCGCTTGGGCGAGCTGCGCAAGGAGCAGCTGGCGGCCGGGTCGAACTTCTTGGGGTATGATGGCAAGTGTCTTGAGCTCACCCCCGAGCAGGTTCAGGCGAAGCTCGACGCTGGGGAGCCGTATGTGGTGCGCTTGAAGGTGGCGCGCGAGGGCACCTGCGTGATCAAGGATCGTCTGCGCGGTGACATTGAGATCGCTTGGGACACCGTGGACATGCAGGTCCTGATGAAGTCGGATGGGATGCCGACCTACCATCTGGCCAACGTGGTGGATGATCACCTCATGGGGATCACGCACGTGATCCGTGGTGAGGAGTGGATCAGCTCCGCGCCCAAGCATGTGCTGCTGTATGAGGCGTTCGGGTGGGAGGTGCCGCAGTTTATCCACATGCCGCTGTTGCGTAACCCGGACAAGAGCAAGCTGTCCAAGCGCAAGAACCCGACGAGCATCTTGTATTATCAGCGCGCAGGCGTGCTGCCCGAGGGGCTGCTGAACTACCTGGGGATGATGGGCTGGAGCATGCCCGATGGGAGCGAGCGGTTTGACCTGGCGCAGATGGTGGCGTCCTTTGACATTGATCGGGTGAGCTTAGGCGGCCCGGTGTTTGATCAGGTGAAGCTCGACGCGCTCAACGGGCGCTGGCTGCGTGAGGCGATGACGCCCGAGCAGCTCGGGCAGCGCTTGCAAGACTGGGCGCTCAACCTGGCGTCGCTGACGCAGATCGCGCCCCTGGTGCAGCCGCGCTTGAACCGGCTCAGTGATTTTGTGCCGATGGCTGGATTCTTCTTTATGGATGTGCCGCAGCTTCAAGCCGAGAGCTTCGCGCCGTGCAAGGCGGATCCGGAGGAGATCAAGCGCTGGATGCAGCTGGCGCTGTGGCGTCTGGAGTCGGTGCGGGTGTGGGAGCGTGAGGTGATCGAGGCGCAGCTCAAGGGGCTGGCCGACGCGCTGGAGCTGAAGTACCGCGACTTCAACAAGCCGCTGTTCGTGGCGCTGACGGGCAGCGCGGTGTCGACACCGCTGTTTGACTCGATGGCGATCTTGGGCGCGGATCTGACGCGGGTGCGCTTGAGGGCGGCGATCGAGGTGTTGGGGGGCATCGGCAACAAGAAGCTGAAGAAGATGCAGAGCGAGTATGAGCGCTTAGGCGCGGCGCCAAGTGATGAGGGCGCGCGTGAGGATGAGGCCTAGACTGAGGAGTATGTGTGAAGATCAACCTACCGCCAAAGCTCAAGCGTGTCTGGGACTTCCTGTATAACGCGATCAACGCGTATCTGGATAACTATGGCTCGCGGTATGCGGCGGCGCTGGCGTTCTTCGCGCTGTTCTCGGTGGCGCCGCTGCTGGTGATCGCGGCGGCGCTGGCGGTGCCGCTGCTGGGCGAGTCATCGTTCCAGCATCAGGCCAAGCCGCTGCTGGCGGATTATGTGGGGCGAGAGGGGGCGACGCTGCTGCTGGAGCTGATGGAGCGTGCGTCGCAGCAAGAGTCACCGCGTACGCTGGTGGGCTTGCTCGGCTTGGTGGTCACGCTGTACGGCGCCAGTCGCGTGTTTCAGGCGATGCAAGATGGCCTGAACATTGTGTTCCGTGTGCCGCGCGATCAGCAGCCGCAGGGCTTCAAGGGGATCGTGCGCACGTACCTCTTGTCGTTCGCGCTGGTGCCGACGTTTGGGACGATGGGGTTGTTATTGCTGATAGGCAGCATCACGCTCGTGGCGGCGCAGGAGTGGCTGGCGCGCTGGATAGCGCTGCCAGGGTTCTTGTGGCAGCTGGCCGACGCGCTGGTGAGCTGGATCATCGTGTCGGGCATGATCGCGGTGCTGTACAAGGTGCTGCCCGCGCGCAAGCTGAGCAAGCGCGAGGTCGCGCTTGGGGCAGCGCTCACGGGGGCGATGTTCGTGGTCGGCAAGGTGCTGATCAGCCTCTACTTGGCGCGCAGCGCGCCGGGCTCGATCTTTGGCGCGGCGGGCACCTTGGCCGCGCTGCTGATGTGGCTGTATCTGTCGGCCAACATCTTCATCTTGGGGGCGGAGCTGACCAACGCCTATGTGCGTCAGTATGGCTCATGGCGCGATAAGGCCCAGAAGGGTGAGGCGTCGGCTCTGTCGCCAAGCGACGAGGCGCAGGCAGAGGAGCAGGATGAGACGCGCCACGGCGTCGATCTGTGAGCGTGGCGTGTGCGAGGTGATGCGTCGCGTCAAAGGCGCGCGCGCGGCTCACTTGGAGCTCCCCCCACTTTTGAGCGATGCGGCGCGCTCTGAGCAGACGACGCGCTCACACGCGACCTCTCAAGCGGCATGGCGCAGCGCCTGATGTGTGGCGAGGCTCGGCGGGGTCACGTGGTGAGATGCAGGAGAGGCGCGATGTTGTCTAGCGGCGCTTAATATTTCAAGCTATCGTGTTCTAGCGTGGCTTGATAAGTGGAAGATGGGACGAGGTGACGCCGATGCACGGGATCTTTGAGGCGCTCGGTGAGCGCGGCTTTGAGGCGATGAGCGAGGGGCTGTCGCTCAAGGAGGCCGACGCGCTGCGTCAGTTCATCTCGCTCGGGGAGGCCTATCGCGGCCTCTTGGCCGCGCTTGAGGCTGAGGTGGCGGCGGTGGGGCTGACGCCCGCGCGCCTGCGCGTGCTGTTGACGCTGTTGCACGAGCGCCCTGAGGGGGCCTCTGGCATGAGCGCGGGCGCGCTCTCCTCGCGCTCTCAGGTCACCACCCCCACCATGACGCGGCTGCTCGATGGGCTGCATTTGGGCGGCTTCATCACGCGCCTGCCCGATCCTGACGATCGTCGCGCGCTGATCATCACCCCCACCGCGCTTGGGCGCGATGCGGCGCAGGCGGTGGTCAGCAGCTTCGCCAGCCAGATGGCGCGGGCGTTGGGGGGCTTCGGACATCAGGATCGCGCGCTGCTGACGATCCTGCTCGCGCGCTTGTCTGAGGCGGCCAGCGCGTCGCGCTGAGCGCCCACGCGAGCGCTTAGGGGCGAAGCAGCAGCGCGTTGATCGCGCCGCGCTCGCCAGTCAGCTCAAAGCGCTGGCCGTCGATCTGGGTGAGCAGCTGCGTGGAGACGGCGCCGTCGAGGTTGAGCGCGTCGCGCGCGCCGACGTGCTCCTTGAGGTAGACGGCGAAGTCATACAAGCTCATGCCCGTGTAAGCGGTCTGGCGAAGCTGAAAGCCATCGGCGTGAGGGCGCAGGCCGCTTGTCGACGCGCTGACCACAAACCACACGCGCTCGCCATCAAGCGCCACGGCGCTGCGCGCGGTCAGGCGCGCGTCGGGCTTGTGCGTGACGAGCAGCTCCCCTTCGGCCACGATCCGGTCGATGGACTGGAGCGCCTCCTGAGGCGCGGGGCGGCGCTTGCCAAGCGCCGCCCACTTGGGGCGGTGGATGATGCGCGCCATGCCATCCATCATGGCGAACACGCCTGAGCCGCCGCGATGGGTGTAGTCGTTGTGCGTGACGCCGCGCGCGATGACCACGCCCATGGCCCGAAAGCCGCCCTGGGGCGCCTCCTCATAGAAGCCGCCGTTGATGATCGCCCACGGCCCCGCGCTGAGCGTCTCGGGGATGAGCGTGTCAATGGGGCGCACCTCATCGCTAGGCAGCACCTGCGCCTGCGCGCGCTGAGGGGCGCTGACACGCCACGCGAACCCCTCGCGATCGTTGAGGCGCCAGGGCTGACGCTCTAGCACGAGCTCCCCCTCACGCGCCATCACCTCCACAGGGGCGACCTGCAGCGGCCCCGCCCCCGCATAAATGCGCGCCGCGACGACCTCCGGGGGCGGCTCAAGGGGCGCGGCGATGGTCGAGGCCACCACGAGCTCAGGCGGCGGCACGGGCTCGACCTTGGGCCGCTCGCATCCGCACAGCGCCGCGCTCGTGAGCAGCGCCCAAGCGAGCATCGCGCGCGATGTGGGGCTCATAGGGCGATCTCCAAGAATCGCGTGAGGTGGGCGCGAAACGCGTCGGGCGCCTCGATGGGGATCGTGTGGCCGCTGCCCTCAATGATCTCATGGGTGGCGTCACACAGCGCGGCCAGCGCCGCCGCGCCCGCCTGGCTGACGAGCAGATCCTCGCTGGCGCTGAGCACCAGCGTGGGCGCGCGCACCTGCTTGGCGAGGTCGTCAAGGCTGGGGTACTGGATCATGGCCTCCAGCAAGCGCGAGACGCCCTCGACGCTGTTGCGTCGCACGCTGGCCTTGATGATCCCGTCGATCATGGCCTCGCTCTGCTGCAAGAAAGCATCGCCCAGGATGGTGGGCAGCGCGGCCCAGCTCATGGCCTCCAGGCCGCCGGTGCGCAGCGTCTCGCGCCAAGCGCGCAGGATGGTCCTTGCGAGCGCGGTGGGCTGGGCGGTGGCGCTGCACAAGATGAGCTTGTCGACGCGGGTGGGGTGGTGCGCGGCCACGGCGAGCGCCACGCGCGCGCCGTGGCTAAAACCTACCAAGTGGGCGCGCTCTATCTGGAGCGCGTCGAGCAAGCTCACCAGCTCGTCGGCGTGGCCTGGCAGCGTCAGCGGCGCGTCACCCAGGCCGCTCTGGCCTTGGCCGCGCGCGTCATACAGCAGCACGCGCGCGCGCGCTTCGAGCGCGCGCGCGTGGCTGCGCCAGTGCATGGTGGACTGCGTCATCCCGTTGAGCAGCACCACCACGGGTGCGCCTTGCGGCGCGCCCTCCTCGTGCAGCTCATAATAGATCGACTCCCCATCGCTGAGGGTGTGCGTTGGCATCAGCTCTCCTTTGAGGGCGCGGCTAGTAGCCGCCGCCGTAGAGCAGGTACATGTCATGTTGCCCGAGCGTCGGGTCCAGGCCATAGGCGTAGCCTAGGGTCAGGTTGCCTGGCAAGTAGTAGCCAAAGATGGCGCTGAGCTGAACCTCTCCCCCCACGCTCGTCAGCCAAGTCGCGTCGGCCAGCATGCCGCTGTACGCGGTGCCCACGTCCATGAAGACGCGGCCTTTGATCTGGCGCAAGAACACTGGCACGGTGCTGAAGCCCTGCTCCAGATCCCAGATCGGGAAGCGGTAGTCGACGCCGCCCGAGGCGTACTGGTCGCCGCTGAGCACGAACGGCGCGTAGCCGCGCACGCGCCCGTTGCCGGTGGGCGTCTGCAACACGAGGCTGGTGAGGACGTCTTGCGGCAGCTGGCCACCGACGCTGTAGCTGTTGCGCGCGCGAAAGTTCGTGTCAATGAACCCGCCCGACCACCCGGCGGCGAAGGTGTGGCGCGGGATCCAGGGGTTGGGCAGGTAGCCGCGCAGCGCGAACTGAAAGTTGAGCGACTGATAATCACTCCCAAGCGCCGGGCTCTGCGCGCTCACGCTCGCCGCAGCGCTCACCCCCTCCTCGACCGACACCGACATCGCGTAGCGCTCCAGGTTGGAGTACACCACGCCCAGCGTCAGCGCGTTAAACCAGCCGATCTCGGCCGGGATGGGGGTCAGGTCGCCCGGCTCAGGGTTGAGCTGGGGGCGCTCAGCGTAGCCGCGATGATCGACGCTGTAGCTCACGCTCAGCGAGAGGTTGTCATCGACGGAGCTGATGGGATAGCTCAGCGACAGCCGCCCCAAGCTCTGCTGCTCCAGATAAGGGATGAGCTGGCTCTGGGCGAACAGGCTGTTGGAGCGCGTATAGCGCTGATGTGCGCCCACCACGCTCACGCTGATAGGCCAGCCCCCGAAGCTGTAGCTCAGGCTCGCGTTGGGGCGCAGGCCCGGGGCGGCGCCCGCGTTCTGCACAAGCGACGCGCTCAGCTGATAGCTGTGCCGCTCTGCAGGATCGTAGCCTGTCACCGTCGCACCGAAGCCAAAGCCGCCGATGAGCGCGGCCACGTCGGGGGTGAAGAGCAGCGGCGCCAGATGTGACAGCGGCGCGTAGTCGCCTTGGGTCCAAGTGGAGGTGTCGATGAGAGGATAATCGCGCGGGATGACCAGCGTCGTCGCGCTGGTGGGCGTCATGCGGCGAGTGGGCATAGGGGCGCGCGCGAGGTCGTAGCCCTCCTCGTGATAGACGCTCATGTAGAGCCAGCGCCCGTCGCGGCTGACCTGCGGTGAGAACGCGCCCGTGACCACCTCAGTGACCTGCCAGCGCTCGCCAGTCTCAAGCGACATCGCGTGGATGTTGTAGATGCCGCCCTGATCCGAGGCATAATACAGGGTGCCGTCGGGGCCAAAGCTCGGATCAAGCGCCATGGCGGCGTCTTGGGTCAGCGGTGAGAGGGCTTGAGCTGCAGGTTGTGTGAGATCGTAGCGCCACAGGTCGCGCGAGCGTCGATCGCTGCGCCACCAGCTGAACACGATGGCGCGCCCGTCCAGGCTGAACACGGGCGTGGCGAGCTGCTGCCAGCGACGCTCATCATCCCACGCGTGCTGCTTGCCGCTGATGAGGACGCGCGCAGGTCCCACCGACGCGCCATCCAGCGCGCGCGTCACGAGCTCCATGGTGCCATCGACCACGCGCACATAGGCCAAGCTCTTGCCATCGGGGCTTATCGCAGGCTCGCGCGCGCGCTCAAAGGTGGTCAAGCGCCGGTGCGTGTCGCGCGCTCGATCCCACGCATACAGATCCTGGTACTGATAAACGCTGCGCACGACCTCGCCGCGATTATAGATCCACAGC
Organism: uncultured Bradymonadales bacterium; assembly: GCA_964468515.1. GTDB lineage: Bacteria > Myxococcota_A > Bradymonadia > Bradymonadales > Bradymonadaceae > CAYXWB01. The sequence continues at coordinate 17,644 of CAYXWB010000039.1, read as the reverse complement.
GCGCCGTCAGGCGTCCAGCTCCCAGGTCCCATGGGCGCGTCGACGCGGAACAGATCGTCGGGCTCGCCGCTGTGAGCCTTGACGGTGGCGAAGGTCGCGTGACGCTCCAGCGGCTCGCGCAAGAACGTCACCTCATCAGGCCCAGGGCCAAGCCGAGGATATTTGGTGGAGCCGCCACCGCGCGTGAGCCACGTCAGCGGGGTGCGCCCGCGCGCCATCACGGCCACCCGCTCGGCCATCGCGCGCCCCTGCGACTCCGCGACGAACCGCTGCCACAAGGTGTCAAAGCTCGCGCCCACGAGCTCGCGCATCGCCTGGTTCATGCTCCACGGGATCAGCCGCGAGCCGTAGAGGTGGTTAAAGCGGGTGAGGGCGTCGGCGCCGTGATGGCGCGCGATGTAGTCAAGGAAGAACGCGCCGAACAGATACGCCGCGTTGCCAAAGGGCCAGCGCGTGGGAGAGCCCGTGACCTGTCCCAACGTGAAGTGCTCCCCGCGCAGCGCCTCAGTGCGCAGCCACATGCGATACAGCGCGCTGCCCACACGCCCCGCGCCCGTGCGCGCCGACTCGTGGTAGACCGCCAGCCCCTCAGTGTACCAGCGCGGCATCGTCTGGTTGGGGTTGAGCTGCTTGCCGATCACCGCGTTCACATAGGGCGCCACACCGCTGGCCGTGTCCAGATGCAGCACGTGCACGTACTCGTGGATGATCAGCAGCCGCAGCCAGTCATCGTAATAGCCCAGCACGCTGTCGGACTCGGGCGGCATGCCGTACAGGCGCATGATGTTGCGCCCGTAGACGTTGGCCGAGCCGTTGGCCGCGTCGAGGCGATCGGTGACCACGACCTCGGTGCGCTGCGCGGTGGTCCAGTCGAGCAGGGGCACGAGCAGCAGGTGCGCCTCCTCGCACAGCTGGGCGCTGCGCCGGGCCAGCGGCTCCAAGTGCTCGGGGTAGTGGACGTTGAAGTGGGGGGTGGTGATGGTGGCGTAGCTGAGGCGCGCGTCATCAAGCGCGAGCGCGGGGCTTGTGGCCGCGCTCGCCATGGCGAGCGCGGCCACAAGCCCCAGCGCCAGCGCGCCAAGGCGCGCGCGCATCAGCGCCGCCCTCACGCGATCCTGCGCCGACGCGCCGCGCGCGCGCCGAGCAGGGCGAATAACAAGAGCCCCAGCGGCGCGCTTGGCGCGCCCTGACCGGCTGCGGCGGCGCAGCCGCCGCAGCCGCCCTCATCCTCACTGGGCGTGGCGGGCGTGCCCGGAGCGCCGCCTGTGTCGGGCAGCTCCGGCGATGTGTCAGGCGATGCGTCGGGCGCGCCGCCCTGATCAGGCACCATATCCGCGGGCGCGTCGGGCATGTCAGGGGCGGGGGCCATGTCGATCATGTCGGGGACATCCACCATGTCGGCGGGCATGTCCTCGTTGGGTTCGGGGTCGGTCACCCCACCAAGGTGCACGCGCGAGGTGTCACACGGCACGCCGCGCTGGGTGGCGCCCGGGGCGTCTCCTTGGCCGCGCGGCTGGCCGCAGAAGTCATCGGGCACCGCGTCGAGCGGCGCTTGCGCAGTGTCGGGCAAGCCAGTGAGCGTGAAGTCGCCCTGTGCGGGGGCTGTGAACCAGCTCATCCACTGCGCGAGGCTTGCCTCGGTGAGGTTGTGCTCCTGCGTCATCGACGCGCCGTCGCGCGTGCGCAGCCGCCCGCTCATCACGTTGTAGCGCACGTCCGCCGAGGAGGACGCAAACCGGATGTCCACGCCGGTCACGTCATAGAACAGGTTGTGGAAGACGCGCGTGTTTTGCCCTTTGTTGACGTACAGGCCCAAGCTCTCGGGGCAGCGCGCGACGATGTTGTTACGCACCAGCGCGCCCTGATGCTCGGGCGTACACGAGCCGCCCTCACAGATGCTGTCGGGGCTCGTGCCGCCGCCGCCGATTGACAGCCCGATCCGCGTGAAGCCTGTGTGCTCGCGCTCGCACAGGATCAGGTTGCGCTCGATGAGGCCATCGCGTGAGCCTCCCTTGAGGAACGCGCCATAGGAGATGTTGTTGCCCTGCGCCTTGGCGAAGTCATAGATGAGGTTCGCGCGGATGATCCAGCGCTTGCCACCGACCACGTCGATGGGGGTCACGGGGTTGCTGGTCTGGCGCGGGGCGTCATTATAGAAGGTGTTGCCCTCAATCAGCACATCATCGGGGAACTGGCGCGGATCACCCGCGCCGTTGCTCTTGAGGTGCGCGTTGTAGTTCCACACGGTGTTTCTGGCGAGCACCACTTGGTCTGCGTCACCGGCCAAGTGGAACGCGTGCTCGCACGCGCTGTCGGTGGCGCACGCCCCCTCGATCTTGAGGTCTTCAAAGCGCCAGCCTGCGGCGTTGACCTTGAACCCTTCTGGGGCGTCAAAGCGCAGGTGGGCGCCCAGCGCCGAGGCGGCGCGCACGGTGATTGGCGCGCTGCGCGCGTCGGTGGCGCAAGTGATGTTGCCGGAGATGGGGTAGACGCCATCGGCCAGCGTGATGGTGTCGCCGGGGCGCGCGTCGCGGATCGCCGCGCGCAGCGCGTCCACATCGCTCACGCGCAGATCTGCGGCGCGCGCGTCGGTGGTCAGCAGCGTGAGCAGCGGCGCGGCAAAGAGCAGGGAGCGCAACACAGACGATCGCATGGGGCAACCTCCACCAGGTGAGGTCGCGAGGTTCGCACAGTCGCCGCGTGCGCTGCAACGCGCTTCCTCATCTCGCCTCAAAGTGAGCGCTCGGGGCGGGCGCTGGCGCGCCAGCGTCCTCACAACCTCCTGAGCGATGGGCCGCATCACCGCATCAGCGGCGGCGATCGTCCAAGCGAGCGGGTGGGACGCAACTGGCGCTGCGCTGGGCGCGGCTGCGCTAGCGCAGCCGCGTCAGGGTGCTGTGGTGCGCGTCTTCGTGCACCAAGCGCCAGTCAGGGTGGTCTTTCATGCGCACGATCAGCTCAAGCTGGCGCTCGCGATCAAGCACCACCGAGCGCACGCCATACTGCTGGAACAGGCCGCGCCACGCGTCGCTCGTCTCAATGAGGCGCTGGGCCTCCCAGTGGGCGGGGGTGAGCATGGCGACGCGCGGATCGCTGAACACGAGCTGGCGCGGCTCGCGGGCGTCGCCAAGCTCCCACAAAAGATAGCCGGACCAGCGCGCGTCGGCGTAGACAGGCTGCGCCCCTGAGGCCGTGACGCCGCGCTTGATCAGCGCGACATGCTCCACGGGCACCTCGGGGGGGAGCGTGGCGGCGTGGGGCGGTCGACCGCGCAGCGGGAGCGGGCTGAGCGCGCGCGCAAGCGGCGCGTGCGTCAGCAGCACGGGCTGGGAGAGGATGGGCAGGGTGGCCGCGAGGAAGAGCGCCAGCGCGCGCAGCGCGGGCTTGCCTGTGGGCACACCCAACGCAGCGCCTGGCTGGTGCGTGAGCCAAGCGCCGAGTCCGGCTGCGCACACCAGCGGGCTCGCGACGCCCAGCCACAGCAGCGCGCGCTGGTGCGTCAGCGCGAGCCCGATGAGGATCACGAGCATCGTCACATCGGCGCGCCGATGCGCCGAGCGCGCGGCGAGCGTGAGCGCGATGGCGCTGCCGATGAGCGAAGAAGCTGCGGTCGTTGCGGACCAGCGCCACACCCCATGCCACGCGGGCAGCGCGTGATGATCGAGGCTCACCTGGATCGTCTCAAGCATGTGCGGATAGATCAGCGCGCCGCGCGGGTTGAGCAGCGCCGCGAGCAGCGCGCCGATAGCGGCCAACCCCCAGGCGCGCGCGCTCTCCTTGTCGCCCGCGCCCCAGGCGCGGGCGCCGCCCCACAGCGCGGCCAGCGCGGGCAACACAAACGCCACGTCGAGGTTCGCCCACAGCGCGGTCGTGAGCGCGGGCACCATCAGGCTGAGCGCGCGCAGCGCGCGGTGCGTCGTGTGGGCGCGCAGCAGCAGCGCGCCGAGCGTCAGCGCCCACAAGGGCGCGGCTAAGAGCTGCGGCGCGATGTCGGCCACAGGCGCGGCGATGGCCGCGCCGATAAGCGCCAGCGCCGCGCCGTAAGGCGCGGCGCGCTTGAGGTGAAGCTGGCGCAGCGTGAGCGTTGCGCCTAGCGCGCCGATGAGCGCGGCCGCCGCGATCAGGTGATCGCGCAGCCACAAGAGCGCCTCCAGGTCGCCCAAGCGGTGAACCTCGAACAACAGCCGCTGCGCGAGCCAGGGCAGGGCATACGCGGCTGTGTCAGCGGGCACCGCGTAGACCAAGTGATTGGCCGCAGGCACCGCGCCAAACTGCGCGATGAGCCTGCCCATCGTGAGGTGCCAGTACAGCTCACTCTCGCGCAGCGGGATGAGGCCCCACAGCCCGGCGATAAGCCCCGCGAGCGCGACGCTCCAGACGAGGGTGGGGCTGAGGAGGGCGCGCTTGATGGCGCTGAGTCGATCGTTCATCATCCTCTCACAGCCGCTTGCGCAGCGACGCCGCGCCCAGGCCCAACATCACGCGCGCGCTCACCATCGGGATCGCCAGCCCGATGATCGTGGCCGTGGCGAGGCCTAGGCTCACGCTCATGGGTTTGCCATCGAGCATGTGGCCGAGCACGGTGATGGGGCGAAAGAGGAAGGCGAGCGAGAGGACCGACATCATGACGGCGCTGATCATAAAGATGATGGCGCCGAAGCTTGAGGCGACGCTCGACGCGTTGGGGTTGTGCAGCTGCGGGTACAGCGCGCCAAAGCCGATGGCCAGCGCGGCGATGCCGAGCGACAAGAACAGCATCACGGCGCTGCCGATCAGCAGCAGGTGCAGCCGCTCCAGCACCAGCAGGTTCGACGCCCAGATCATGATCTGGCCCGTGATGAGCACGGGGGCGGCGGCGCCGAGCCACTTGCTGAACAGCAGCCGCTCGATCGAGATGGGCGCCTGCAACAGCACCCAGAAGCTGCGCCCCTCCAGGCTGATGGCGGGGAACAAGAATCGCCCCGACAGGGCCACCACCACGAAGCTGCACACGCCCAGGTTGAAGAAGTACAGCCCCACGTCGCCCACGATCTTGGTGTCAGAGACGGTCTGGAAGTACTTATAGTTGACCAGGTAGATGGTCATCATGGCGAGCACGACCAGCAGGTTGGACCACTGGCTGGCGTCGCGGGTGAAGATCACCATGTCCTTGCGCATGAGCTGCTTGAAGGCGCTCACGGGGCGGCCTTGTGCGGCGATGGCGTCGAGGCGCGCCTCAATCGAGCCTTGGCGAGCGCGCTGGCGAGTCAACAGCTGATCGCGCATCGCGTCGAGCAGGCTCTTGCCGTGGCGGCCCTCTTGCACGCGCGAGAAGCCGCGAATGTACCAGCGCCGGTGCGTCCACGCGGCGATGAAGAACAGCGCCAGCGGCGTGCTGTAGAGCAGCGCGATGGGCCACGCGTTGACGCCACCCTCGAAGAACAGCAGGTGATTGAGCGCGCTCACGGCCCAATCACTGGGCAGGTACGACACCTTGGGCGGCGTCAACAGCGTGATGATCTCTCCCACGGAGTCGAAGCTGTCGGGGCGCATCAGCTGCTCGATGCGAAAGGCGCGCAGCACGGCGAAGATCAACCCAAGCGCGAGCACGCCGAGCGCCATGGCCGCGTCGCGCATGCGATCGGCGCTCAGCATGTTGGTGGCCAGCAGCGCGAGCAGTGAGGCCAGCCCCGTGGGGATCGCGGCGAACGGCAGCAGCACGATGAACAGCGCGGGATAATAGATCCAGGGCGCGTCCATGGCCGCGCCGATGCCAAAGAACGCGGGCATCCCGAACACCAAGAGCGCCCAGCTCGACTGCGCCATCGCCTCACCAAAGCGCGCGATGAACAGCTGCTCGGCGGAGATCGGGTGGCCTAACAAGAAGTCCAGCTCGTCGGCCAGATAGAACGTGCTGAAGGCGGTGACGAGGTTCGAGAACAGCAGCAGGCCCAAGAAGATGAGCAGCGTCACGGCCATCATCTTCTGCACCAGCAGCGGCCCCACCGGCTGCACCTCCAGCGCTTGGAGCACGACCCAGCGCGTGGAGCGAAAGAGCATGACGCAGAACAGCGCGCTGAGCGTGATGAACAGCGGCGCGCGGTGACGCCCGGACTGTGACGAGCGCAGGTTGCCGCGCACGATCTGGAGCTTGGTCTTGAGGATCTGAGCCAACATGAGGGCGCCCTCTGCGCGTTAGGCGGCGCTGCCGTCGGTGAAGGGAGGATCAAGGGGCGGGACATCACCGTGGCCAAAGCGATTGGCCACGCGGGCGGCGCGCTCCTGCTCGCTCTCCTCGGTGAGCCGCAAGAACACCTCCTCCAGCGTCCCCTCATCGGCGCCGGCCTCCACACGCAGCGCGCTCATGTCGCCGCGCGCGATGATCTTGCCGTGGTTGATGATCGCGATCTGATCGCACACCTCTTGGGCGACCTCCATGGTGTGCGTGGACAGCAGGATGGTCATCCCCTCGCGGGCGAGCTGCCCGAACAGCTCCTTGATGAGCTTGTGACCCTTCGGATCAAGCCCCACCATCGGCTCATCCACGATCAGCAGCTTGGGCTTGGGCAAGAGCGCGCCCGCGAACACGAGCCGCTGCTTCATGCCGTGGGAGAACCCCTCGATGAGGTTGTCACCCCACTCCCACAGGCCAAACATCGTCAGCAGCGCCTTGATCCGCTGCGCCGCCTGATCGCCGCGCATGCTGTAGAGCCCCGCGATAAAGCGCAGATACTCAAACGCGGTGAGCTTGTCGTAGACGTAAGGTCTATCGGGGATGAACCCCGTGATCGCCTTGACCTGATCGGGCTGCTTGGCCATTGACAGCCCGTCCACGAACACCGCGCCCGCGCTGGGCTGGATCAGGCCCGTGATCATGCGCAGCGTGGTGGTCTTGCCCGCGCCGTTTGGCCCCAGGATGCCGTAGACTTGGCCGTAGGGCACCTCCAGGTCGATCTGATGCACCGCGGTGAACTTGCCATAGCGCTTGTGCAGGCCTTGGATCTGCAAGATCCACTCGGATGAGCGCTCGCTCATGGGGCCAGCTCCTTCGGTGGTGAGGGGGGCGTCACAGGGCGCAAGCGCAGCGCGCCGATCAGGTGGACGAAGCCCGCAGGGTCGGGCGTCTCGGAGGTCATCAGCTGCACATGGGTGGGGCCAAGGTCGAGCTTCTCAAGCGTCGCGTCGAGGTCCATAAAGCGCTCACCGTCCCAGTACTGCGCCCAGGTGTGCGGCGCGAGCTGTCCCTCGCGCACGAGCGCCCCTAACACAAACCGCGCTGGGATCTTGGCGCGTCGCAGCGCGGCCACCAACACCAGCGTGTACTCCGTGCAGTCGCCAGAGCCGCGCGTCAGCGCCTCAGACGCGGAGGTGATCCCCACATCCGGCACAGGCCTCATGCGCTCATGCACGCGCGCGGCGATCGTGCGCGCGCGCACATCATCGAACGTGATCGTGTCGAGCCCGTCGGTCAGCGGCGCCAGCGCCTCGTGCTGCGCGTCCACGCGCAGATCGGCGGCCAGCAAGCGGGCGCGCAGCGCGTCATCAAGCCCAGGCTCGGTCCAAGGCGTGAGGCCCGCGTCATCGCGCGGCTCAAGCGCCAGCACCCGCTCGCCAGGCTCACCCGGCGCGTCAACCAGGCGCTGCCGCGCGCTCTCCAGCGACACGCTCGCGTCATCCGGCACGCCGCTCAGGCGCACAAACGCGCGCGCCAGCGCCTCGCCCACGCGCGACATCTGCTGCTGATCGATGAGGATCATGGCGCTGGCGACATCGAGCGCCGCGTCACTGCGCTCAAGCGCCTCAGGGCGCGGCAGCTTGAGGACCTTGTCAGCCTCCTTGCGCGCTTGGCGGCGCAGGGAGGCCGCGCGCGCGCGCGCGAGCTCGGGGGGCATCCACACGGCCATGGTGTTGAGCGGCAGCTGCTGGGTTAAGACCTCGCCAGCGTCATTCACATACACGCTCAGCGTGGTCCCCATCACCTCGCGCCAGAACAGGTGCGTCTGATGCTTCTGGCCATACAGCTCGAGCGTCTCGCGCCCGCGATAGGTGTAGCGCAGCGTGCTCATCCCCATGCTCAGCGGGTCAAAGCGCTCGCGCTCAAACACCGCCCCCGGCTTCAGCGCTGGCGAGGCCAGGATATGACGCAGCGCGTCTTGGGCGAGGCCCTGCTCGGGCTTATAAGCGGCCTTGTGCTCGCGCTTGGCGTCACCAAGCTGCGTTGACATCACCAGCTGCCCATCGCGCACCTCGCCCTGGACCGACATCGTGACCATCAAGCTCTGGCTGTCTGCGGAGAACGTGCGCAGCCCCCCTTGGGGGTCGACCGCCGCCTTGACGCTGCTCTGCAACCACTGGCGGCGCCCCATCAGGTCGACCACGGTGAGCATGTCGTATTCGAGCAGCCAGCCCTCATCCAGGGCCGTGCGCGCCTCATGGATGTAGCCCACGTCCTCGCCATCGCGCAGCACGATCATCCACGAGTCGCCCGCGCTCAGGCTCACCTGGCCGGAGGCGCTCACGGCGATAGGCGCGCTCGCGCGCTCGTGCTTGAGCACATAAGCGCCCAGCAGGCCCACCCAGCTGACCACCACGATCGCCCCAGCGGCGTCAAACCATCGCATCGCCATCACCTCTCATTGTCCGGGCCGCTCACGCGCCAACAGTCTTGTTGAATTTAGCCTGCGAAGGCAAGATGAACCTCAGCCACTGCGACGGCCGCGCTTGGAGCAGCTCCCCATGAACAACGAGTACACGCACTTTTGTCTCAACCTCAACGGCATCTCGCTGGAGCTTGAGGGCGAGCGCAGCTTCGTCGAGGAGATGTACCGCCAGATCATGCGCGATATTGAGGAGGCGCGCCGACGCAACCTCGCCGCACAGCCTCAAGCCGCCTCCCAAGCGCCCCTCAAGGCCTCGTCCGCTACCGATCCTGGCCAAGCGCCGCGCCCGCGCGCCACGCCAAGCCGCGAGCAGGTGATCTGGATTCATCGCTGCAGCCCGCTGGTGCACCGCATCTACATGGGCACGCCGCAGGAGCTATCAGAGAGCCCCGTGCTTGGCGCCATCCAGCTCGACCGCGTGGCCACACTTTATATTGATGATGCGCTGCTCCCCAAGCTGCTGCCCCGCTTTGAGCGCGGTCAGACCTTGTGGGCGGAGCTGACGGCGGCGGGCAAGCAGCAGATGTCCGCCCTGCGGCCGCCGCTGCCCAAGCAACCCTAAGCCCAGCCTCAAGCCCAGCCGAACACGCGACAGGCGTTGTCCCAGGTCTGCGCCGCGAACGCCTCCAGCTCCACCTCGCGCGCCTGCGCGATCATCGCCGCCGTGTGCCTCACATACGACGGCTCATTGAGCTTGCCCCGAAACGGGATCGGCGCGAGGTAGGGCGAGTCGGTCTCGACCAAGATCCGCTCCGCTGGGGTGTCGCGCGCGATCGCGAGCAGCTCTGCGCCGTTCTTGAACGTCACGATCCCCGAGAATGACAGGTAGAAGTCGCGCTCCCATAGCGCCTCGGCCATGGCGCGCGAGCCCGTGAAACAGTGCAAGATGCCGCCGCGCACGCCCGCCTCATCGATCAGCTTGAGGGTGTCCTCCTCGGCCTCGCGGCTGTGGATGATGACGGGCTTGTTGACCGCCTGGCTCATCTGCAAGAACGCGCGAAAGGCGCGGCGCTGGTTGTCGCGCTCGGACTTGTCATAATGATAGTCAAGCCCCGTCTCACCGATGCCCACCACCAGCGGGTGCTCGGCCAGCTCGCGCGCGATCTCGGCGATGACCTCCTCGCTCGCCATGTCGGCGTCGTGCGGGTGAATGCCCGCCGTGCAGCGCAGCAGCTCGGGGTGGGCGCTGGCGAGCTTGAGCGCTTGGTAGTTGCTCTCCAAGCCGCGCGAGGCGCCGATGGTGACGATGCGCGCTACGCCCGCCTCTTTGGCGCGCGTGAGCACCGCGTCGAGCTGCTCGCTCAGCTTCGGCATGTCGAGGTGAGCGTGGGTGTCTATGAGTCGCATCGGGGGGCCTTATGTTGTGTCGGCATCAGGCGCGCGCGCGCGCCCTCATCGCGTGTGATGTGACGGACGAGCTGTCTCAATGCTCAGATCGCGCCGTCTCGCTTGAGCGCTTGTTGGGCCAGCGCGCGGCACTCTGCATCCGGATGCACCCGCCACAGCTCCTCCAACAGCGCGCTCGCTTGCGGCGTCCCATACGCGCCCAGCGCCAGGATCGCCGTCTCGCCGTGGTAGGCGTCGTGGCGCGCGGCGTGGGCGACCTCCTCGAACAGCGGCATCAGGCGCGCGCGGCCCGCCACGGTCAGCGCGTAGCCGCGCGCGTCTTTGCGCCGACTGGCGAGCTGACCGCGCAGAAACGCCAAGCCCTGCGGATCGCCCAGCGCCGCCAGCGCCCCTGCCGCCTCAACCTTCAGGATCGGGTGCAACAGCCAGCGCTTTAAGGGGCGTTGCAGCGCCTCAATGATGCTCGCGCGCAGCGCGGGCGCGGCGCGCTCTCCCAGGCGCGTCAGCGCCTGGGAGGCGGCGGCCGAGGTCTGCTCATGGGCCAGCGCCGCGATCAGCTCGTCGGCGAGCGCGCCTTGCGTCGGCGCGTCGAGCGCGCCGGGCAGCTCGATGAGCGCTAAGGTGAAGTGCAATCTTGTGGCCGCAGACGCGCTCGCGCGCCTGCGCGCGAGCGCGTCCCGCTGCGACGCCAGCCCGCGCGCGGCGCACACCTGCGCGGCCACTGACGCGACCTCATCGTCGGGGTCGGACAGCAGCGCGGGCATCAGCGCGTCCCAGCGCTCATCCGGGGTGTCGAGGTGAAACAGGCTGGTGAGCGCCTGATAGCGGGTGTCACTGTCGGGGCTCTCCAAGCAGCGCCGCAGCGCCTCCCAGGTCGCCTCACCGGGCGCGCCGCGCAGCGCCACGCACGCCGCGCGCGTCACCTCCAGCTGAGGCGGGGGTGCGCCCGGCTGAGGCGCGCCCGTCAAGAGCGCGCGCAGCGTCTCAGCCAGCGCGCCGGTCATGCGCTGCGATAAAGCCTGCGCCGCCGCGTGGCGCACGGGCGGGTAGGGGTCCGCCAAGCCGCGCAGGCCGAGCGCGCGCGCGGCTGGCGCGTCGAGCTGGTCGAGCTGGTAGCGCAGCTCCGATAAGCGCGCTTGTGGGTTGGCGATCTTGAACACAGGCTCCATCATCTCCTCACTCCTGACGAGGTCACGCGTCGCAGCGGCTAGCTGATGCGCTGACCTGCGGGGATGGCGTCGCTAAAGCGCGCCAGCTCTAGCGTGCCATCGGGACGATCCGTGGCGAGCAGCATCGCCTCGCTGCGGATGCCAAACAGTTTGGCGGGCTTGAGGTTGGTCACGAACGCGAACCTGCCGCCAGTGAGCGCCTCGGGCGCGAAGCTCTTGGCGATGCCAGACACCACCGTGCGCGGCGCGTCTTCGCCCACATCCACCGTCAGCTTCAACAGCTTCTCACTGCCTGGCACCGCCTGCGCCTCGACCACCAGCCCGACGCGCAGCTCGATGGCTTGAAACGCCTTAAAATCAAGCAAGCTCGTCGCTGACGCGCCCTCGGCAGCTTGCGCAGGCGTCGGGTGCGCCTTCGCGCCCGCCTTCGCCTTCGGCTCAGGCGCTCGCTCAGTCGCAGCGGCCGCTGTCGCGGCCGCGCTCGCAAGCTCCAGCTTCGCGAACAGCACGGGCGGCGGGTTGATCGCGCCGCCTGCCTGCAAGCCGCCCCAGCGCAGGCCGTCTAAGCGCAGCGCCTCGGGGCCTGTCAGACCAAGCCCCTCTAACGTGGCGCGCGCCGCGTTTGGCGTGAACGGCGCCATCAGCACCGCCACCCAGCGGATGCCCTCCAAGGTGTTGTACAGCACCTGCTCCAAGCGCTCGCGCTGAGCCGGATCCTTGGCCAGCTTCCACGGCTGCATCTGCTGCAGGTACAGGTTCAGCGCGCTGGACAACCCCAAGATGCTCTCCAGCATCTTGTGCGGCTCGCGCGCCTCAAAGTGCGCCTCGACCTCGGCCACCGCGCGCGTCGCGCGCTCCACCAGCGCCTGATCCTCCTCCGTCAGCGTGCCATGCTGCGGGATCGTGCCAATAAAGCGCTGCGCCATCGTCATCGCGCGGTTCACGAGGTTGCCGAAGTTGTCCGCCAGCTCCCCGTTGTTGCGCTCCGCGAGCCGGTCAGCCACGAAGTTGCCGTCTTGACCAAGCGCGATCTCGCGCAACAGGTAGTAGCGCAGCACGTCGAGCGGGTACTGCTCCACCAGCTCAAACGCGTCGATGAAGTTGCCAAGCGACTTGCTCATCTTGACGCCATCATTGAGCCACCAGCCATGCGCCAAAATCTGCTTGGGCGGCGTCAGCCCCGCGCTCATCAAGAACGCGGGCCAGTACACGGCGTGAAAGCGCAAGATGTCCTTGCCGATCAGGTGCAGATCGCAGGGCCAGAACTTGTCATACGCGGCGCTGTCCTCAAACCCGCCCAGGCCGCTGATGTAGTTGGTGAGCGCGTCCACCCAGACGTAGAGCACGTGCGCAGGATCCTCCTGCATCGGGATGCCCCAGCTGAACGTCGTGCGGCTGATGGACAGATCGCGCAGGCCGCCTGCCACAAACGCGCTGACCTCATTGCGACGGCCATCAGGCTGCACCGCCTCGGGGTGGGCCGCGTACCAGTCGAGCAGCGGCTGCTGGTAAGCGCTCAAGCGAAAGAAGTAGCTCTGCTCCTTGACCCACTCGACGGCGGCGCCGCTGGCCTTGGCCTTGCCATCCTCGATCTCGCTCTCATCGTAGAAGGCCTCATCGCTCGCCGCGTACCAGCCCTCGTAGGTGTCGAGGTACACATCACCGCGCGCGATCATGCGGGCGACGATCTGCTGCACGACGCGCTTGTGCTCCGCCTCGGTGGTGCGGATGAAGCGGTCGTGGGTCAGCTCTAAGCGCGTGAACAGGTCGCGAAATTGGGCGGAGGTCTCATCCGCGAGCTGCTGCGGAGAGATGCCGCGCTGCTCGGCGGCGCGCTGGATCTTGAGGCCGTGCTCGTCGGTCCCCGTCATGAAGAACACCTCGTCGCCGCGCTGACGCGCGTAGCGCGCCAGCGCGTCTGCCACGACGTTCGTATAGGCGTGGCCGATGTGCGGCGCGCCGTTGACGTAGTAGATAGGCGTCGAGATATAAAACGTGGACATACACGCTCCCAAGTGAGTCATTGACTGAAGCGTCGCGCGCTCGCGCGCCGTCGCGGCGCAACTAGTACACAACCTGCCCCCTGCTGCGCAAGATTCCATCCGCAGCGCGCCCGCTATGGGCGCGCTAAGACCTGATAAATCTCCTTCTCAGCGCTTGTCAGATCGCTTAAAATGGTAGGCAGGCCACGCCTACACATCATCATCCACGCTATGAGGAGGCGACGGTGGGACTCACACGCGCGCTCTTGTTCTGCTCGCTCACGCTCGGCTGCGCCCTCACCACGCTCGCCTGTGGCGATGACGACCCACGCGACGACGAGCCCGCTGACACGAGCGCTGACCTGCCCCACGCGCCTGATGACGCGCCCGATGCGCCGGACTCGGACCACGACCTCGACCCCGACGCCGCGACCGACATGCCGATGTCATGCCAGCCGCTGAGCAGGGCCTCGGCCTGTGTGGCGCGATGTGGGCCGGTGCCTGATGGCTGCGACAACATCATCAACTGCCCGCAGTGCCCCATCACGCGCGTGGAGCTGCTGGTGCCCGCGCCCGATGATGCGCCCGTAGAGATCATGCTCGGCGGTGAGCCCATCACGCTGCAAGCGCGCGCCATTGACGCCAGCGGCGTCGAGGCAGCCTGCGACTTTTCTTGGCGCGCCGAGCGCGTGGACGCTCCGACGCAGCCCGCGCTCGGCGCGGTGATCGACATGCAGGGTGCGCCCATCTACAGCGCGCTCTCGGTCGGGGAGATGACCCTCACCGCGCGCTGCGGGGAGCTTGAGGTCAGCCAGCTCGTGCGTCATGTGGCGCCGCGCTATGAGGGCAACGCCAGCGCGCTCAAGCTCTGGGTGCGCCCTGAGATAGGCCTCACGCTCGACGCTCAGGGCCACGTCAGCGCGTGGCAGAACCAGGTCGTCAGCCAGCCCACCCTCATCGCCATGCCCGCGCTCGACGGCTCGCAGACCACCTGGGCACCTCAGCTCGCTGACGCCGCGCGCAACGGCTTCCCCTTGCTCCAGTTTGGTGGCCAAGCAGGCCTCATCACCACGGGCCAAGGCAGCGTCCAGAGCTTCGATCTGATGGACGCGATGTCCCTGCTCGTCGTGCTCAAGACCGACGTCGCGCGCCCGCTCATCTCCGGCCTCATCGCGGGCGGCTGCGGGCCTGAGCTTGATGGCCAGTTCCAAGTGCGCGTCGACAGCAGCGAGCGCAACCAGCTCGTCTACTTCGCCGATCAGAGCCTCGCTGATCCTGACTTCGACCTGCGCCGCTTCAACGCCATCAGGCTCGCTGATGAGCTCGTGCTGCTCGGCGTCCACATTGACGCGATGGGCCTGCGCGTGCGGCTCAACGGGGAGCTGGCGATGTCGGTGGAGGAGCCCGCGCTCGGCGCGCAGCAGCGCTTCGTGATCAACCGCATCGGCCACTGGTGTACGGCGCCGCTGGCGCTGCAAGGGCAGCTGGCGGAGGTCATGCTCTTGGGCAGCGCGCTGGATGACGCCGACGCTGACGCGCGCGCTTATCGCGAGCGCTTAGAGCGCTACCTGCGCACCAAGTACGCGCTGCCCTGATGTGGCGCGGCTCAGTCGCCGCCACCCTCACCGCCGCCGCTCTCACCGCCCCCCTCACCGGGCTTGCGGCGGCGGCGCCTGCGTCGCTTGCGCTGCTCGCCAGCGCCAGCCTCACCCTCAGCTGCTGGCGCGCGCTTGGGCGCGTCGGGCGCGCCCGACGCGCTCGCTACGCTCGCCACATCAGTCACCCCCGAGGCCTCACCAGCGCGCTTGCTGCGCGGGCGTCGCCGCTTGCGCTTGCGCTGCTCGGCCTCAGCCTCCGGCTCACCCGCTTGCGCTTGCGCGGGGCTCGGCGCAGACGCGGCCAGCGCGCGCGGCGCGCTGGCCGCGCCCTGCGCCGCAGTGGAGGGGGACACCTCATCGGCGCGCTTGCGCCGCGTGCGTCGCTTGCGCGGTGAGGGCTCGTCCGCGCTGCGGGCGGGGGAGGGCGCCTGCTTGGGTGTCACCGCGGTCTGCGCCGCGCTGTCCGTGAGCAGCGCGTCGTCGTCCAGCATGTCATCCCACAGGTAGTCCACGTCCTTGGGCGGCGCGGCCGCGCGCACCTGCGGCATGGTGGGCAGATCGAGCACGTCGTCGCTGGCGTCGGGGTCGACGGGGCTGATGGCGTCGAGCGCGAACAGGCGGCGGTTATGATCATCCAGGGCGATGGTGACGCGCTTGTTGATCACGTCCAGGCCGATGACCGTGCCCTCGCCCTCGGCGGTGAACACGCGCGCGCCTGGGCGCGGCATCTTGCGACGCATGCGCTTGTAGAGCTGCTGCTCATAGACCAGACAGCACATCAAGCGCCCGCACATGCCGGAGACTTTCTTGGGGTTGAGCGTGAGGCCCTGATCCTTGGCCATGCGGATCGACACGGGCGCGAAGTGCTCCAAGAACGTGGAGCAGCACAGCTCGCGCCCACAAGGCCCGATGCCGCCCATCATGCGGGCGCCATCGCGCACGCCGATCTGATGCATCTCAATGCGGGTGCGAAAGCGGTGGGCCAAGTCCTTGACCAGATCGCGAAAGTCAACGCGCCCCTCGGCGCTAAAATAGAAGACGATCTTGGAGCCATCGTGCATGTACTGCGCGCGGATGAGCTTCATGGGCAGGCGCCGCGAGCGCACGCGATCGAGCGCGAAGCGCTGCGCCTCACGCTCAAGCTCGCCATGCTCCTTAGCGAGCTTGATGTCCTCGTCGCTTGCGCGCCGCAGCACGCGCGGCAGCTGCTCGGTGGCGACGAGGCGCCGCTGCACGTGCCCCTCAATCGCCGCGAGCGTGGGGCCGCGCGGCGTCTCCACGATGACCGCCTCGCCGACGCGCAGCAGCAGTTCTTGGGCGTTATAGTCGGCCCGCATGGTGGTCGGGCCGAGGCGCACAGAGACGACGTTGAGCAGCCGCCCGCGACGCTGCGCGGACTGGCCCGAGGTGCGCCCTCGGGCGCCGCGCCGCTGTCGTGGCGAGGCGGCAGGCTTGGGCTTGGGTGGGGTCATGATGAGGCTCTATCAGGGTAGCGCGGGCAGCGCGCGTGACGCGCGGCGCGGTGCGTCGGGGGTGAGGTGATGGAGCAGCTGCTCCATCACGAGCTGCGGGTTCACATAGCGCTCCAGCAGCGTCTGCGCGGTGGCGATCTGCTCGATCGCCTCCAGCACGCGCGCCACGCTCATCTTCGCCGCCAGCTGGGCGATGTCTGAGGCCATGTCGCGGCTGATGAGCCCGCTCGGATCGGGGTTGACCTGATAGCGCATCACATCACGCAAGAGCGCGCGCAACAGATCAAGCTGCTCCAAGAGCTGATCGTTCTGCTTGCCCAGCTGCTCAGCGAGCTCCAGCCTGGGCAGCGTCTGCTGATGGTCTAGCGCGCGCAGTGACGCCAAGAGCGCCCCCCGCTCACTCAGCAGCCCCCCGCGCAACAGCTCAAGCGCGCGCCCCACGCTGCCCTCGCCGAACGCGGCGGCCACGTCCAGCAGAGCAGGATCAAGCTGCGCGAGCGCGCGATCATCGCGCACCAGCTGCGCAAGCCTCGTGGCGGCTTGCGCGCGCTCTAGCGCGCCAAAGCGCATGCGCTGACAGCGCGATAAGATCGTGTCCAAGAGCAGGTGCGGCTGGTCGCTGATGAGGATCATCCGCGTGCGCGGCGTGGGCTCCTCCAAGGTCTTCAGCAAGGCGTTGGCCGCCTCCTCGTTCATGCGATGCACGTCATCGAAGATGACCACGCGATCGCGCGCCTCGAACGGGGCGTTGTGACAGAGCTTTTGGAGGTCGCGCACTTGCTGGATCTTGATGGCCTTGAGCTTCGCGCCCTCGGGCTCAATGATGTGCAGATCAGGGTGCTGATTTTGCAGCACCTTGCGACAGCTTGAGCAGCTGCCACAGGCGGGCTTGGCCGCGCCTGGGGGATGCGCTGTGCAGTTGATGAGCTGCGCCAAGCGCAAGGCCAGCGCGCGCTTGCCCACGCCGACGGGGCCGACGAACAGCAGCGCGTGATGCAAGCGATCGGTGGCGATCGCGCGCTCCAGCACGTCCTTGACACGCTCATGTCCCAGGATGTCTCCCCACATCGTCATGGCTCGTGGCTCCCTTGGTCACATGAGGACGTCAACCTCGCGCGCCAGGACGGGCGCGAGGTCGAACATACTAGCGCTGTGTGACGACGTGTCGCAACAAGCGTCACCCGCGCGCGTCGCGATCGTGGCGCGCTCAGGGCTCAAAGGCCAAGAACGCCGCGCGGCCGCCACGGATGACCCGCAAGCGGATGATCTCCGACTTCTTGAGCGCGCTTAAGCGCTGATAGAAGGCGGTGGCGGACAAGATCGCGTCGCCGTTGAGCTCGACGATCACGTCGCGCTTGTTGAGGCCAGCCTTGCGGGCGGGGGAGGCGTCATCAATGCGCGTGACGACGACGCCCGCCACGGACTCCGCGCCGAGCT
>CAYXWB010000038.1:0-26229 GCA_964468515.1 uncultured Bradymonadales bacterium | reverse complement strand
CTCGCTCGCGTCTGCTGACGCTGCTTGCGCGCCTGACGGCGCGGCCGCGCCGTCAGGCGCGGCCGCGTCCACACCGGCTCAGCCGAGCTGAGCCAGCGCCTCCAGCGTGGGCTGGTGATCGGGGCTGATGGCGAGCGCGCGGTTGAACATGTCCTTGGCGCGGCGCGCATCATCGCTGCGCATGCGGACCATGCCCAGGTAGTAGTACATGTCGAGCTTGACGCGGTCGTCCTTGATGGACATCTGGTGCAGCTGCATCGTCTGCAAGGTCTTGAGCGCGGTGTCCATGTCGCCGGTGCGATAGGCGAGCTTGCCCAAGCTCAGCAGGTTGGGCACGTAGGTGGCGTCGATCTTGCGGGCGGCCTCATACGCCTCCAGGGCGGTGGGGTCTTGGCCGCGCTGCTCGGCGAGCTTGCCGCGCAGGTGATAGAAGCTGACGACCTCCTTCATGCGGCGCTTGCTGGTGAGGGTGTCGATGACCTGATCGAGCATCGGCTCCGCGCGATCGGTCATGCCACCGCCGATGTAGGCGTCGAGCAGCGGCTGCACGACCTCCAGATCCTCAGGGTCAAGCTGGTAGGCCTGCTCCAAGGCGTTGACGCGCTGCGCGGGTGCGCCCGCGCGATCGGCCACGTCAGCCATCTCCAGATACGCGGCCTTGTGCTGCGCCTCGGGCAGCTGCGGGACGCGGTAGTGGAGCACATCGTAGAGCTGCGCCCAGGCCTGGTGCTGCTCCAAGAGCGCGCGCAGCTTGGTGTACGCCTCATCGTGGGTGGGGCGCAGGTTGAGGACCTGCACGTAATCCTCGATGGCGGACTCAGGCTGCTGGAGCTGCTCCTTGTAGATCAGCGCGCGGCGCAGCAAGACCTCGATCTGCGCGTCGGGATCGCCGCTGGCGGCCTCGATCTGCAAACCTTGGGTCATGGCGACGTTGGCCCAGTCCAGCGCATCGGCGTACACACGCGTCAGCACATCAAGCGCGGGCAAGAAGTGCGGGACCGCGCCCAGCGCGTACTGGATGTACTGGATGGCCGTGTTCGCATCGCCCAAGCGATCGTGGCTGATGGCCGCGATCTCCACCGCCAGCTCTGCGGAGCGCCCCGGCTCCTGAGCACGCTCAAGCTGGCTGTAGTACAGGTTGAACACGTCCTGCCAGCGATCCTCTTGACGATAGAGGTTGTCGAGCGACTCGACGATGAGCGGGTGCGTCGGATCGATGGCGAAGGCCTCTTGGAACACCGCGATGGCGCGCTCGGCGTCTTGCGACTGCTTGTAAGCGAGCTCGCCCAGACGCACCAACACGCGCACTTGATCTTCTGGCGAGTGCGCGAGCTGACGCTGCGCGGCGAGGTTGTCCTCCAGGCGCCCCAGATCGCCTGTGGCGTCGTAGAGGCGCTCCAGCGCTTGGAGCACGCCGGTGTCTTGGGGGGCGATCTGCGCCGCTTGCTCATAAGCGTCGATGGCGCGCTGGGGTTGATCCAGCTTGGCGCTGGTGAGCTGACCAAGCTGCGTCAGCAGCGCGTAGCGCTGGGTCGGGTCTTGGTTGAGCGCGGCCAAGCGCTCGATGACCTCGGCCTGATCCTCGAACAGCTCGGCTTCAGCGTAGAGCTTAGCGAGCTGCTGCATGACCGCGACGTCATGCTCATCCAACAGCCAAGCCTCGCGCAGCGCCTCGATCGCGGGCTCAATGCGACCTAGGCTGGCCTGCACCTGACCCAGCTCCGTGAGCGCGCTCAGGCGCTCGGCCGGATCATAGAGGATGTCCACCTTGCGACGCAGCACCTCGGCCAAGGCCTCGGGCTGGTTCTTGTCGCGGGCGATGGACTCCAGCGCGGCCAAAGCCTCCTCGTGGTGCGGGTCTTGATCGAGGACCTTGCCAAACAGGGCGGTGGCGCGGTCGAGCTGCTCTAAGTTCAGCGCAGCGCGCGCGGCCACGAGCGCCAGCTCGCTGGCGCGGATGGGGTCATCCATCTCGCTGACGATCCCATCATACAGCTCCACCAGCGCGGCGCTCTGGCCATGCGCCAGGGCGATCGTCTCGTAGCGCTGCTGCGTGTCGAGATCCAGCGGGTCCTCCTTGAGGGCGAGGCCCAGGTAGCTGGCGGCGGCGACGGGGCGATCGAGCTGCTCCAGCTCAATGTCCGCGATGCGACGCAGCAGCTCCGCGCGCTCATGGGGGCTGTCGGCCATGTCGAGCTTGAACTTGCACAGCTCCCCGAGCTTCGACCACGCCTGCGTCTGCGTGTACGCCGTCTCCAACAGATCGCAGACGTCGAGCTTGAGGCTGTCATGATCGATGAGCCGCTCCAGCGCCTCGGTGGCGCCGCGATGCTCGGGCTGATCGAGCAAGATCTGACGGTACAGATCGAAGGCTTCGATGGGCTGCTCGAAGATGCGCTCGCGCAGCACGCCCAGGCGATAGCGCGCGTCGTTGAGGTGCTCGGGGGGCGCTGCGGTGAGCTTGCGCTCAAGCACATCGCCAAGATCCTGCCAGCGCTCGGTGACCTCATACAGACGATCCAGCGCGTCGAGCGCGTCCACGTCGTAAGGATCAATGGCGAGCACGGCCTCCATGTGGGTGATGGCGGCGTCGCCATCCTCCAGCTCAATGTACAGATCGCCCAAGCGCGCGTGCAGATCACGACGCACCGAAGGATCATCGACGCCGGCGTCGAGCGTGTCCTCATAGATGGCGGCCAGCTCGTCGAGCTGCCCGTTGCCTGACACGACCAAGCGCTCCATCGCCTCGCGGGCCTCAGGCATCGCGGGGGCGAGCTTGAAGGCCTTGGCGTGGGTGCCAAACGCGCGGGTGGGATCGTGGAGGCGCTGCTCAAACAGCGCGGCCAGCTGGCCGAGCGCCTCCACGCGGGTCAGCTCATCGTCAAGGTAGTCCAAGCGACGCTCATAGAGCGCGGCCTGACGGCCCCACTGCTCACCAGCGGCGTAGGTCTGCGACAGGATGCGGAACGCCTCCTCGCGCGCGTCCTCGCGGCCCATCAGCTCCAGCAGCATCTCTTGGGCGGGCTCCCACAGCGGCGCGCGCGTGGTCAGCTCACCCAGCTTCTCCAGCGCGTCAAACGGCTGGTCGAGGCGATCGAGGTAGATCTCCGCGATGCGCAGATCGACGCGGTTGAGCTCCGCGACCTCGCCCGCAAACTCGCGCTCCAGCACGAGCATCTCAAGCAGCTCGTACCAGCGCTCTTGCGCGCCATACAGGCGCACCAGCGCGCGCACGGCCAGCTCGTCTTGTGGGTCCAGATCGAGGATCTGGCGGAACGTCTCAATGGCGCCATCATAGTTCTGCAAGATGGCGTCTTGCACCTCCGCGAGCTTCTTGAGCGTGGACAGACGCTCCATGTCGTCCTCGACCACCAGCGCCTTGCTGCGCAGCACGTCCTCCAGCTCCTGATCGCGCTCTAGGCGCTCATAGAGCCTGGCCAGCGCGTCCAGGTAGGTGCGGTCGGAGGGGTCTTGCTGGCGCAGCTCCTCATAGGCGGTGACCGCGCGCTCAGGCTGCTGCACGACGCGATCGTAGAGGTCCGCGATGCGCTGCAACAGCACGGTGCGGGCCTCACCATCAAAGGTGTTCTCCAGGCGACGCTCCAGCAGCTCCACCAGCGGCTGGAAGTGCCCAAACTCGCTGTACAAGCTCTCCAATTGACGCGACGCCACCTCATCCTCAGGCCACGTGTCCAGGGCCTGTTGATAGGCGACCAGCGCGCTGTCGCGATCATCCAGCTCGTCTTGATAGATCGAGGCGATGACGCCAAGCAGCTGGCTCTGCTGCTCAGGATCTTGCAGGGTCTGGACGGCAGCCAAGAGCACAGGCAGGGCGCGCTCCCAGGCGTTGAGCTTGCGCGCCACGCGCGCGAGCGCGTCGTAGCTGTCGCGCTCGCGCGGCGTGAGCGCGAGGCCTTGCGCGTGATAGGTCAGCGCGTCGGCAAGCTCCGCGCGATCTTCGGCGTGCTGCTCCACCAGCTCGCCCGCGCGGCGTAGCAGCGCCACGCCCTCCATCGGATCCTCGCTCTGGCGCTGACGCGCCACCAAGAGGTCCACCACGCGGCGCCAGTCCTTGGCCTCATCATAATGATCGAGCAGCAGGTCGATGAGCATCATCAGCTGCATGCCCCAGTCGCCATCACGACGCGACAGGTCGCGTCGCAGGCCCTCTAGGGCGCTGGTGACCTCGCGCTGGCCGGGCTGCTGGGTGAGCAGGTCGCGGTAGGCGTCGAGCGCGTCGTCGATGCGATCAAGCTCCGCCTCAAGCAGCTGCGCGCGGCGCAGCTGGTAGTCAAAGCGCAGCGCCTCGTCGGCCTCTTGCGTGGACAGCTGCAGGTAGGTATCAGCCAGATCCTCCAGGCGCCCGGCGGCCTTGAGCAGCCGCTCCAGCGCGCGGCTGGCGGGGCGATGACCCGGCACGCTCTGCAGCATGAGCTGGTAGGTCTCAATGGCGCCGTCGATGTCAGCCAGCAGCTCCTCTTGGAGCGTCGCGAGCTGGCCCTGCCAGCGCAGGCGCGCCTCAGGGTCAAGCTCAAGCTCCGCGCGCTCGCGGTACAGCTCCGCCAGGCAGAGCCAGTCTTGCAGGCGCATGTTGACGCGGATCACCGCGTCAAGCGCCTGCTCGTGCATCGGATCGATGGTGAAGATCTGCTGATAGGTCTGGCGCGCGTCTTCGAGCGCCTCCAGGCGCTCTTCGAAGATGAGGCCAAGCTCCATGTGCAGGGTCGCGAACAGCGCATCACTCAGGCCGAAGGCCTGCAGCAAGGTCTGCTGATAGATCTCGACCAAGCGACGCCACGCGCGCTGGCGCTCCGCGCTCGCCTCAAGCGCCGCGCGCAGCGGCGCGCGCTCAGGATCAAGCCCAAACGCCTCCCCATAGGTCTCCAGCGCCAGCGCGTGATCCTGGCGCTGAGCTTCCGCGATCTGCGCGAGCTGGATGAGCAGGGCCACGCGCGCGATGGGATCGGGCTCGGCGTCGGCCTTAATGCGCAGCACCTCGATGAGCTGAGGCCACTGCTGCTTGGCGCGGTAGATCGGCTCCAGCACGTTCGAGATGGGCTCGCGCAGCATCTCCTCGCTCTGGAACATCGCCTCCAAGGCGCTGATGGCGCGCGGCGCCTGCGGCTCCACGGCCAGGATCTCCTCGTACAGCGCCAGCGCTTGCTCCGGCTCGCGCAGGTGCACGCGGTAGACCTCCGCCAGCTCCTTCTTGATCGCGGTGGCGCGCTCCAGATCTTGCTCCCACAGCGGCAGGCGACCTTGCAGATGATCGCCAAGCTCCACCCAGCGCGCTTGCGCGCGGTAGAGGCGGTTCACCGCGCCCTCGGCCTGCTCATCGCGCGGGTCGATCTCATCGAGCACGCGGCGGTAGGTGTCCACGGCGGTGAGGCCGTCATCCAGCAGCTCGTCTTGGATCTGCGCGATCTGCAGCAGCAGCACGCGCGCCTCGGGCGAGCCCATGAACACGTTGAAGCGACGACGCAGCAGGTCCACGAGGTCTTGCCAGCGCTCTTGCGCGGTGAGCATCGCCTCCAGCGCCTGGTAGATGCGCACGTCGCGATCATCAAGCCGCAGCGCCTCCTCAAGCTGCTCCTCCGCGCGCGCGGCGTCGTCGAGACGATCGCGGTACAGCTCCGCGAGCTGCACCGTCAGGCGCTTCTTGTGATCGTAGTCTGAGACCTCGACCAGCACGTCCTCATAGACCTCGGCAAGACGTCCCCATGCTTGATGATCGATGGCGAGGTTGACCAGCTCTGCGCGATAGTCCTCATGCTCGGGGCGAAGGCGCCACGCGCGCGCCAGCGCCTCCATGGCCTCGGGGGCGTCGCCCAAGAAGTCGCGCTGGATGATGGCGATCTGCTGCTCCAGCGTGGCCTGCTCGTGCGGATCTTGGGCCAGATCACGCTGGCTCTGCTTGAGCGCGACCAGCTCGGCCCACAGGCCGTGACCCTCGTAGAAGCCGGTGAGCGCGGGGCTGACGCGGGGGCTGAAGTCCATATCACTGGCGTAGCGCTCAAGCGCCGCGCGCGCCTCGGACTGGCCCGGGTGGCGCTGGAAGACGCCCAGATACAGCGCGAGCGCCTCATCCAGGTTCACCAGCTCCTCAGCCTCAATGCGGGCCAAGCGCAGCTCCAGCTTGGTGTGCGCTTGCTCGTCCTCAGTGATCTCGCGCTTGGCCCGCAGGATCTCGGCCAAGTCATGCCACTGCGCGTCGTGCTGGAACAAGCGATCGAGCGCGTCGAGCGCCTCGGGGTGCTGCGGGCTGACCTCGCGCATGCGCTGATAGACGAGGATCGCCTCTGCGGGGTTCTCCAAGCGCTCCTCTTGCACCATCGCGAGCTTATGCAAGGTCTCAAGCTGGGCTTGAGGCTGGCTCGCGAGCACGTCGGCCTTGCGGCCGAGCACATCGGACAGCTCGAACCACTGCGCCTGCGCGCCATGCAGACGCTCAAGCGCGTCGAGCGCGTCGACGGCCTCGGGCTCAATCTCCAGCACGCCGCTCCACGCCTCGATGGCCTCGTCGGCGCGCCCCAGCACGTCCTCCTCCAAGGTGCCCACGCGCCGCAGCAGCGAGGCGCGGGTGTCAGGCTGCGCGAAGCGCGCTTGCAGGCGCAGGTTCTGCGCCAGGCTCGTGTGATCCTCGGTGCGCGCGTAGAGCGTCTCCAGCGCGGCCAGCGCGACGGCGTCTTGATCGTCGACGGCCAGCGCCTGCTCCCACGCCAAGATCGCCTGCTCGGGCTGACCCAGCTGCGCGTCCAGCAGCTCGCCCATGCGGCGATACAGCGGCTGCGCGACGAAGGGGTCTGCGCCTTGGGCAGCTTGCGCGTAAGCGCTGACGACCTCCGGGTGACGCTCCAGATGATCGGCCAGCCGCTCCAAGAGCTCACGACGTTGCAGCTCGTCGGGCATCAAGATGACGCCCGCGCGGGTGCGATCAAAGGCGCTGTCGCGATCGCCCACGCGACCCAAATACAGCTCTGAGAGCTCGTCCAACAGCGCCAAGCGCTCGAACGTCTCATCGGTGAAGCTCAGGCGCGTCTCAAGCGCGCCGATGAGCTGCTCGGGGCGATCATGGGCGCGGTAGACGCGCTCCAGCTCACGCGCGATCTCCAGGCGCAGCGGCGCCGCCTCGCCCTCGCTCTGCGCGACATGCTCATCCAGCGCCACCATCGCGGCGGTGGCCTCCTTGTCGCCTGTCTGCTCAAGCAGCAAGCTCTGCAGGATGTTGAACGCGCCGCTGGGGTCTTCGAGCTGGCGCGTGCGCAGCACGCCTTGGGCCAGCAGGAAGGGGCGACGCGCGGCGTGCTCGGTCTTGAGCGTGGCTTGGTTGGCGTAGAGCTCGTCAAGATCCAGCCAGCGCGCCTCTTGATGCAGCAAGCGCATGAGGGTGCGCACGGCCTGAGGTTGCTCCGGATCAAGCTCCAGCACTCGCTGATACAGCGTGATGGCGCGCGGCACATCGCTCAGCGCCTCGTCAGTGAGCAGGGCAGCCTCAAGCAGACGCGCGACCTGCTCCTCGGGCTCCAGCACGACCTCAGCGCGGGTGACCAGCGTGTCCACCAGCTGCGCGGGCTGCGACAGCTCACGATGCAGCCGCTCCAGCTCATCTAGCACGCTCAGATCGGTGCGATCGAGCGCGGCCAGCGCGCGCCACGCCTCCAGCGCGCCCTCCTTGTCGGCCAGACGCACCTCGCGGATGCGCGCCACGCGGCGCAAAAGCTCAGCGCGCTCGACGTGCTCGTCATGATCCTCTTGTCCCAGCGGCGCGAACGAGGCCATCAGCGGCTCGATCGTGTCCCAGGCGTCGAGCGACAGGGCGAGCTGCTCCAGCTCGTCCCAGCGCGCCTCGTTGGAGGGGTCAAGCGCGAAGCGACGACACGCCAGCGGGAACGCGGTCGCCTCATCTTGGAGCTGCTCCAGCACCAGCGGCACCAGCTCCTCCAGGATGTCTTGCTCCTCGTAGGGATCCGTGACCACGCGCAGCCGCGCGTGCAGCGCGCCAGCCAAGCGCTCGTGGGCGCCGACATCGCGCAACAGCGGCTCAATGAGCAGCGCCGCAGGGCGCGCGATGTCATCCACCTCAAGCAGCGCCTCGACCTGAGCGATGACCTCATCGTCGCTCGGGTCCTCAAGCAGCGCCGCCTCGAAGAACGCCAGCGCGCCCTCAGGGTCTTGGCGCTGATCGCGGGTGATCGCGGCCTGCGCCAAGCGCAGCGCGCGCCGCCCTTGCGCATCATCCAGCGGCGTCAGCTCAAACTCCCGCGCGAGCAGCGCCAGCACCTCATCCCACTCGCCGCGCTCCGCGCGGATGGCGCGAAGGCCCGCCAGCGCTTGCATCGAGTCAGGATCAAGCGACAGCACCTGCTCATAGGTCGCCAGCGCCAGCTGCGGCTCGCCCAAGTCGCTGCGCTGCACGTCCGCGATCTGGAGCCTGCGCGTGATGACCTCGTGCTCCTCGGCGCGGTCGTCTTGCAGCGTCGCGATCAGCGCCTCAAGCGCCTCAATGCGCGCCTCAGGCTGCGCGGTCTTGGCGTAGAGGGTGTCGAGCGCGCTGAGCACCTCGCGATCGCTCGGGCGACGCTCGCGCAGGCGCACATACAGCTCAATGGCGCGGGTGGGGTCGTCAAGCTCCTCGCGCGACAGGCGCGCCATGCGCTGCCACAGCGCCTCTTGCAGCGCGGCGTCTTGCTCGTGGTGATCGGCCACAAGCTCCAGGTGATCGACCAGATCGACCAAGCGGTCGATGTGGCGCGCCAGCGCCTCGGCCGTCTCAATGGCCTGCGCCTCATGGGGCTGGGCGCTGATGGCGTCGAGCTGCCAGCGCAGCGCGTCGGCGTCTTGCTCGCGCTGGATCTCAAGCTCGGACAGGTGCAACAGCTGCTCATAGCGGCCGCGATCATCCTCCGCGTGCTCAAGCAGCAGCTTGCGCATCTCGATCTCGCTGGCGATGTCACCCTGCTTGCGATACCAGCCGATCAGCTCGCGCGCCAGTGAGACGCGGTCAGCGGCGATCTCAAGCAGCAGCTCCAGGGACGCGATCGCGCGCGTGGGCTCGCCCAAGCGGCTGGCCGCCAAGCTCGCCATGCGACGGTAGATCACGCGCCGCGTCTCTAGGGGCGTCGCCTCAGCCTGCGCCACGCTCAACATGAGCTCGTAGCAGCGCGTCAGCGCGTCGCGCTGCGCGTACAGCTCCTCCAGCTCCTCGAACAGCTCACCCTCAATGTAGAGGTCCGTCAGGCGGCTGAACGCCTTGCTGTGCTGAGGATCAAGCGCCAGCACGTGACGCCACATGCGGGCGGCGTCTTCGGGGGCGTCTAGGCGCTGCTCATAGAGCTGGGCTGCGGCGCTGGCGGCGGCGATCACGTCGCGCTCCTCCAGCGCCAGCTTGGCCTTCTGCTCCAGCACTTGCGCGAGCTTATCCCAGCGCTCGCTGCGCTTGTGGATGTACTCTAGCTTGTCATAGAGGCTGACGTCGTCAGGCGTCAGCGTCATCAGCTGATCCAAGATGGGGATGGCGCGATCCGCGTCGCGCAGGCGATCTTGGGCCAGCTCCAACAGCTTCAACAGGTGCACGCGCAGCGCGTCGCCGCTGAGCGAGTCTGTCTCTTGGGCGAGCAGCTCATAGAGCGAGGGGTAGTCGCGGCGCTGCTCATACACCACCTTCAGGCGCTCGCGCGTCTCGCCGTGCTGAGGATCAATCTCCAGGATGCGCTGGAGATAAGGCAGCGCCTGCGTGACGTTGTTGAGGCGCTCTTGCCACAGATCCGCGACCTGCGTGAGCAAGCTCACGGCGCGGCCTAGATCGCCCTGCGCATGCGCGCGCTCGGCCTGCGCGTTGAGCAGCGTCGCCAGCTCGCTGAAGCGGCGGTTCTGCTCCAGCAGCTCGCGCAGCTGGTTGAAGCTGTCACGATGATCCGGGTCAAGCTCAAGCAGGCTGTTGAGGGCGTTGATGCGGTTGATGTCACCGCCGGGGAGCTTGTCGCGATAGATCGCGATCTTCTCCTCCAGCAGCGCCACGCGCGCGCCGACGCTGGCCTCACCCTGAGGCTCCAAGAGCGCGATCTCATCGCCCAGGTAGTCCACGAGCTGAGGCCACTTCTCGTGCGTGTCATAGAGGCGTCGCAGCTCAGCGCGCGCCTGCGCATCACCGGCGTGACGTGACAGGAAGCTGCGCCACGCGTCGATCGCCTTCTCGGGGCTCTCCAGCTCATGCTCGCTCAGCGCGGCCACGCGCTGCACCAGCGCGCGCTCCTTGTCGCTGCCCTCGGCGCCCTTGAGCTGATCGCTCAGGTGCTTGTGCAGCTTGCGCCACTCTTGGTTAGCCTCGAAGTAGAAGGCGTAGAACGCCTGCACCTCCTCCAGCTCAGCGTCGTGAAAGCGCAGCCGCTTATAATAGTACTCAGCGCGCGTGAGATCCTGCGTGTCGTGCCACAGCGTCTGGGCGAGCGTCTGCATGACGTCATACTCGCCCTCTTTATTGCGCAGGTACTTGACCGAGTGCTCGAGCTGCTTGACCAGCCCCTCCCTGTCGCCGCGCTGACGCAGCCCGCGCGTGACGAGGTCGATGGCCGCCAAGTCGGTGGCGTCCTTCTTGAGCGTGGCTTGCGCTTGGGCGAGGGCGTCATCCTCAACGGGAGCCTCATCGCGCACCGGGCGCTCAGGCGCGGAGGCGGTGTCTTGCTCCGGAGCGTCTTCGCTGCTCAGCTGCTCCTGCTGGGCTTCAACCTGAGCAGCCTCTTGGGGAGCAGGCGCGGGGGTCGGCGCGGAGATCTCCTCAAGGATGACCTCATCTTCGCTCGGCTCATCGCCTGCATCAACGGGGGCGGCGTCTGCTTCGCGCGCCTCGACGCTCAGCGCGGTGGTGGGCACATCATCTGCGTCATCCTCGTCCGCGTCACTGTCATCCGCGTCGCTGTCCTCGTCAGCCTCGCTGTCATCCTCAACGTCGCTATCGTCGTCCGCGTCGCTGTCATCCGCGTCGCTGTCCTCGTCAGCGTCACTGTCGTCCGCGTCGCTGTCGTCCTCATCCATCGCGGAGGTCTCCTCCTCAGCGGTGGCCAGCTCAGGGGCTTGAGCGTCTTGCTCAGCTTGAGCGCTTGCGGCGAGCGATGCGATATCGAGCAGCTGGGTGGCGGCCTCTGCGTCGATAGGATCGGCGCGATGAGCGTCCTCCTCGGCCAGCTCCTCCAGCATGTATTCTTGGCTGAGCGGCTCATCCTCCTCGTCGGCGGGCGTCTGGGCGTCTTCATCGCTTTGGGGCGGCGCGGGTTGTGCTTGGATAGCGCGCTTGAGCTTGTCGATAAGCTCCGCGGCTTGAGGGTTGTTGGGCTCAAGCTCTAGGGCGTTCTGGACGTAGATGAGGGCGTTCTCATAGCTGCCGCCAAGGCGCGCTTGCTCGGCGATGGCGGCGCGCACGAGCAGATCGGAGGCTTGACGCGGGTTCGCGTCGAGGACCTGGGTGGCCTCATCAAGCAGCTGATTGATGCGCTCAGCGAGCTCAGGTTGTGCGCGATATTGGGTGGCGACGGCGAGGATCTGGGCGTTGTGCGGGCTGAGCGCGAGCGCCTCCTCGATCTGCTCAAGCGCGGTGAGCGCATCGTTCAGATGTTCGCCGTGCAGCTGCGCGGACTCGACCAAGGTAGCGGCGAGGTCGCTTGCGCGGTCCTCCATGCGGACCAAGACGCGCCGCTGCAGATCAAGCAGCACGCGGATGCGCTCCCAGTCCTTGGCGGCGCGATAGATCGAGCGTGCGCGCGCGAGGCAGGTGAGATCGCGCGGCCAGACCTTAAAGGAGCGCTGATAGGCGGCGATCGCCTCGTCGCGCAGGCCGAGCTGGCTCATGGACACGTCGCCGATCTGGACGAGCGCTTGGCCAAGCTCTTGGCGTGTCTCATCGGCCGGCCCTTGGCGATCGAGCGCTTGAGCGACGCGGGTGAGGCTGTCGAGCAGGGCGCGATAATGCTGCGTCGCGGCGGCATCATCTTGGGCGCCACGCGCTTGGGCGACGCCCTCGTAGAGCGCGGTCAAGCCGCGCCAGTCGTGCGCGCGCTCAAGGCGCGCGCTCAGCTCGGCCAAGGCCTGAGCGTTGTGTGGGTTTTGGGCGAGCTGCGCTTCGAGCTGACGAGTTTCCTCTGACATCGACCGACCTATGATGGAGTGGACCCAAGAGGCTGTGAGGACTTCAATCTTTAAGCGCGCCAGCGAGGTCGCGTCTTGAGCTGACTTGTTGGCGAGGTTCTGGACGCGCGCCCCGCGCTCGGGCGAGCCGATGCGGTTCGCAAAACGCCACGCCAGGTCTTGGCGTGGTTCAAGCTCCTCGTGACGCGTTGTGACGGTTGTTGGGGAGGGCGAGGGCGCGCGGGCTGTCCAAAACGCTCGCATCGTAACAGATGCTCAAGAGCCCTTGCAACGTCCTATGGGCGGCGGGTGAGGGCAATCTCACAGGGATCAGATGCGCCCCATGAGGCGCGCGATGGGGCGTTTGACATGCGGAGGGCTGGCGCGCACAATGGCGTGATCAAGGCAGGCGACATCCTGTGAGCGCGCGACGCGGCGAGGGTTAGCATGAGCGGGCGAGGGTCACGCGGCTGGATCGTCTGGGGTGTTTTCTTGTGGGGCTGCGCGGCGGGCGATCTCGCCCCACAAGCAGAAGCTCCGCCCTGCAAGTCTCAGGCGGACTGCCAGCCGGATGAGCGCTGCCAGCTCCTCACGGGGCGCTGTGAGCCGCTGCCCGATCTTGGCCCAGGGCCGCCTGATGAGATGGGCGCTGATGAGCAGCCTGACTCGCCCGACGTGTCACCTGAGGTCTGTGAGCCCGCGTGCGCGCTTGGCGAGACGTGCGAGGCCGGCGCTTGTGTGCCGGGGTCGCTGCGCTGTGAGCCGCCCTGTGATCCTGCCACCCAAGCCTGTCAGCAGGGCACCTGCATCACGCGTGAGAGCGGCGCGTGTGATCCTGCGTGTGGCGTGGGGGAGGTGTGTCAGCAGGGGCGCTGTGAGGCGCTCGTGTGTGAGCCCGCGTGCGAGGCGCCGGGGGTGTGCACCGCGCAGGGGTGCGCTTATCCGAGCTGCCAAGCGCACGGGGCGCGGTGTGATCCGGGCACAAGCGAGCAGGGCGCGTTTCGCTGCTTGGTCGATCCACAGCGCAACGAGGCGCGCTGCGTGGCCACCTGCGCTACGCCTGGCGAGGCGTCAGGCTGCCCCCGCACGACCTCCTGCCAGCTCGCCGCAGCGGGCGCGCCTGGGCTGTGCGCGCCCTCGCAGTGTGATGACGGCGCGCCGTGCGCCGATGGCGCCACTTGCGTGCGCTTTGACAATGAGCACGCGCGCTGCGTGCCAAGCGGGCAGGTCGCCCAGGGCGGGCCGTGCGATCAGGCTGACAGCGCGCGCCGCTGCCAGAGCGGGCTGTTGTGCGCGCGTGAGCCGGATGGGGTGAGCCGCTGTCGCTCCGCCTGCTCTCCTTGGGCCTCGCCCTCACCGTGTGGCGCGGGCCAGCGCTGCAACCGCGTGCTCGGCCAAGCGGGCGCGTGCGTGGCCAACCCCGACGCGATGGGCATGAGCCCCTATGAGATCTGCGCGCGCGTGGGCGACTACTGCGCTGATGGCGTGCCGTGCGCGAGCGGCGCGACGGACAATTTTTGTTATCAGCAATGCCGCCCCGAGCGCACAGGCAGCGCGTCAGACTGCCGGGCGCTGTCCTCCTCGGTGTGCAACGCCTACGCGCTGCCTGGGGAGCGAGCCGTGGGCTACTGCGTGGCGAGCTGTACGGGCATCCCTGGCTTCTGTCGGGCTGATCAGCGCTGCGTGGACGGCGCGTGTCGGCGCACCTGTGACAGCGCCACCGTAGCGCAGGACTGCTGCGCGGGCCAGACGCCGTGCGCGTGGCAGTGTGTGAGCGGGCTGTGCAGCTGAGTCGACAGGTGCGTGCAAAAATGGCTTGACAGCTTGTGAGGACCTCTTTAAAACCTCGGGACGCTTCAGCCTTCACGGGATGAAGCGTCACTGTTCGGGCGTAGCCAAGTGGTAAGGCAGCGGTTTTTGGTACCGCCATTCCTAGGTTCGATCCCTAGCGCCCGAACCTTAAGCGACCGGAGACGGTCGCTTTCTCTTTCTCGCGCCCCGAGAGGGCTGCGCGCGGACAACCGCGTGGACTTCTCGTGCAGGGCATGCTAAGTCCACGCGCCTGTCTTGGTCGGGGCGGCGAAGCGGCACAGATCGCACAGCTTGAAGCGCTGAGGCGATCGCGCGCGGCCACCGCTCGCGGTGACGCGCGTTCAAGCGCGCCCCCGATCGCCGGACGTCCATTCATCAAGCCAGTCGATCTCTAGAGGAGCATAAGTTATGGCCACTGAGCGTACCGAGTTGACGGCGAACCGCCGCGAGGGGACGGGCAAGGGCGTGGCGCGCAAGCTGAGGGCCCAGGGCCTGATCCCGGCTGTGTGCTACGGTTCCAAGAGCGAGCCCATGCACCTGGCGCTGCCGCCTGATGCGATCGTCACCCTGTTCAACAACCCCAAGGGTAAGAACGTCGTCTTCAACCTGAGCGTCGACGGCCAGCCGGTCGAGAACGTCATGGTCAAGGACTATGTCGTGGATCCGGTCCGCCGCAACCTGCTGCACGTTGACTTCCAGGTGGTCGATCTGGATCGCAAGATCCGCGTCCGCGTGCCGATCAACCCGGTCGGTCGCGCCGCAGGTACCCGCATCGGCGGCGTGCTGAGCATCATCCGCCCCGACATCGACATCCAGGCGCGCCCGCTGGACATCCCGCCCCAGGTCGACATCGACGTCACCGAGCTCACCGCCGGTCAGACGATCCTGGCCAGCAACGTGTCGATGCCCGATCGCGTGGAGCCTGCGTTCCGCTCGGACTACGGCCTCATCCGCGTCGTCATGCCTCGCAAGAAGACCGACAAGTGAGCTGAGCTGCTTCGCCCAGCACCACCTCGCGCGCGCTCGCCAAGCGATCTCTTGTCCTCCTCGCACCGCTTATGCGGCGCGGCGGTGTGGCGAGGATCCCCTGGCGAGCGCGCGCGTTTGCGCATCACACAGGAGCGCTCATGGAACGCCACCTCATCATCGGCCTCGGCAACCCCGGCCCCGAGTACGCGCGCACCCGCCACAATATTGGCTTTATGGCCATCGACCGGCTCGCCGCGCGCTATCAGATCGAGGTCAAGAACAAGAAGTTCAACGGCCTCGTGGGCCAAGGCACCCTGGGCGCGCATGAGGTGGTGCTGCTCAAGCCGCTCACGTACATGAACCTCTCCGGTCACAGCGCGCAGCCTGCGGCCGCCTTTTATAAGGTGCCCGTGACGCGCGTGATCGTGCTCCACGATGAGCTGGATCTGGCCCCTGGGGTGATGCGGCTCAAGCAAGCCGGGGGTCATGGCGGTCACAACGGCCTGCGCGATCTGATCAAGCGCTTCGGCGCGCCTGACTTCGCGCGCGTGCGTCTGGGGATCGGGCGGCCCGAGGTGGGGGAGGTGACGGGCTACGTGCTCGGCGCGTTCTCCAAGGCCGAGGAGCCCGGCTGTGAGGCCATGATCGAGGACGCGTGCGACGCGATCGCGCTGATGTTGGACGAGGGGATCGTGGCGGCGCAGAATCGGTTCCACGCGGGCGCCAAGTGAGGCGCTGATCAGCGCGCGGGTGATAACCGACGCTTGACGCAGCCCTCGCCAGCAAGTAAACAGTGCGGCTCGCAGGCGCGCCCCCTCTAGAGGGGCCGCACGCCACTTACTCAGCTAGAGACGACCTCGCTCCTGCCTCCAGCAGCAGGGGCCGACTCCACGAGGTGACCCTTCATGGCCGTCGAGAGACAACGCGAATACGAGACCATCTACATCCTGCGCCCCACGGCAGACGACCAAGTGCGCTCGACCACGAGCGAGCGCGTCAAGGGCATCGTCACCGGGGCTGGCGGCCATGTGCTGACCTTTGATGACTGGGGCTCACGTCGCCTCAGCTACCGCATCAAGGACCCCGTCGACGCTCGCTACCACGAGCAGGGGATCTATCAGTACTTCCGCTTCCTGGCGCCCAATGACGTCGTGGCCGAGGTGGAGCGTCAGCTTCGCATCCTCGACACCGTCATCAAGTACATGACCGTCAAGGTCGAAGAGGACCTGATCCCGGCCGAGCGTCTGAGCCGTGTCGAGGAAGAGCAAGTCTTCGACGAGCCCGACTTCGGCGAGGAGGAGTGACTCATGCAGGTGATTCTGACTGAAGATGTGCCCAACCTGGGCGACATGGGCGAGGTGGTCAAGGTCGCGCCCGGTTATGGGCGTAACTTCCTCATCCCCAAGGGGATGGCGCTGCCCGCCAGCAACAACAACGCCAAGCAACTGCAGCAAGAGATCGCTCGCATCGAGCGCCTCAAGCTTGAGCAGCGCGAGGCCGCCCTCCTCATCCTCAAGGATGTTGATGGCGTCTCCGTCACCATCGCCATGCGCGCTGGTGATAACGACAAGCTGTTCGGCTCGGTCACCAACCGCGACATCGCTCAGGCGCTGGAGCAGCAGGGGACCAAGGTCGACAAGAAGCAGGTCCAGCTGGATCGTGCCCTGACCGAGCTTGGCATCTACCAGGTCCGCGTCAAGCTCGCCAGCGGCGTCCACGCTCAGATCAAGGTCTGGGTTGTCGCCCTGTGATTTGAACGCACACCTTATCCTATGAGGTGAGCGCGCGCGCGGCGCCCGCGTCGGGACTATCCCGCGCGGGCGCCGCGTTTCTTGTGCGCTCAAGCCTTCGCGCCCCACGCGCACCCCTCTCCCGCTAAGGTTCATGCCTTATGAACGCCGTGCTGCCCGACCCCCTCGCCAGACGTGAGCTGCTCGCTCGCGAGCTGGCCGATCAGATCGATGGTGAGCTGCGCATTGATGATCTCTATCGCATGCTCTACGCGCAAGACGCCTCGATCTACCAAGAAGAGCCGCTGGGGGTCGTGTTCCCGCGCCATCGTCAGGACCTCGAAGACATCATGCGTCTGGCGCGCACCTTGCGCGTCCCGGTCATCCCTCGCGCCGCTGGCACGAGCCTCGCCGGACAGTGCGTGGGCGATGGCCTGGTGATCGACGTGGGCCGCCACATGAACCAGATCCTTGAGGTGAACGTCGCTGAGCGCTGGGCGCGCGTGCAGCCGGGCGTGATCCTTGATGACCTCAACCGCGCGCTCAAGCCGCATGGCCTGTTCTTCGCCCCCGACACCTCGACCGCGAACCGGTGCATGATCGGCGGCATGATCGGCAACAACTCTTGTGGCACGCACTCGATCCTCTACGGCACCACCCGCGATCACGTCTTGGCGATGGAGGTCGTGCTGGCCGATGGCACCGTGGCCCAGATCGCGCCGTGGGATGAGGGCGCGCTCACGATGCATCGTGAGCGCGCCGACGCGCTCGGTGAGGGGCTGCGGGCGATCGACGGCGCGCTGCGTGAGCATGAGGCGCTGATCCGCGCGCGCTATCCGCGCCGTGAGGTCAAGCGCCGCAACACGGGCTACGCGCTTGATGAGCTGCTGGACGCCGCGCCGTACACGCAGGGTGGGGGTGACTTCGATCTGATCCGCCTGCTGTGCGGCTCGGAGGGGACGCTCGCGCTGACCAGTGAGGCGACGTTGCGGCTGGTGCCGCTGCCCAAGCACAAGGGGCTGCTGGCCGCACACTTTGGCTCGTTGGAGGAGTCGCTGCGCGCCACCGTGGCCGCTGTGGCGTATGACCCGGCCGCCGTGGAGCTGATCGACAAGCGGATCTTGGATCTGTCGTCGCAGAACCTGGAGCAGCAGCGCAACCGCGCGTTCGTGCAGGGCGATCCTGAGGCGCTGCTCGTGGTCGAGTTCTGGCGCGACACCCCCAAAGCGATTGACGCCGCATGTGCGGCGCTTGAAGCAGATCTGCGCGCGGCTGGCTTGGGTTATGCGTACCCGCGCATCGATCCGCCGCGCGATCGCGAGGTGTGGGAGCTGCGCAAGGCGGGCTTGGGCGTGCTGATGGGCGTGCCCGGTGATATGAAGCCTGTCACGCTCGTGGAGGACACGGCGGTCGCCGTGGATGTCTTGCCCGATTACATCCGCGAGTTCGCTGAGATCATGGCGCGCCATGACACGCAGTGCGTCTACTACGCGCACGCGTCGGTGGGGGAGCTGCACCTGCGGCCCGAGATCAACATCAAGGAGATCGACGGCGCCGAGACTTTTAAGCAGATCGCCGTGGAGGTCACGGAGCTGGTCAAGAAGTATGGCGGCTCGATCTCCGGCGAGCACGGCGATGGGCGGCTGCGCGCGCCGATGCTTGAGCAGTTCTTCGGTGAGACGCTGGCGCAGGTGCACGTCGACATCAAGCGGGCGTTTGATCCTGAGGGGCTGCTCAACCCGCGCAAGATCGTGGACGCGCTGCCCATTGATACGGGCTGGCGCGCCCAGCCCGGCGCCCCCACGCCCGAGGTGGACACGCTGTTCAGCTGGGACGCGGACATGGGGCTTGTGCGCGCGGTCGAGAAGTGCAACGGCGCGGGCGCCTGTCGCAAGCCCGCCGCTGCGGGTGGCACCATGTGCCCAAGCTACATGGTCACGCTCGATGAGAAGGACTCCACGCGCGGGCGCGCCAACGTGTTCCGCCACCTGCTGATGGAGAACGAAGATCCGCGCCGCGCCATGGCGAGCCCCGATCTCTACGACGCGATGGAGCTGTGTCTGTCCTGCAAGGGGTGCAAGAGCGAGTGTCCGGCCAACGTGGACATGTCGCGCATGAAGGCGGAGTTCTTGCAGCATCACCACGACGCGCACGGCACGCCGCTTGCTGCGCGCGTGTTCGGCCATTACCGTGCCTTGAGCCGTATGGCGGCGATCGTGCCCGCGCTCGCGAACTTCATCGTGGGCCTCGCCATCACGCGCTGGCTGATGCGCCTGACGCTCGGCGTCTCCCCCAAACGACTGCTGCCTGCGTATGCGCGTCGCACCTTTCAGTCACAGTACCGCGCGATGCGTCGCGCTGGTGGCGAGCCTGACGCGGCGCGCCCGCTGGTGTGGCTCTATGTGGACCCGTTCACCGAGTACACGGAGCCGGAGCTTGGGATGGCGGCGGTGCAGGTGTTGGAGGCGGGCGGCTGGCGCGTGGAGGTGCTGCCCATCCAAGATGATGGCCGCACGCAGCTCTCCAAGGGGCTGGTGCGAAGCGCCAAGGGGCTGATGGCGCGCAACATGCAGACGCTCGCGCCCCTCTTTGAGGCGCATCCTGACGCCAAGATCGTGGGCTTGGAGCCGAGCGCGCTGCTGACGTTCCGTGATGAGACGCCCGAACTCATCGACGACCCCACCTTGCGCGAGGTCGCCCGCGACCTCTCGACCCGCGCGATGCTGGTCGATGAGTTCGTGGTGTGGGCGACTGGCGTGGGCCAGTTCGACGCGCCGTGGCGCGGCAGCATGTCGCAGGTGATGCTGCACGGGCACTGTCACCAGAAGGCGATCGCGGGCGCAGGCGCGACGGTGCAAGCGCTGCGGCTGGCAGGCTACGAGGTGAACCTGCTCAACACCGGCTGCTGTGGCATGGCGGGGTCGTTTGGTTACGAGGATCGTCACTACGACCTGTCGATGCAGATCGGTGAGCTGGTGTTGTTCCCTGCGGTGCGCGCGGCGCAGGGAGGCGTCGAGGTCGTGGCGCCCGGCACGTCGTGTCGCCATCAGATCGTCGATGGCACGGGCCGCAGCGCGCGCCACCCCGTGCTGCTGCTCCAAGACGCGCTCGCTTGAGCGATGCAGCCGCGCCGGGACGGCGCTTGGAGCGCAGCGCAGCGCAGCGGCCCAGCACTTTTGGACGATGCGGCGCGCCTTGATGGGTGGGGCGTGCTGCTCAGAGCTGTTGAGGGAGCACAGGCTGTGAGAACGCGCTTGTCAGTCTGACGCCCATCGCGTCAAGGATGCGGCTCGCGCGCTCGACGGTGACGCCATGATATGCGTTGCGCTCATCGCGCGAGATCTGTGACTCATGCACGCCTAAGCGAGCGGCGAGCTCGCGCTGCGTGAGGCCAAGCGCGATGCGTGACGCGATGAGCATGGTGCCTAAACCATGCAGGTTGTGCAGCTCGCCCAGATCGCCACGTTTGAGCCGCTCATAGCTCTGCACTTCCTCCTCAAGCTGCATGTGGAATGCACGTAGCGGGTCCAAGGCGCGCTTGAGCTCGTCAGGAGAGAGGCCTAGCTCAGACAAGTGGGCGCGATGCTCCGCGAGCCGCGCGCGCTCAGCGTCTAGGCGGCTGAGCGCCTCCTGATAGTCTGTCTCATTGCGAATCATGAGGATCCTCCACGATCTTGATGATGCCGCGTGGTCTTCCTGAGCGTCTCAACCTTCGAAACGCCGAAGGGAGCTCAAGCTCATTACCATAAATGTCGCGTATGCCGCTCATCTGGCCAAAATGCGGATAAAGCTCGACGCGATAGTGATGCCACATCGGCAGCTGCGCTTTAGCTGAGCTAGGGTCGCGTAGCCGTGATTGTGGATCCCAAGTCCACACCTTGTAGGGGTCAAGCCTATTGAGCTCACGCTGTAGCTCACCGCTAACGAGCGCGCGCATGTCGCAGACGAAGTAGCCATCCATGTCATTTGGATGATCTTTGTCTTCGGCGAATGAGCCGTCAATAAAGATCTCTGAGATACCTACTGCCCAGAGCTGTCTCACAAGCAGAGCGAGCCGCTCTACAAGCTGGGCTCGCCATGAGGCGTCCCAATGTGCTGAGCGCTCATGCTCAGGGCCATGAACGAGCACGCTCTCGCGAAGTTGAGCGAGCGTCAACGCAGAGTCACCGGGAGGGAGCAGGCCATCTTGATTGAAGGAGGGGAGCATGACGTCACCGACAATCTAGCTCTGTGGCATAACCTCCCTCGTGGGGAGAGGTATGTCATTTTTGTATTGTTTGACTTATATGTCAATTGTCGCATTGAGCGATGCGGCGCGCCTCACAAGAGGCATCGCTCACACACAACCTCCCGCGCGGTGCTTCGCAGCACCTCATTCTAAGCGGGGATCGTCCAAGCTAGCTGGGTTGTTGCAGTGTGCGTGTGATTGTGTTGGTACGAGAGATGCGGCTCGCGAAAAAAGTGACAGGGGCGGCAGAAAAACACTTGCGCAAAGAAAAATGGGGGGGGGTAGGCTGATGGTAAGTGCTGGAGTTCACGGTGAACTCCGGTTAAACTCACCCGATTGAGGAGGGAGCCCATGAAGACGACTCGAACGCTCATGATGGCGCTGGTCTGCGCGTGCTGCATGCTCGCCATGAGCGCGACCACGCTGGCGCAGGATGGTTCGCCCACAAGCTGCCCCGATCCCAACTCGACCCCGCTCTTGGCAGACTTCGAGATCCTCGGTGGCACTGGCGTTGTGGGGACGAGCTATCCTTACGCAGGCTACCTGTTCACTGTTGAGACGACCCCATTAGAGCTTGTCGGACTAAATCCTGGAGGTAATAACGGTCTGTACTACCCGAATGAGCGGCTGGTCATCGACACGCCAAGGTTCGGCAGCATCTTGTTGAACACGGGTAAGGTGTGGATGAAGTTCGCGCACGGGAATGTGCCCGACATGGTTGTGGCGCTCTACGACAGCACAAACAATGTGATCTACAGCGCGTTCTTGGATGGGAGCGCCATCTCGACCAACCCCTACTATATGGCTTACACGGGCTCCACACCTATTGATCGCATCGCGATCGTGTCTAATGGCAATGAGACGGTCATCAATCAGATCTGCGTCTACTGAGCGTCGCCGTGGTCGCATGGAGCTAGGCTGAGTGCGGCTGCCTCGCGCTTGGCGCGAGGCAGCCAGGAGCGCGGAATATGCAGAACAAGCGCGTGTGCGTGATGCTGATGCTGTGGGGCATGATGGCGGCGTGTGGCCAAGATGACGGTGATGCGCCGCCCTTGAGGCCAGATGCCTCTGCTGACCAAGACGCGAGCCAGGACATGACGACGCCACCGCCCGCACAGGCAGACGCGCTGCGTGTGGAGCTTGAGCGCGAGGTGGAGGAGGTGGGCCAGCGCGTGGTGCTGGGCGTATCAGAGCGTGTGGATGGGCAATGGCGCGAGGTCGATGCAGCGCAGGTGCTGTGGACCATCACCCCCGCAGATGCGGTGCGCAGGCCTGATGCCATCTCACTCATCGCGCTTGAGCCGGGTGTGTTGACGTTGCACGCGCGTGTGGGCGAGCTGGAGGCACAAGCTGAACTTGAGGCTGTACCAGCGCGCGCTGAGCGCAGCTTGCACATTAAGCCATCGCCGCTGCGCGTGATGGTGGGCCAGCGGCTGGAGGTGCGCGCTGAGGTGCGCGACCGTGATGGCGCGCTCATTGAGACGCTCGACCAGCCGCGATGGCGTGTGCTTGAGGAGGCTGTGGCGCGCTGGGATGGTGAGCATGTGGAGGCGCTGAGCCCCGGCGTCACCACGCTTGAGGCTATATCAGACGATGGCCTGAGCGCGAGCGCGCCGCTTGAGGTGTTCGGCCTGAGCGAGCTTGTGATCGAGCCTGCGCTGCGCACGCTGCGCGTGGATGAGCCGCTTCAGCTCAGCGTCAGCGCCAAGGATGATGACGGCGCCCCTGTGCTGATTGAGCCGACGCAGGTGCAGTGGAGCGTGCAAAACGCGCGCTTGGCTCAAATCAGCGAGGCCGGGGAGCTTGTGGCGCTGCGGCCGAGCGACCAGCTCATCGTGCGCGTTGAGGTCGCAGGTTATATGGCGCAGGCCACGTTCAACGCGGCGCTGTTTTACACAGCGTTTAAATGCGAGAGCATCTGGTGCTGTGGCTTGATCCAGTCGGGCGCAGCATTTTGCATGGGCACCAATTCTGAAGGTCAGTTGGGCGATGGGACGCAGACACCCTCGTATGTGCCCATTCGCGTGGACACCACAGAGCGCTTTGACTCGCTGTTAATGAGCTTTGAGCGGGTGTGTGCGTTGACGAGCCAGGGCGAGGCGTGGTGTTGGGGTCGCAATGTGTGGGGGGAGCTGGGCGATGGTACCTTCGTTAGCCGCAGTCGGCCTGTGCCGGTGAACACCATGCTGCGCTTCAATCAGCTGGTCGCATCGGGCTGGACGACCTGTGGCTTGACCTTGGATGGTGCTGTCTATTGTTGGGGACAAGCGCCCATGAGCACAGACACGGTGGATTACCTGAGGAATGTGGGGCCACGCGCAAGCGCGCCCGTGACAGCTTTTCCTGTGTTGATCGAAGCGGGTGATTTTGATGAGCTGCGCGGAGGCAATGAGACCATCTGTGCGCGCAGCGCCTCAACCGAGCGCTGGAGCTGTATGGGGACCAACCGCTTGGGGTCGCTTGGTAATGGTACCACGCAAGGCTCCTCCTCGCTGGTGGAGATGGCTGGTGACCAGCTGCTGGTTGACATCAAGCCAGGCTTTGTCTCGGGCTGCGGTTTGGATGCCAGCGGCTTGGTCTGGTGCTGGGGCGGGCAGATCGAGGGCCGCTTGGGTCGCTTTGTCACTCCCATTGATGGCCCCGGTGCGACCAATGATTTCTCCGCAGTGCCTATTCGCACAGGCTGGAACGAGCGATTTGAGATGATTGATCACGGCGGTGCGACCATGTGCGGCGTGACGCGGGGCGAGGAGGTCAAGTGTTGGGGTTCCAACGCCTCAGGCTGTGCGCTGGGCCAGCCCTTGACATTGCCCTATTCGGAGCAACTCCAGACCGTGAGCGGGCTGCCCAAGGAGCCCTCGCGGATTACCATGGGTTTATACATGGGATGTGCGCTCGGTGAGTCGTCAGGGCAGGTGTACTGTTGGGGGCTTCAGGACGCTGAGAATCCCTTTGATGCAGGCCAGGGGCCGTGTCAGCCCGACGCGCAGCGCTTGCCCGATTATTAAGGCAGCTTAGCACCAGCTTGCACCTGACTCATCGCGCCGGGACGGCGCTTGGAGCGCAGCGAAGCGCAGCGGGCTCGCACTTTTGGACGATGCGGCGCTCCTAGTGAGGTGCATCGTTCCCACACAACCTCCTGCGCGGTGCGTCGCCGCGCTTGATTCTAAGCGGGGATCGTCTAAGTCAGCTGGGTTGACGCAGTGTGCGCGTGTGCGCGTGGTGGCGTGCCAGCTCCAGCGGGATGAGCGCGCAGATGAGCAGCGCGACAGGCGCAAAGTAGCGTGGCTCGCCGAACGCGATGAGGACCGTGCCCGCTAAGAAGCTGAGCACGGCCAGGTGCAGCGCGTGGGGTAAGCGGCGCTGGGTGAGCGGCCACGCCATCAGGAGCAGCCACACGAGCAGCCACGTGGCGCGTGGCAGGCTCATGTGAAACATCATCACGTCCACCCACGCGCTGCGGGTCATCACGGGCAGCGGCTGGCCGGGGAACTTTTGCGCGAAGCGGGCGCTGACCTTGCGATCGTGCACGAGCTGGCCGCCGCGCTTGGGCAAATACCAAGCCTCGGAGGCGTCGAGCCAGCGGCTCATGTTGTCCCAAGAATCGCTCAAGTAAGCGAGGGGCCGCGCGCGGATCTCGGTGAGCATGATGGCCTTGAGGGGCGGCCCCGCTGCTTTGAAGGAGCCATACTCTTTGATGAGCAGCGCCCCTGGCGAGCGCGGGTGCTGGTGGAGCTTGAACTCGCGCCAGCGCGCGGGCGCCTCGCTCATGCGCTCGCAGAAGCGCTGATGGATGGGCGTTTGGGTCGGCGCGGGCGTGCAGCGCGCGGCGTTGGGGTGGCCGTAGAGCAGGTTCCACGCCATCGCCTGCGTGATGGAGGTGCTGCCGTGCTGGTGCCAGTGCGCAGCTTTGGCAGGCAGCGTGATGGCGAGCGCCCCAGCGATGAGCAGCGCGGCCCGCGCTGCGGCGCGCTTGCGGGCGGCGCCGTCGCGCCACGCGCGCCACGCGCCATGACACAGCAGCGCGGGCAGCACGAACCACGCCGCAGAGCGCACCAAGACCGCAGCGCCCAACAGCGCGCCTTGTGCCAGCGCGCGCCGCTTGGTGCCTGTGTCGATCGGACCATGTGACGCCCCCCACAAGAGCAGCGCCAGCAAGCACAAGAACAGCGACTCAGACAGCAGCCAGCTGTCCCACACCAGCGCGCGCGTGAGCACGGGGTAGAGGGCAGCCCCCAAGATCGCCCACCTCACCCCCATCGCGCGGCGCGCGATCTTGTAGAGGCACAGCGCGGTGAGGATCGTGAGCAGGTGATTGGCCACGACCGGCGCCGACGCAGAGCTGCTCACCGCTTGCACCAGCGTCAGGAACAGCGCGTAACCTGGCGGGTGCAGGTCGCTAAAGCCCGCCGGCATCATGCTCAGGTACTGGCCCGAGTCGAAGCCGTAGCCGGGCAAGGGCAAGCGCGCGATGGCGAGCAGGTGCGGCAGCGTCAGGGCGCTGGCGAGCGCGACGCGCTCGGCGCCACTGCTCGGGGGATGAGGATGTGATGTGGGGGCTGAGGGCAAGGGTGGTGCTGTGGGGTGTAGGTGCGGTCACAACGGGGCGATGGTGACAGAGGTCAGCGCGCGAGGCAAAGGGCCGCTCGCGCGCCGCCCTGCA
This sequence comes from uncultured Bradymonadales bacterium, assembly GCA_964468515.1. Taxonomy (GTDB): domain Bacteria; phylum Myxococcota_A; class Bradymonadia; order Bradymonadales; family Bradymonadaceae; genus CAYXWB01. Next base: position 710 of record CAYXWB010000038.1, on the reverse strand, counting down.
TCTGATCGGCTCAGTACGGCTCACCGGGACAGCGCGCGGGGTAGTCGCTCAGATCGTAAATCACTGGGGCCGCGCTGCGACCCTGGAGGGTGATGGCGAGCTGGGCTGACTGAGGCATCCAGTCGATGGTGTTGTTCGTCTCGGTGCGCGTCTCGGGCAGCGGGTCCATATCGACCACGGCGGGCATGTCATCGAGCCACGCGCCGCTGGTGTACAGCTCGCGGGTGGTGACGGTGGCGAGCCAGGAGGGCTTTGGCCCATCGAGCTTGAGCGCGGAGACGTAGCTGCGCTCGCTCAGCTCCATGGTGTTCATGCTGTAGTTGCCATCTTGCACGCTGACCGTGTAGCGGATCAGCACCTCAGGCGCGCCCGCGCCGTCAACCTGTTGGGTGAGCACCTCATCGAGCGTCACGCTGCCATAAACATAGGCGATGCCGGGCGTGTGGGCGCGGGCGAGGTCATAGACGTGGGCGCCCTTGGGGCCGATGACGGCGACGGCCAAGACGTCATCATAGCCGCCTGACTCGACGCGGTGCTCGTAGCGAAACGCCACGACCTGCAGCTCACCCACGCTGGTCGCGACGGTGAGCCGCTTGGGGGCGGCGTCCTCGTAGCACAGCGCCTCGGTGTAATAGCCGCTCTCGTCGGGGATGAGGGCGTAGGTGTGGGCGGCGCAGGGGTCTTGGTCGGGCTTGAGCTTGAGCGGCTGC
>CAYXWB010000037.1:0-26297 GCA_964468515.1 uncultured Bradymonadales bacterium | reverse complement strand
ATAGAGGCAGCTGGCGAGCTGGCTCATGAGGCGATCGGCGGCGTCGAAGGCGGCCTCAGGGTCGGGCACATCGAGCGCGATCTTCACGCCTGAGTCAAAGCGCCCATCGCGCACCCAGTAGGGATAAGCGGCGACCTCGTAGCCGCCGCCATCCTCGGGGAGCAAGAGCAGATAGATGACGACGTCGGCGTCAAGGGCGGTGGCCATAGCGCGCGCGAGCTCGATGTGCTCGGCGCGCGGGCCGCGCTGCTGAAGCGCGCGCGCGAGGTTGGCGCGGGCCTCTTGGTAGAAGCTGACGACGCGCTCGGCGTAGTAGCCGGGTTGAAACGCGAGCTTAGGATCGAGCAACAGCAGCAAGCGCACGAGCTGCAAGGGGCGCACGAAGTTCTGCCCTTGCTCCAGATAACACAGCGCGAGGTAGAACATCACGGAGGCGACGTGGCCCGGGCGCGCGAGGTCTTCGCGCACGGCGAGGTAGTGATCGAGGGCCTGCTCCATGTGCTCGATGGCGCGGTTAAAGACCAGCTCGCGGTATTCTTGGATGCCCTGCTCGGCGAGCTGATCGCCGAAGGTGACGCGCTGCTGGTAGAGGGGCTGGGCGCGAAGGCGAGTGAGCAGCTCGTCCTCGTTGATGAGGTCGAACAGGTCAGGGTGGGTGGCCAAATAGCGCGAGGCGCCGGAGCGCAGGGAGGTGATGATGGCGTCGGGCTGCGCGCCCGGATCGCGCTCTAGGGCGGTGACATGGGGAGAGAGCGCGACGCGCAGGGGGCGCGGCGGCGGCGTCTGCGCCTGCGTGGGCGCGGCGACAAGCAGCAAGAGCAGCGCCGCGATGCATGACAGGAGCACGCTCACATCAGAGCCCCAAGCGTAGCGCGGGAGAGCCCGCGAGGTTCAGGAGCACTCTTTACCTTAGGTGCGCGCTCGCGTTCAACGCTGCGCGTGGTGTTGGCGCTGGAAATTGGGCGCGAGATCGTGACAATAGTCGCTCCCGAAGCGCAGATCCTCAGTGAGTGACGCCCGCAAAGCCCATCAGGAGAGAGCATGACCGAGACGAGCTGGATTGTACACAAGTTCGGCGGCACGAGCGTGGCGAGCGCGGAGCGCTATCGCGGCGTGATCCAGATCCTCGCCGAGGCGCGCGCGACGCAGCCGCGTCAGGCGGTCGTGGTCAGCGCGATGAGCGGCGTGACAGACATGCTGGTGGGGCTGGTGCGCGCGGCCGCCGCGCGTGAGCCCCAGTGGCGCGATCAGCTGCGCGCCATCACCGAGCGCGAGGAGCGGGCCATTGAGGCGCTGCTTGATGGCGAGGCGCTCACCGCCATGCTGACGACGGTGCGCCGTGATCTATCGCACATTGAGGAGCTGTGCCAGGCTTGTGAGCTGCTGCGCAGCGCGTCGCCCGAGGCGCATGACCTGATCGTGGGCCACGGGGAGCTGTGGAGCGCGCAGCTTTTGTGCGCGGCCCTGCAGGCCACAGGGGCGCGCGTGGCGTGGCTCGACGCGCGCGAGGTCATCGTGGTGGAGCCGCGCGGCCAAGCCACGCCGCTGCTGCTGATGGCGCAGAGTCAGGAGCGCATGGACGCGTGGCTTGAGGCGCATGACGCGCCCCTTGACACGCTGATCATCACGGGCTTTGTGGCCAGCACGCGCGCAGGTTTGGCGACGACGCTCGGGCGCAATGGCTCGGACTACAGCGCGTCGATCTTCTCGGCGCTGCTGCGCGCCCAGGAGCTGACCATCTGGACCGACGTGGACGGCGTGCTCAGCGCGAACCCGCGCCAAGTGCCGGAGGCGGTGGTGCTCGACGCGCTCTCGTATCAGGAGGCGATGGAGCTGGCTTACTTTGGCGCGAAGGTGCTGCACCCGAGCACGATCGCGCCAGCGGTGGCAGGCGGCGTGGCGATCTGGATCAAGAACACGTTCGCACCGCAGCGTCCGGGCACGCGGATCGACGCGCACGGCAGTGATCGCTTCGCGGTGAAGGGGTTTGCCACGATTGAGGGCGTCTCACTGGTGAACCTAGAGGGGACCACGCTCATCGGCGTGCCGGGCATCGCGCAGAGGTTGTTTGGGGCGCTGCGCGACGCGGGCGTCAACGTGATCATGATCTCACAGGCGTCGAGCGAGCACTCGATCTGCTTTGTGGTGCAGGACGCGGACGTGGATCGCACGCGCGAGGTGGTCGAGGCGGCGTTCTTCGCGGAGCGCGTCCAGGGGCAGCTGCAGAGCCTGGACATCACCTCAAGCTGCGCGGTGCTGGCGGTGGTCGGGGATCACATGGCCGGGCAGCCTGGGATCGCGGCGCGATTCTTCTCTGCGCTGGGCAAGGCGCAGGTCAGCGTGCGGGCGATCGCGCAGGGCTCCTCGGAGCGCAACATCTCGGTGGTGGTCAACGGCGCCGACGCGACGCGCGCGCTGCGCGCCGCGCACGCGGGGTTCTATCTGTCACATCAGGCGCTGTCGGTGGGCCTCATCGGGCCGGGGCAAGTGGGCGCCGAGCTGCTGAGCCAGCTGCACGAGCAGGCCGACGCGCTGCGCGCGGCGTTCAACGTGGAGGTGCGCCTGCGCGGCGTCATCACGCGCGGCGCGATGGCGCTTGAGGATCAGGGCATCGCGCTGTCTCAATGGCGCGAGGCGCTCGACGCAGGCCAGCCGCCAGCCCTTGAGGCGATGGTCGAGTTTGTGGACAGCGACTACTTGCCCCACGCGGTGATCATCGACTGCTCCGCCAGCGATGACGTCGCCGCGCGCTATCCGGCGTGGCTCGATCGCGGCATTCACATCATCACGCCGAACAAGAAAGCGGGCGCGGGGGAGCTTGAGCGCTACGAGCAGATCAAGCGCAAGCGCGCGCCGCATGTCCACTTCCTCTATGAGACGACCGTGGGCGCGGGCTTGCCCATCATTCACACCGTGCGCGAGCTGATGGACACGGGCGACAGGATCGAGGCCATCGAGGGCGTGCTGTCGGGCACGCTGTCCTTCTTGCTCAACAGCTACGATGGCAGCGTGCCGTTCTCGGCGCTTGTGCGCGAGGCGCGCAGGCTCGGCTACACGGAGCCCGATCCGCGCGAGGATCTGTCTGGCCTGGACGTGGCGCGCAAGGTCGTGATCTTGGCGCGTGAGGTCGGCTTGGCGCTCTCACTCGAAGACGTGACGATCGAGGGCTTGGTGCCTGAGGGGTTAGAGGGCGGCGACGTGACGCAGTTCCTCAGCGCCTTAGAGGGCCACGATGACGCGTGGCTTGAGCGCTTGAGCGAAGCTCGTGAGCGCGGCGAGGTGCTGAGGTTCGTGGGGCAGCTCACGCGCGAGGGCGCAGCCAGCGTGGGGTTGCGGGCTTATCCGAGCGTGCATCCGCTGGCGCGCGTGCAAGGCACCGACAACATGGTGCTGATCCGCTCCAGGCGCTACAGTAAGAACCCGCTGGTGGTGCAAGGTCCGGGCGCGGGCCCTGCGGTGACCGCAGGCGGCGTGTTCGCCGACCTGCTGCGCCTGTCCTCTTACCTGGGGGCGACGCGATGAGCAGCCGAGCTGACCGCGCGACGGCGTTCGCGCCAGCGAGCATTGGTAATGTGGGCGTAGGGTTTGATCTGTTGGGCCAGGCGCTCGCAGGCGCGGGCGACCGCGTGATGGTGCGGCGCGTGGACGCGCCGCATGTGCGCTTGGTGGACGTGCGCGGCGTGATCACCACCTTGCCTGACGATCCTGCGAAGAACACCGCTACGGCGGGATTAGTCGCGCTGCGCGCCGCGCTCAGCTTGCCCTTTGGCTTTGAGGTGACGCTCGACAAGGGCATCGCGCTGGGGTCAGGGATGGGAGGCTCAGCGGCGTCGGCGGCGGGCGCGATCGTGGCGGCGTCTGCGCTGCTCGACACCCCACTTAACCATGCGCAATTGTTGAACTTTGGACTGATCGGCGAGCAAGTGGCGAGCGGGACTGCGCACGCTGATAACTTGGCGCCGTGTTTGTTTGGGGGGTTGCAGCTCGTGACGGGGCATGAGCCGGTGCATGTGCAGCGGCTGCCCGTGCCGCGCGGTGTGGTGAGCGTGGTGGTGCATCCGGACATGGTGCTGGAGACGCGCCGCGCGCGCGAGGCGCTGTCGCGGCCGTTCGGGTTGGGGGAGTTTGTGGCGCAGAGCGGGCTCTTGGCGAGGTTCATCGCGGCCTGCTATGAGGATGATCTGGGGGCGCTGGGGGAGGTCTTGCGCGACGTGCTCGTGGAGCCGCATCGCAAGGGGCTGATCCCAGGGTTCGATGAGGCGCAAGCGAGCGCGATGCGCGCGGGCGCGCTCGGCTGCACGATCTCTGGCGCGGGGCCGAGCCTGTTCGCGTGGTGCGAGGGCGACACGATCGCGCGCGAGGTCGAGGCGGCGCTGATCGCGGCGTTTGGGCGCGCGGGTTTGCACGCCACGGGCCTGATCTCACCTGCTGACGCGCCCGGCGCGACGCTCATCGAGGAGCAGCTTTAAGATGTGGTATCACAGCACTGGCGACGCGACGCATCGGGTGAGGGTCAGCGAGGCGATGATGGCGGGGCTTGGCCCCGACGGGCGCCTGTTCGTGCCTGAGCGATTCCCCGCGCTGACGCTCGCTGACTTTGACGGCGCGGACACGATCCCCGAGATCGGCGCGCGCCTGCTCGCGCCGTTCTTCGAGGGCGACGCGCTGGCCGAGGCGCTGCCCGCCCTGTGCGCCGAGGCGCTGGATTTCCCGATCCCGCTGGTGCAGCTCAGCGATGACACGGCGGCGCTGGAGCTGTTTCATGGCCCCACGGCCGCGTTCAAGGATGTGGGCGCGAGGTTCCTTGCGAGCTGCATGAGCAGGTTGCAGCGGGCCAAGGACAGGCCGCTGACGATCTTGGTGGCGACCTCCGGGGACACGGGCGGCGCGGTGGCGGCGGCGTTCCATGGCAAGCCTGGGGTCGAGGTGATCGTGCTGTATCCGCGCGGCGCGGTGAGCGCGCGTCAGGAGCGTCAGCTGACCTGCTGGACGGGCAACGTGCGCACGTTCGCGGTGGAGGGTGACTTTGACGACTGTCAGCGGATGGTCAAGGCGGCGTTCGCGCACCCGTGGTGGCAGGCGAACAGGCGGCTGTCATCGGCCAACAGCATTAACATTGGGCGGCTGTTACCGCAGATGATCTACTACGCGGCGGCCTCGCTGTGGAGCTACCGCGACTCTGGCGAGGCGCCGGGTTTTGTGATCCCGTCGGGCAACGTGGGCAACGCGAGCGCCTGCGCTTGGACGCGCGCCTGTGGCTTGCCGATCGGTCGCATCGTGCTCGCGCACAACGCCAACCGCCCGATCCCTGACTATCTGGTGAGCGGTGATTGGCAGCCGCGCGCCACACAGCCGACGCTGGCCAGCGCCATGGACGTGGGCACGCCCAGCAACATGGAGCGGCTGATGCATCTGTGGCCGGACGTGGCCACGATGCGGGCGCAGGTCGAGGCGGTGTCGATCGATGACGCGGCGATCCGGGCGCAGATCCGGCGCGGGCCGCGCGTCTGGGGGCAGGTGTGGTGTCCGCACACCGCGTGCGCGGTGGAGGCGCGCGAGGCGCTCGATCGATCGCGCTGGATCGTGGTCGCGACCGCGCACCCGGCCAAGTTCGACGTGATCGTGGAGCCGCTGATCCACCAAGCGGTGCCGATCCCTGAGCCGCTGGCCAAGCTGCTGGACGCGCCCAACTACGCGGTGACGATCCAGGCCGGGATCGAGGCGCTGACGCGGGCCGTGCGAGACACCCCAGGCTAGGCTGCGCGCGGCTTCTGTAGCGCGCCCGCGCGCTTGACGCGAGCGCGCGCGCTAGTATATGACGCCACGACGTCTCTCTAAGGCGCCGTGACGCGTGCGTCGCGGCGAACCCCCCATGTCGCGCGCGCCCGATGGCGCGGGCCCCGACCTCATCAAGCGACACGCATGTCTCCAACCATCGCCATCATCGTCCTCATCGTCGGCGTCGCGGTGCTCATCGTGGGCATCTACCTCGCAACCACCGCTAATCAGCAGGCGCAGGCGTTTCGCACGGAGCGCGACAAGCTGGAGCGCGAGCGCGAGTCGCTCCAGGCGCAGATCCGCGAGGCCGGCAAGAAGCGCGCGGAGAAGCCCGCTGCTGCTGCGGTCAAAGCGGAGCAGCCTGTCAAGGCCGACAAGCCCAAGGCCGACAAGCCCAAGGCCGACAAGCCCGCAGGCCCCACCCAGGCTGAGCTTGACGCCGCCTTGGCGCGCGCCGACAAGCTCAAGCAAGAGCAGGATGAGCTGCGCCGCAAGAACCACAACATGACCTCCGAATTGAAGGAGCTGCGCGCCAAGGACAAGGAGGCGCGCGGGCGTCGCGAGGCGCTTGATCCTGCCGCGCTCGTGGAGCTTCGCTTGGAGCTTGGCGAGGCGCGCGCTGAGGCCGCCCAGCTCCAGGACACCATCGCGATCCTGCGCCAGCAGCTCTCTGAGGCTGCCAGGAGCAAGCGTGAGCGCGCTCCTGAGCCCGCGCCTGTGGTCGAGGCCCTCGCCCCCGTGGCGCGCGTTGAGCGCGCCGCCAGCTCCAGCGAGGGCGCCGATGAGGCCGTCACTGAGCTTCGCCAGCGCGTGCGCGAGTTGGAGCGCGCCCTCGACGCTCAAGCCCGCGACGCCGCCCGCGACAAGGCAGCGCTTGAGGACGACCTGCGCGCTAAGCTCAAGCGCACCGCCATCAACGTCGATCGTCAGCGTCGGCGCGCCGACAACAATGACCGCGCCTACCTCATCACCCAGCGCGAGCTGGACGCCACGCGCGATCGCGTCACGCTCATGGAGCGTCAGCTGCGCCAGGCGCTGGGCCTGAGCGTTGAGGACCGTGATGATGAGCCCCAAGACGAGCCCGCGCGCCTCACCGCCCCTGAGCAGCCTGAGCAAGAGCACGAGGAGGCCCACGAGGTCGCCATCGCCGCAGCCGTCGTCACTGAGGTGATCGCCCCCAAGGCGACCACCGCTGAGGCAGCTGAGGCCGCACCCGATGACGTCACGCAAGCCCCTGCTGAGGCGCTCGCCCCGGAGGTCACCCCTGAGCTTGTCGCTGAGGCTGTCCCAGCGATCGCTGCGCCTGCCGCTGCGCCTGTCGCTGAGCGCCCCATTGAGACAACGCCCGCGCCTGAGCAGGCCGCTGAGGCCGCACCGCAGGCCGATGAGCCCGAAGCGACTGACGCGCCCGCTGAGGTCGCAGCCGCCACGCCAAGCGTCGACGACGCGCAAGACGGCGACCTCGACGACGCTTGGTCGGAGTTTGACGTCGACAAGCTCTGAGCCTCTGCGCGCGGAGCACCTCACGCGCGCGAGCCAAGACAAAGCGGCGCCACCCGAGCTCGGGTGGCGCCGCTTTGTCTTGGGCGGCGCTGGCACGCGCCGACGAAAAATTGGACCCGCGCCAGAGTTGACTTACCGTGAGGTCAAGGCGCGCCAAGCATGACGCGCCCACAGCTCCCTCAGGCGCCACCGCGTCGCCCTCTCATCGTCAAGGAGTGACTCATGAACGGGACCATTGAGCTCGCACGCCGCCGCACCCGCCGCAGCGACAACCCCCTCACCGCCACGCGCTATCAGCTCGATCAGGCGGTCGAGGATTTCAACCTCTCCGGCGCGCTGATCGCGACGGATGACGGCCTGCTGTTCGCGACGAGCGAGGGGTTGGACGAGGAGGAGGCGCTGTGGCAGGCGGCGCTGGCGCCCGCGACCTTGCGCGGCGAGTCGCCGGTGCTGGCGATGGTGGCTCACCGGGTGGCGCAGGTGGTGAGCATTGAGGCGTATGGGCAGGCGCTGTTGCTGGTGCTGCTGGGCGATGAGGCGGCCGACCTGGCTGGCGCGAAGGCGCGCATCAGCGCGGGCACGCGTCGCATCAGCGAGGAGCGCCGCGCGGCGTGAGCACGCGCGCAGGCGTGTCTGCGACTGACTCACTGAGCGCGCGCGGAGCGCGCCACGCCCTCATCATGACGGCAATCGCCCACGACGCGCTGTACCCGCTGCCCGTCGTGGCGTCCGCTCCGCTCGCCAAGTGTGAAGAGCATGAGAGAGACCGCGCCTGAGCCTAGCTCGCACGACCCATGTGATGAAAAGAGAGAGGCCCCCGTGCTGGAACACGGGGGCCTCTCTCTTTTCATCATCACGACATGGCGAATTCAACACATCATTGACAGTTAACTCACCGCGCGCCGCTCATGATAAGCGAGCGCGTGGTGTGATGACATGCGTCACTCGCTCTCATCCTGATCCGCGTCTGGATGCTGAATCGCATCATAGACCTCTTCGCGAAAGATCGCGACATCTCGGGGGGCGATGATCCCGATGCGGACTTGGTTGCGTCGAATCTCCTTGACGATAATCTCGATCTCGTCGCCGATCCGGATCGACTCCCCGACCTTCCTGGTAAGGGTTAACATAGGCGGTGCTCCTTTATCAACAAAGCGCTGTACCCGAGGCCCACTGTAAGACAGATCGTGACGCGGTCAAAAAAACACAAATTCCGCGCTTGACGAGGTACCCGCGCGACCTATGACGCGCGCGCTCATCGCGATGACAAGAATGAAATGTGAGATCGCGTGGGAGGTTATCCTACATCACCTGCGCACATGCGCAGATGATCGCTTGAGGGCGCGGCGAAGCCGCGCCTCACGTAGAAGCGCCCTCCTGATCGCTTTGGCGCTTCGATGCGCCCCAGTCAGCCTGCGAGGGTTGCAAGCACCAACCTCACTTGGACGATCCCCGCTTAGAATCAGGCTTATCGACGCACCGCGCGGGAGGTTTCGTGTGAGCGGGCGCCTGTTCAAGCGCGCTGCATCGCTCAAATTAGACCTCCCCAAGCGGCCATCCAGCCTGACTGGAGCGCATCGAAGCGCCGAAGCGATCTCGAGATCGCTTCTACAAGGTTGTGAGCGGGCGCCTGTTCCAGCGCGCTGCATCGCTCAAATTAGACCTCCCCAAGCGGCTATCCAGCCTGACTGGAGCGCATCGAAGCGCCGCCTGCGCGCGCACAGCGCGCAGGCGCTCAGACGTCGACCTCTTCCAGCTCAGCGGCGTGCATCATGATGAAGTCAAAGCGCACGGCAGGATCTTTGCCCATCAGATCGCCGATGACCTGATCGGTGAGCTCGCGCTGCTCATCGCGCACGACGACCTTGAGCAAGCGGCGCTTGTTGGGATCGAGCGTGGTATCTTTGAGCGTGGCGGCCATCATCTCACCCAAGCCTTTGAAGCGTTGGATGTTGAGCTTGCGCTGCTGCTTGCGACGCTTGAGGCCCGCCAGGCGGCGGTTGAGGTCTTGATCATCGAGCGCCCAGAACGTCTCATGGCCGAAGTCCACGCGATACAGCGGCGGCTGCGCGATGTACAGGTGGCCGTTGTCGATGAGCTGGCGCAGGTGACGGTAGAAGAAGGTGAGCAGCAAGGTGCAGATGTGGTGACCGTCGCTGTCAGCGTCCATCAGCAGCACGATGGTGTGATAGCGCAGATCCTCCTCGCGGTACTGTGCCCCCATGCCGCAGCCCAGCGCCTCGACCAGATCAGACAGCTCCTTGTTGGTGGTGATCTTGGAGAGGTTGGCCTGCTCAGTGTTGAGGACCTTGCCGCGCAGCGGCAGGATGGCTTGATGATGCCGATCGCGACCTTGCTTGGCGTTGCCGCCTGCGGAGTCACCCTCGACGATGAACAGCTCGCTGACGACAGGATCGTTAGACGCGCAGTCAGCGAGCTTGCCGGGCAGGTTCAAGCGGCGCGTCGTGGGCTTCTTGCGCTGCACCTGCTTGACCGCCGCGCGGCTGGCCGCGCGCGCCTTGGCCGCCTGCATGATGCGCTGCGCGATGGCGTGGCCGGTGGTGGTGTGCGTCAGCAGGTGCTGCTCTAGCACGGGTTTGAGCGCGCCCGCCACCAGGCTGCGGATGCTCGTGTTATTGAGCCGGTTCTTGGTCTGGCTCTGGAACTGTGGATCGCGCACGAACAGGCTGACGATGGCCTTGAGCCCCTCGCGCATGTCGTCGGGGCTGAGCGTGAGGCCCTTGGGCGCGATCTGATAGGCGTCGAAGTAGTCGCGCAGCGCGCGATGCACCGCGTCCTTGAAGCCCTGCTCGTGGGTGCCGCCATCGGTGGTCGGCACGCCGTTGACGAACGTGAGGATCTCCTCGCTGGTGTCCTCGGTCCACTGCAGCACGATCTCCATGCGAGGCACCTCGCCGCTTGGCTCCTCGTGGCGCATGACGATCTTGTCGGTGTGGATCGGCGCCTGCTTGCTCACGCGCACTTGGTGATCCAAGAAGTCCGCGATGCCGCCCTCGTGCTTGAACTCGTGGTAGCGCTCATGGACGCGATCGCGGAACACGATCCGCAACCCCTGATTCAGGAACGATTTGGTCTCCAGGCGCTGCGCGATCAGCTCCGCGTCGAACTCGGTGATCTCGAAGATCATCGGGTCGGGGCGGAACATGATCTCAGTGCCCGTGCCACGCGCGGGCTCGACCTCATGGACCTCGTCTTGCGGGATGCCGCGCACATAGCGCTGACGCCACAGCTTGCCGCTGCGACGCACTGACGCCACGAGCTCCGAGGACAGCGCGTTGACCACGGAGCTGCCCACGCCGTGTAGGCCGCCCGAGGTGACGTAGTTCTGATGATCAAACTTCGCGCCCGCGTGCAGCGTCGTGAGGATGATCTCCAGGGCGCTGCGCCCCTCCTCCGGGTGGATGTCCACCGGGATGCCGCGCCCATTGTCCCACACCGACGCCGAGCAGCCGTCCTCATGCAGGATCACCTCGATGGTCGAGGCGTGGCCGTTGATGGCCTCATCCACCGAGTTGTCCACGATCTCCCACAAGAGGTGGTGCAGGCCATCTTTGCCCGTGCCGCCAATGTACATGCCAGGGCGCGCGCGGACCGGCTCCAGATCGCGCAAGATCGTGATCGTCTGTGCTGTGTAGCTGCTCGCTGCCGCCATGTCGCGCTCCTCGAAGATACTGCTCATGCGTTCAACTCCCTGCACATTAACAAGACCCTCATGACATGGCAAACATATTTCACTGATCGCGCGATCAGTGCCCAAGCCGCTCTGCGCTACAGCGTCCAGCTCTTGGCGTTTTACCCCGTGGCGCGCCCGATCTCAACCGCGCTGACCGCGACGACACGATCATCCGCCCTCTCACCGCGCGCCGATTGTGCGCTTGCGCGCGCGCGCTTGCTGGTGCAACATCTCCCCATCAACTGCCGTTTGGGGGCCGCTACGTGTGCCGCACCCGAAGGGACCCCGAGACGCCGCCCGTTGACACGAGCGCGCCTGAGGGGTTAACCAGAGCGCGCGCGCTGACGCGCTTTAGCCTTCCGCTACGAGGAGCCTCGCCCATGTCCGAGATCGACCTTGATCTGCTCGCGGTGAACACGATCCGCGCCCTCGCCATGGACGCCGTCCAGCAGGCCGACAGCGGCCACCCCGGCGCGCCGATGGGGCTGGCGGCCGCCGCTTATGTCATCTGGCAGCGCCACCTGCGCCACGCCCCTCAAGACCCCACCTGGGCCGATCGCGACCGCTTCGTGCTGAGCAACGGCCACGCCTCGATGCTGCTCTACGCGCTGTTGCACTTGACCGGCTACGAGGCCATGACCCTCGACCAGATCAAGAACTTTCGCCAGTGGGGCAGCCTCACCCCAGGTCACCCCGAGGCCGAGCTGACCCCCGGCGTCGAGGTCACCACTGGCCCGCTTGGCCAAGGCTTCGCCACCGCCGTCGGCCTCGCCATCGCTGAGGCCCAGCTCAACGCGCGCTTTGGCGCCGTCATCGATCACCACACCTTCGGCATCTGCTCCGATGGCGACCTCATGGAGGGCGTCAGCCACGAGGCCGCAAGCCTCGCCGGACACCTCGGCCTGGGCAAGCTGATCTTCCTCTATGATGACAACAACATTACGATCGACGGTGGCACCGACTTGAGCTTCAGCGAGGACGTCACCGCCCGCTTTGAGGCCTACGGCTGGCACGTGCTCAGCGTCGACGACGGCAACGACCTCGACGTCATCGACGCCGCCATCCAAGAGGCCCGCGACGAGCGCCAGCGCCCCTCGCTCATCCGCGTGCGCACCGTCATCGGCTTCGGCTCACCCGCCAAGGCTGGCAAGTCTTCAAGCCACGGCTCCCCCTTAGGTCTCGATGAGATCAAGAAGACCAAGCAAGCGCTCGGCTGGTCCCATGAGGCCCCCTTCACCGTGCCCGCTGAGGTCCGCAAGCACATGGACGCCAGCAAGCGCGGCGCCGCCCTGATGCAAGACTGGCGCGAGCAGAAGGCCGCCTTCATCGCCCACAACCCTGAGCGCGGCGCCGAGCTTGAGCGTCGCCTCAAGCGCCAGCTCCCCCAAGGCTGGTCCGACGCCCTGCCCAAGTTTAAGCCCGACGCCAAGGGCATGGCCACGCGCGCCTCCAGCGGCAAGGTCGTCGAGGCGCTGTTCGCCACCCTGCCCGAGCTGATCGGCGGCAGCGCCGACCTCGCGGGCTCCAACAAGACCTTCTTCGCCAAATATGGCGTCTTCAACCGCACCACGCGCGACGCGCAGAACCTCCACTTCGGCGTGCGCGAGCACGCCATGGCGGCCGTCGCCAACGGCCTGTGCTTGCACGGCGGCGCGCGCGGCTTCGGCGCCACCTTCCTCGTCTTCTCCGATTACATGCGCCCCGCGCTGCGCTTAGCCGCGCTCATGCACCAGCCCTCCATCATGGTCTTCACCCATGACTCCATCGGGCTTGGCGAAGATGGCCCCACGCACCAGCCGATCGAGCACCTGATGGCGCTGCGCACGATCCCCAACTACAGCGTGCTGCGCCCCGCCGACGCCAACGAGGTCGCCGCCTGCTGGCAGCTCGCCATCGAGCGCACCGATGGCCCAAGCGGCCTCGTGCTCACGCGCCAAGACGTGCCCACCTTCGATCGCGACGCGCTCGGCAGCGTCGGCGACGCCACGCGCGGCGGCTACATCTTGGCCGAGGCCAACGCCGCCACCCCCAGCGTGATCCTCATCGCCACTGGCAGCGAGGTCGCCATCGCCATCGACGCCCGCGAGCAGCTCCAAGCCCAAGGCGTGCCCACCCGCGTCGTCAGCCTGCCCTGCTGGGAGCTGTTCCAAGCCCAAGACGCCGCTTGGCGCGAGCTGGTCCTGCCTGCAAGCGTCACCGCCCGCGTCAGCATTGAGGCTGGCGCCACCCACGGCTGGGAGCGCTACATCGGCTACCAAGGCGTCGCCATCGGCCTCGATCACTTCGGCGCGTCTGCCCCCTTTGAGGTCTTGTATGAGCGCTTCGGCCTCACCGCCAAGCGCCTCGTCGAGACGGCGCGAGGCCTGATCGCCTGATCCTCACGCGTCGCGCGCGCCCTCTCACTGAGACGCGCGCGCAACGCACCCCATCACACAAGAGCGTGACGCCCATGCCTGCGAACTACACGCGCCGTCATGATCTGTTCCTCGACGCGGGCTTCAGCGCGCCCCAAGACGCCATCGCGTCACTGCGCGCCGACGCGCAAGCCCTCGGCCTGCTCCACCAGCCCGACGCCCCCATCGCCATCGACCAAGCCCTCAACCTCGCCGCCCCTTGGGCCGACGCTCAGCTCGACGCACCGCTGCGCGCGCTGCTCGATCTGGCGCCTGAGTGGCTGCGATCACGCAGCGGTGACCTGGCCTCACTGTTCTGGATGGCGCGCGGCATGAGCGCCGACGCCGCCACCTTGCCGCTCGGCGCGCTCACCTTCGGCTTGGCCGCCCGGCTGTGGCGCACAGGCCAGCAGCGCGAGGCCGCAGCCCTCGTGCGCTTCTTGATCGACCTCGACTTTGACTACGGCGCGCTCTACCAGCAGAGCGACATCGCCTACGGCTTCTTTCAGCCGCGCGACCCCAACCCGCTGGTGTGGAAGCTCCTGGAGCTGGTCGAGGGGCGCGCCGCCCAGCTCGGCGCGCGCGCCGCCAGCGACCTGCACGCCCTGGAGCTTGGCTGCGGCATCGGCAACGACGCGCTCGGCCTGATGAGCCACCCGCGTGTCAGCAGCTACACGGGCGTTGACTTAAGCCAGCTCGCGCTCGATCGCCACCACGAGCGCGTCCAGCCCGCCTTGCAAGAGCGCGACGGCCTCAAGCACGACCTCGTGCGCGGCGACTTCGTGCGCGCCCTTGAAGACCTCTTGGACAAGCCCGCCGACCAGCGCCAGCCCGTCAACCTCGTCTACGCCTACTCCAGCTTGCACTACTTCAGCTCCTCGGAGCTGCGCCACATCTTCTCGCTCGTCCACAAGCTGTTGCCACCAGGCAAGGGGATGCTGTGCTTTGGCATCAAGGGCGAGGGCTCGATCTGGGATGGGCAAGGGCTGCCGCTGTATCGACCTGATGTGTGGATCAACCTCGACGGCCAGACCCGCTGGTTCCCCTCACGCCAAGCCCTCGCCCAGATGCTCGACCAGTATGGCTTCGAGCTGCTGATGCACGAGCTGGCCGAGCACTGGGGTTACAGCGAGCGCGGCAAGCGCGACGTGTTCCACTACGTCGTCTGCACACCGCGCGCCTAAACCTCCCCAGACGCAGACGCGCCCAACAACGCTGAGCGTTGTTGGGCGCGTCTGCGTTGAGCGCGAGGCGAAGCCTCAGAAGTAGTAGAACAGACCCAGCGTCAGGCTCGTGCTGAACGTCGAGACGCGCAAGCTCTGATCGCGCACGCTCTCTCGACCATACAGGTAGTTGAAGTTCACGCCCGTCAGCAGCTCCGTGCGCTCGCCGACCAGGTAGCCAAAGGCGAGCTGGCCGTTGACGTTACCGCCAAAGGTGGAGGTCGGCTCGTCGATGGTGATGTTCATCTGCGGGCTCTCAGGGTTGGGGATCGTGATCTGCCTAGAGCTTGAGCCAAAGTAGAACGCCGCGCCCGCGCCTGGGATGAACGAGAAGCGCTCCGTCAGCGGGATGTGATACTTGAGGCCCGCGCCGAGCACCCAGTCATTGTTGAAGTTGGCGTCTTGCCCTTCACGCTGCAAGCGCCGGATCAGCGCGCCGACGTTGATCGACAGCTGCAAGCGGTCGCTCATGAAGTAGCCAAACTCGGGGTTGATCAGCACGAACATGGTGCTGTTGGTCGCGTCTTGGCCTGACTCAAACACGCGGTTGGTGTTGGAGGTGTAGTTGAAGTTCAGCGTGCCACCCATGCCCAGGTTGCCCTGACGGACCAGCTCCTCAATAGACGGCGGCTCTTGCGAGACAGCGGCCGTGGGGGGTGGCACAGGCGATGAGCGGACCGGCTGCTGCGCCGACGCGGTGCTAGCGAGCAGCGTGAGCGCGCTCACACAGAGCGCGACGAGGCCAGGGTGAAGCAGGGACATAGATCCTCCAGGCATTATCATCATGGGTGGCTGAGCAGTGCCCACGGGCAGCGGGCGAATCACAGAGCTTCGTCCCTAGGACGTCGCGGCTTGGGCAAAAGTCATCCTAATCTTATGCAGGTCGCGTCGCATTGCAAGAACACCCGCACGCCATGCGCTCTAGCGCCCTATTCCTTGTCACAATAGGGTTCACAGGAGCAGCATGACGAGCGCCGCGCGGCGCGCCTCAGGATCCTCAATGAGGCTCGCGAGCCCGCGCGCCGCCTCGCCGTGTCCTGCGCGCCCGCACGCTTGGAGCTGACGCGGATCAAGCTCCGGCACAGTCGCCTTGGGTGGCCGCTCACGCGACAGCGCGTGCGCCTCATCGCAGCGCCCCTCCACCAAGAGCGCCCGGATCAGCGCGCGCCACAGCGCGTTGCGCTGTGGGCCGAGCGCCGCCGCGCGATACTGAAGCAGCCCTTCTTGCAGCAGCGCCTCGCGCTGCGAGGTCTGAGCGCGCTTGTTCTCATGGAGCGAGGTCAACATCGCGATCAGCGCGTCGTTGCGCATGTCGCTATCCTCAAGCTGCCTCATCCAGCGCATCGCCTCGGGGAGATTGATGGCGGCGAGCTTGATGGCCAGCGCGCGAAGCTGCGCAGGGGGATGCTCAGGTGATACGCCCTCTAAAACGTCAACCATCCCTCTAGAGATCGCCGTATACACCACGCCCTCATAAGCGCTCGCGCGATCCTCAGGGCGCGCATCCGCGAGCGTGTATTTGAGGAAGCGCCGCAGCTGCTGAGGTTCAATCTTAAACTCCTCATAGAGCTGCCTAAGCAGCGCGACCCTCGCATAACCGTAGTCCGCGCCGCGCTCAAGCCCAGCCATGAGCATCGGCATCAGCTCGGGCGCCCCTGCACTTTTGAACTGAAAGATCAGCTTGTTTAAAGTCCACGCGCCGAGGCCGCTCTCCTCGCCATCACGCAGCGCCTCTCGCAAAGACGGCATACTACGATGGACGACCTGCTGCGCCTGCACCAGCCGCCCCGCCCTCGCCAAAGAGATCGCTAACGAGAAGCCCCCGACCCGCTGCACTCGCCAGCGAGCGCTCGCGAGCTTAGGGCGACCTGTCGCCTCGAAATACTCTGCGAGCACACAGGCCGCCTCGACCCGATACGAGCCGTACTCATTGCCCCCCCTCAACCTCTCCACATCACTCAAATCATTCACCACCTCTTGCTCCCAAGCGGCGTGCTGGGGGTGGCGTGACTTATAAGCGGCTTCGAGCAAGCGCACGCGCGCGCGAAACCCCATCAGCTCTCGGCGCTCTATACCAGCGCTGTAAAAGAGCGCGATGGCTTGCAACGCCAGCTCATAGCGCTGGGCCTCGATCGCTGCGTCGACGAGGGCGCTCGCTCCCCCCTCGTCTCCCTCATTCATGCGCGACTCAGCGACGCTCAGCGCCCTTGGCTCATCGCCTAGGCGCATCAGGTAGTGCACCACCGCTGATGAGGAGGCATGATCCCAACCAAGGCACCTCGCCCCCATCTCAATGAGCGCCTCACAAGCGCTTGTCTTCAGCCCCTCATCGATCCCCTCTAGGACACATAACGGGCTGTGCACATAGCAATCCTGCTGCGGCAGGAGGGGGCGCGCGAGCAGCGCGTGGCCTGTCGCATTAGCGCGCGCGCGCTGGCCAAAGCTCCACTCAGCCCACAGCGCGTCTCGGCCTAGACGTATCCCAACCCCACCGGGCTGCGCGCGCCACAACCTGCCCAGCTGATCGAGCGCGTGATCTCGCAGCGCCACATCCCCGCGCGCGTGCGCCTCCTCAGCGAGCTGCCTGAGCTTCGCACCGCGCAGCTCGGGCGCCATCACCGCGTCAATACCGTTGATCGTCAGCGCCTCATCGATGCGCCCCACGAGCGCGCGCGCCGCGCGTGGCGCGCAGGCTGTGCGCGCCCAAGGCAAGCGCGCCTTAGGCCCGAGCTGTTCAAGCGCGAGCGCCCGCACCTGCTGCGCCTGATCGAGCGCACCTGCGCACGCCAGCGCCTCAATGAGCGCGCCATAGCCGCGCTCGTGGGGCGACGCGCGCAGCGCGTCGAGCACGTCTTGATGCAGCGGGTTCGCCAAGCGCAGCGGCGCCTTGGGGATCGCGCGCGCAGGGATCAGGCGCGGCCTCGGCGATGGGCTCGCCACCGACACAACCTCACCCGCAGAGGCTGGCTGCGCCGCCCCGGGCGCGCTCGCGCACCCGCTCGCCAGCGCGACGCACATCAGGACAAGCCCCCAACCGCGCCGCCTCATCTTCACCCCATGCACCATCGGATCACCTCGTCACAGTCATCTCATAAGACAGTGACACACCCTCGATTGTTCCCCACACGCCCCTCCCACGACCTCACGCCGATTGTACTCGCGCGCCCCGTGACTAGCTTACGCGCCGAATCATCAGGCGCACCCTGTGGCGCGGCTCCATTGGCTGAAATGATTGAGATGAATGTGTTGAGGTGAGCGATGTCCACACAACGACCCCGCGTCGTCATCATCGGCGGCGGCTTCGCAGGCCTGGAGGCCGCGCGCGCCATGCGCAAGGGCGACGTTGACGTCGTCTTGCTTGATAAGCGCAACTATCACGTCTTCCAACCCCTGCTCTATCAGGTGGCGACCGCAGGCTTAAGCCCCGCTGACGTCGCCGCGCCGCTGCGCGCGGTGCTCAACCGCCAAGCGAACACGCGCGTCATCTTGGGCCACGCGCGCTCGATTGATCGTGAGCGCCGCGAGGTGATCCTGGATGGCGGTGAGATCTGCTACGACTATCTGATCATCGCCACGGGCATGATCAACAACTACTTTGGCAACGACGCCTGGGAGGAGCACGCCCCCGGCCTCAAATCCCTAGAGGAGGCCGTCGATCTGCGCCGTCGCATGCTGCTCGCCTTCGAAGCCGCCGAGTACGAGGAGGACGCCGAGGCGCAGCGCGAGGCGTTGACCTTCGTGATCATCGGCGGCGGCCCCACGGGCGTCGAGATGGCTGGCGCGATCCGCGAGATCGCCGCTGAGGTGATGACGCGCGATTTTCGCAACATCGACCCCGCCAACGCCCGCATCATCCTCATCGAGGGGCAAGATCGCCTGCTCGCCGCCATGTCGCCCGAGTCCAGCGCCGAGGCGCTGCGCGCGCTGCAAAAGTTAGGCGTGGAGGTCCGGCTCAACACCTTCGTGAAGACCATCAACGCCCAGGGCGTCCAAGCGGGCGACACGTTCATCCGCGCCAAGAACGCCATGTGGGCCGCGGGTCTGCGCGCCGAGCCGCTGGTCGCATCCTTAGGCGCGACGCTCGATCGCGCGGGCCGCGCTCACATCACCCAGCAGCTCCACCTGCCTGATGACGAGCGCGTCTTCGTCCTGGGCGACGTGGCCCACCTCGACGACCCCAAGCACGGCCTGCTCCCAGGGCTCGCCCCGGTCGCCATTCAGCAAGGCCAGCACGCCGCCAGCAACATCTTGCGCCACGCGCGCGGCGCGAGCCTTGAGCCGTTCAAGTATAATGACAAGGGCAGCATGGCCACGATCGGGCGCGCTAGCGCCGTGGCCGAGACAGGCTCGCTGCGCCTCAAGGGCTTCCTCGCGTGGCTCGCGTGGCTGTTCGTTCACCTGATGTTCCTCATCGGCTTCCGTAGCAAGCTCTCCGTGCTCATCAACTGGATGTACGCTTACGTCGTCTTTCGACGCTCCTCGCGCCTCATCGTCGGCGTCGAGGAGAGCCCGCTCGGACGCCAGCTCTTAGCCCACGCCCCGCGCCAGCTCGACGCCGCCTCACGCGGGCCGAGCGGGCGCTCCCCCGCCGCCGAGAACCCGCGCGCCCAGGCCGCGCTGCTCGGCGGCGACGCGCGCTAGCGCGCACGACCTCCCGAGCGGGAGGTCGCAGCTCCTGATCCCATGCGGCGCTCACTCAAGTCAGGTGGTGCGATGCACGCGCCACCTGCGCCCACAAGGCGCTGTGCAAAGGGGCACAAGGCCAAGCGAGCTCAGTGCTCCCAGCCCTCAAACTGTGGCTCCTCACTGGAGATCACAGGCCCAAGCGACGCGAACCGCAGCGACAACACCTGCAGATCGATCACCAGCCGCGCGGGCGCGCCGCTGGCATCGCGCCCAAGCTGCGTCGCATACAGGCTGGGCTTGAGCCCCGCGTCAAAGCAGATGATGCTCCCCTCCCCCAGCAGCTCATGGCGCAGCTCCGCCCAGCCCACGCGCGCCTGCGGCGCGCCCAGCTGACGACGCCGCTTCTTGAACTGCGCCTTGCGCATCGCCTCCAGCGCGTCCTCCCCCTCCGGCACCAGCTCCTGGTAGCGCATCAGCAGCTCGGCCACCTGCGCGTCCATCAGCCCTGCCACCTGCGAGCGCACCGCGAAGCCCACAGGCTCGCGCGACAGCATGTCCGCGCGCTCCTCGGCCACCACCGCGACCTCCCAACGCCTGACCGGCTGCTCCGACAGCTCCACGGCCACCGCCGCCAAGTGCAACCCATCGCGCAGCTCGGCGAGCAGCGCGCGCACGGGATAGGTGCCAGGCGGCACCTGGACGTCAAACGGCTCCGTGTCAGGGTGCTCCAACAGGTCGCACGCGACCAGCGCCCCGCTCGTCAGCGTGAGCGCGCCCATCAGGCGCCGATGCACCACGATGTCATAGCCCAAGCCGCCCAGCAGCTCCCCATCCTCAAACTCACGATACAGGTGAATCGTCATAGGCTCTTTTATGCCGCGTGCGCGGCAGCGCTAGAGACAGACGCGCCGATCACGGCGCGCTCCAGCGCGAGCGGACGCGACCAGCGCGGCGAAGCTGTCCGCCTTGAGGCTCGCGCCGCCCACAAGCGCCCCATCAATATCAGGCTGCGCGATCAGCTCCGCGATGTTATCGGGCTTCACGCTGCCGCCATATTGCACGCGCACTTGTGAGGCGACCTCGCCACCATAAAGCTCCGTCAGCAGCGCGCGGATGCCCGCGTGGACGTCTTGGGCCTGCTGCGGGCTGGCGGTCTGCCCGGTCCCGATGGCCCAGATCGGCTCATAAGCCAGGACCAGCTTGGGGGCGTCCTCGGCGCTGATGCCGATGAGCGCCGCGCTGACCTGAAACCGCACCTTGGACTCGGTCTGGCCGCCCTTGCGCTCCTCCAGCGACTCACCGAAGCAGACGATCGGCGTCAAGCCCGCGTCAAGCGCGGCGCGCGCCTTGCGGTTAACACCCTCGTCTGTCTCCCCGAAGTGCTGGCGACGCTCGCTGTGACCCAAGATCACGACCTGACACCCAGCGTCTTGCGCCATCTCCGCGCTGACCTCGCCGGTGTAAGCGCCCTGCTCGGCCCAGTGCATCGTCTGCAGCGCGACCTGCACATGGCTGCCCGCCACGGCCTCGACCACCGCGCCCACGCTCAGCATGGTGGGGGCCACGACGACCTGCACCGCGTCTGCGTGCGCTGCTGTCTTTTGCGCCACCTCAGCGGCCAGCGTGGCCGCCTGCTGGCGCGTCATGTGCATCTTCCAATTGCCCGCGATGATCGGCTCGCGCATGTCGCGCCTCCTTCGTGCAAGTAGGTTGGGCGCGTGGTGACGCGCGATGAGGATCGCTCAGCCGAGGTTAAACGGGTGGTTCGCGCGCAGCGCCTCGACGCCTGGCAAGGGCTTGCCCTCAAGCAGCTCCAGGCTCGCGCCCCCGCCCGTCGAGACGTGCGTGATCTTGTCTAGCAGGCCCGCCTGACGCACGGCGCTGGCAGAATCTCCGCCGCCCACCACGCTGCGCGCGCTCGACGAGGCGATGGCGTGCGCCACCTCCATCGTGCCCTGCGCGAACGCCTCGCGCTCGAACACGCCCATCGGCCCGTTCCAGAAGATCGTCTTCGCCTTGAGCAGCGCCATCATAAACGATTGGCGCGTGCGCGGCCCGATATCAAGCCCCATCTTGCCCGACGGGATCTCCACCCCATCGGTGACGCTGCCGCTCACGTCCTCGAACTTGTCCACCACCACGTGATCCAGCGGCAAGCGCACCTCGACGCCGCGCCCCTTGGCCTTGCTCAGGATCTCACCGGCCTGCTCGACCAGCTCCTCCTCCACGCGCGAGCTGCCCACCTCGACGCCCTGCGCCTTGAGGAACGTATACGCCATCGCGCCGCCGATGATCACGCCGTCCACGCGCTCCACGAGCGCGTGCAAGATCGCGAGCTTGTCCGAGACCTTCGCGCCGCCCAGCACCGCCCAGAACGGGCGCGGCGGCTTGTCAAACAGCCCGCCCAAATTCTCAAGCTCGCGCTTGATCAGGTAGCCGCCCGCCTTCGCGTCGCGCTTGAAGTGCTGCACCACGCCATACACCGAGGTGTCGGGGCGGTGCGCCGTGCCAAACGCGTCGTTGACATAGAAGTCCGCCAAGCTCGCAAGATAACGCGCGAACTCCGCATCGTACTTCTTCTCACCGGGGTGAAAGCGCAGGTTCTCCAACAGCACGATCTGACGGTTCGTGTTGAGGTTCTCGATGAGGTTGACCGTGTGCGGATCATCGATGTCGTGCGGCACGATCACCTCGCGCTTGAGCAGCTCCGACAGCCTGCCCGCCACCGGCTGCATGCTGTACTTCTGCTCAAAGCCCTTGCCCTTGGGGCGGCCCAAGTGGCTGCACAACACCACGCGCGCGTTCTCATTGATCGCCTTGCGGATCGTGGGCAGCGCGGCCTGAATGCGGGCGTCATCGGTGATGGTGCCATCGTCATCTTGTGGCACGTTGAAGTCGCAGCGGATCAAGACCCGCTTCTCCTCCAGCTCCAGCTCATCGATAAAGCGAATGCCTGTGGTGTCCATCGCTCACGCCTCCACGCGCTGTGGGCCGCGCGCGCGGCCCACCTTAGTCTCTCGCCAACACACCCGCGACCTCGCCCCAAGACGCGCCCCTTCACACGTGAAGGGGCGCGTCTTGAGCGAGCCTCAGCCCTTCACCCCGTCGATGTACTTGAGCACGTCGACCATGCGGCTGGAGTAGCCCCACTCATTGTCGTACCACGAGATGATCTTCACCAGCTTGCCGCCGATCACCGACGTCAGGTTGGCGTCGAACAGCGACGAATAGGTCGTGGTCATCACGTCCGTCGAGACGATCGGATCCTCGGTGTAGCCCAAGATCCCCTTGAGCGCGCCCTCGGAGGCCGCCTTCATCGCCGCGTTGATCTGCTCCACCGTGACCTCGCGCGACATCGTCGCCACCAGATCGACGCACGAGACGTTCGGCGTCGGCACGCGGATCGCCATGCCATCGAGGCGGCCCTTGAGCTCAGGCAGCACTTTGGTCACGGCCACCGCCGCGCCCGTCGAGGTCGGGACCATGTTCACCGCCGCCGAGCGCGCGCGTCGGAAGTCCTCCTTGTGGGGCGTATCCAACAGCGCCTGATCGTTGGTGTAGCTGTGGATCGTGGTCATCAGACCATGCTCCAAGCCGAAGCTGTCATTGAGGACCTTCGCCACCGGCGCCAGACAGTTCGTCGTGCAGCTGGCCACGTCGATGATCTCGAACTCGGCCTTGTAATCCTCGTGGTTGACGCCCATCACGATGGTCTGATCCACGCCCTTGCCCGGCGCCGAGATCAGCACCTTCTTGGCGCCCGCTTGGATGTGCAAGGCCGCCTGCTCGCGCTTGCGAAAATGCCCCGTACATTCAAGCACATAGTCCACGCCAAGCTCACCCCAAGGCAGCCTCGCCGGGTCGCGCTCCGAGAACACCTTGACCTCATGGCCGTTGATCGACAGGCCCGCCTGCGTCAGCGCCACGTCGGCGTCAAAGCGCCCGTGCACTGAGTCGTACTTGAGCAAGTAGGCGAGCTGATCCTTGCTCGTGAGATCGTTAAACGCCACGAGCTGCACGTTGGGATCTTGCGCGGCGATGCGCGCCACAGCGCGCCCAATGCGACCGAAACCATTAATCGCGATCTTCACAGTCATAATCTCTCCCTCATCATCTAGCGTAAGCAGCACCGAAGCTGCGCAGGGCGAGGCTCATCCTCAGCCTCTGCGCCCAAAGCGGCCCTAGTCATGCGCGCCACCCTGGCATATCCTGCCACCAGACGCAACCTCCCGCGCTGGGATTTCAGCCATGCTCAAGCTCGCTCTGAGCGCCGCGCTCATCACCTGCCTCATCACCTCATGTCAGGCGCCTCAGCCCCCTCACACGCCGCACACAGCGCCCCCCCAGCCGCCCCCAACCACGACACGCCCCAGCGCGCCCCAAGACCTGCGCCACACGGCGCGCGACGCGCTCCAAAGCGGCGACCTGCCCGCCGCGCGCCGCGCCCTGCTCGCTCACCTGCACGCCCACCCCGAAGATCCCGCAGCCCTCTTGCTGCTCGCACAAGCAAGCCGCGCCGCAGACAACCCCGCGGGCGCCCTCAACGCCTCGCAGCGCGCCCTGCGCGCCGCCACCGATGACGCCACCCGCGCCGACGCGCTCGCCATCATGGCCACCCTCGCCAGAGGCGAACCTCACCCGCTCGCAAGTGACCAAGACCTCGACGCCTGGGCCGCCTCGTTGCGCCTGCCGCAAGACCAGCGCGCCGAGCGCGCCGCGTGGGGCAAGGAGCGCATCAATGACACCCCCTGCCCCACGCTAACCTCCGTCACGCGCACCGGCCAAGCCGCCTGTGATGCGCTGCTGACGACCTTGCCATCGCCAGACGCGTGGTCCTGTGAGATCGCGCATCAGGCTGATGACCTCTTGTTGTTGAGCGCTGCTGGCCAAGAAAAGCTCCACCTCGCCATCGCTCAACCGCTGGTCACCACGCGCAGCCCCCCCCTGTGGCAGCTCACCCCGCTCGCCACCCTCGACGTCGCAGGCGGCAAGACCCACGCCCGCGCCACCCTCACACCAGGTGATGAGCAAAACACCCACACCCTCACCTTGCGGCGCGGCCGCGAGGACGACGCCCTGTTCTGGGCCGCCACGCGCACGCTACAGCTGCACCACGTGAGAACCCAAGGCGCGCCCGATCGTTGGCAACCCTCGCACAGCGCTGACACCGTCGAGGTCAGCCTCTCCCACGCGCTGACAGGCGGCGCTCCTGTCGCGCTCGGCACATGGCGCCATGATCGCGCTTGCGTTGATACAAAGACTGACTAACCCTCCTAGCCAAAGCTGAGCTGACCTGCCCCATCCTCAGGAGCGCCCGCCATGAGCCGCCAAGACGACCGCATGAAGGACTACATCGCCCAAGTGGTCGCCCTGCGCGAAGCCCGCGAGCGCAACCTCAGCGAGCAAGAACTGCGCGACATCGCACGCGACATCGGCCTCTCCGATGACGACCTCATCGCCGCTGACCTCGCCGCACAAGACCACTTCACGCGCGGCGAACGCTTCGCACAACATCAGCGCTGGGATGACGCCATCGCTGAGCTGCAAAGGTCTGTCGCGCTGGCCCCGGGCAAGCTGCCGCCTCGCGCCGCGCTGGCACACGTCTTCGCTAAGCGCTGGCAACAGCGCGGCAGTGAGCCCGATCGCCACGCCGCAGCCTCACTCGCCCGCGAGTGCATCGCGCTCGAGCCTCACCACCAGAGCTCGTACAAGCTGCTCAACCAGCTCGACAGCGCGCCCACTACCACCGCGCCTCATCAGCGCGCCTCATCAGCGCCACATCACCAGCCGACCGCCAAGGCAGGCCTCGTGGTGTTCATCGCCCTGAGCTGCCTCCTGCTGCTCGGCGGCGGCGCCGCCGCAGCGTTCTTCATCATGGCGCCCGTCAGCGTGAGCGATGGCCCCCAGCCTCAGCCCGCTGCTCCCGAGGTCATCAGCCACGCAATCCCACAGCCTGCGTCATCCACACCACCTCGTGACGCCAGCGCCGCCGGCCGCGTGGACTTCCCCGTCCAGATCGACCTCCCCGCTGACAGCCCCCTCCAGCTCGACGCCCTCATCCACTCCGAGCTGAAGGTCTATAACCCCGCTGAAGGTCAGGGCTTTTACACGGGCATCTTGCGCCTCAAGAACACAACCTCCGATCAGGAGGTCATGACGCCCAAGCTGGAGCTGGTGTTCAAAGACGCCGCCGGAGAGAACGTCGCCGTGCAGAGCGTCACCGCAGGCTTGAGCTTCAAGCCGGAGCCGCTTCGCCCCGGCGACACCCACGCGGTGCGCACCATCCGCAAGCTCCCCGCGAGCGCCGTCAGCGCCACGCTCACGATGGAGCGCCTCACCACCCAGCCCGCGCCGTCGCGCTATCCCGACCCTGAGCCCGTGCCGCTGACCTGGATCGTCAAGTCGCCCCTGTCCGATGACCTCACGGTTCACGCGCGTGAGGTGAGCGCCGCCCATTACACGGGCAACAGCTACCTGAAGGTCGCCTGGGTGGCGAAGAATGACAGCGCGCAGCCCATCAAGATGATCAAAGGGCGCATCGTCATGCTCGGCAAAGACAACGCGCCCGGACAGTCCCATGACCTGTTCCTCGTCAGCACCATGGAGGCGCCGCTCATGCCCGGTGAGGCGCGCCTGTTTTATCGCACATTCAAGACCAGCGCCGATCACACAGGCTACCAAGTCGAGCTGACCGAGCTGCAACCCCTCGACAAGTTTTGACACCACCAGCGCGCTACTCACTGAAGTGGTGGTGTGGCGAGGAGATTGCACCTGACCGCGTGACTTGGACGATCCCCGCATAAAACCTGAGCCTGCGACGCACCGCTCGACAGGTTGTGTGTGTGCGCGCGCCTCATCAAGCGCGCCGCATCGCTTGAATTACGCTTGGCACAGGCGCACATCACGCTTGACTCGACAGGCGCGGCGATTAATAAATCAATCGATTGATTCATTATCCCCGGAGCGCTCACACCCCATGGCTCGCCCCACCAACGCTGACGCCTCACAGACACAGCGCGCCATCTTGCTGGCCGCCATCGACCGCTTCGGTCACGACGGCTTTCACGGCGCCACCATCCG
>CAYXWB010000036.1:14683-26385 GCA_964468515.1 uncultured Bradymonadales bacterium | reverse complement strand
GTCGTCAGGGGCGCGACGTGGGCCGCCATGTGAAGGTCGCCGTCGTCACTCCCGAGGGGAGAGCGGCCACGCCGCGCCCTGGCGACAGGGCTGAAGACGCTCGCTTTGCTGCGCCGCGTCAAGGGTGTTTTGCGACGCACTATAATATTATTGCGCCGCACAATTCGCCCGGGCGCTCCCCCCTCATTTCTTGCCCTGGCCGCTCGCCACCTGGCGCAACAGCTGCTTGATCTCGTCGAGTTCTTGGCGCATCGAGGCCAGCTCCTGATCGCGCTCCTCGGGCTCAGGCTCATGCGCCTGCTCGGGCTCAAAGCTCGGCTCGGGCGGCGCGTGCACAGGCTTGGAGAAGTCGTCGAAGGCGTCGTCCTCGTGGAACGCGGGCGGCGCCACCCCAGGCGCGCCCTGGCGCCCTGGCGCGCGAGCGCGCCCTTGGGGGCCGCCTTGCATCATCGGCGGCGCATAGGGGTTGGCCTCGGCGCCTGCGCCGGGCCAGCCATAGATCCCGGCCATCATCTGCTGCAAGAAGGGGTTGGCGATGGGGTTGAGCGGCCCCATGCGCGCCGCGCCTCGGCGCAGCTTCAAGTACGCCGACAGCGCCCACGACACATACTGCGTAAAAAACTCGCTCAGCGCGTCATCCTCCATCCGGATCAGCTGCATCAACAACCGCACCGGCAGCTGGCTCGCCGCGCCCCGGCTCTCCAAGATGATCTGCGCCAGCACCGACTGCGTCAGATCCTCATCGCTCTTGGCATCCACCACCTTGACCTCATGGCCCTGGCGGATCTTCTGGGCCAGCTCCTCCATGGTGATGTAGCGGCTCTGCGACGGGTCATAGAGCCTGCGGTTGCTGTACTTCTTGATCGTGAGCATGGGGCCTTCTCCTGGGGCGACGCGCTCATGTGGCGCTGCGATAAGCGCGCGTGCGCGCCCGCACACCATACGTCATCTCGCGCCCGACAAGAAGCCTCCCTTCGCGCCCTGCGCCTCATGTTGCGCATGCGTTGCTGCGCGCGCGCATTGTGGCCGCGTGAGGCGCTGAGTAGCTGCGAAACCCCTTGATGGGCGCCGGGATGGGCCGCATGAGGGGCGCTGTGTTTTTGCATTGCAACACGACCTGATGAGGCCGGCTCCATGTCCCATCTGCGTCCCGTGCAGCTCTCTCCTCATCGCGCTGGCGCTGTGTCTCGGCGGCACCTTGGCCGCGATCCCCATCGCGCGCAGGCCTGAGCGCGCCGCCTCGCTGCTGGCGCTGGCCGCGCCCGTGCGCTTTAGCGGTGAGGGGATGCTCGACGCGTGGACGCGCGTCGAGGGGGTTATCGCGCCTGGGATGATGAGCTCGTGGACGGCTTCTTCGCCAGCGAGACGTGGGCCAATGACAACGTCTCGTTCCCCGGCGCCTGCTACAAGCGCTACATCCAAGAATTGTACCGCGAGGACGCGCTGATGCGCGGCCAGTTCGCGCTGGGAGGCCGCCTGGTGCGCCTGAGCCACATCACCTGCCCGACCCTGGCCATCACCTTCTACCACGACAACATCGTGCCGCTGGAGGCCGCCAGCGCGCTGATCGACGCGGTGAGCGCGCCGGACAAGCAGCTGATGAAGCTCGGCGGCGGTCACGTGGGCGCGGTCATCTCGCGCGAGGCCAGCACCTCGCTGTGGCCCACCAGCTCGGCGTGGTTTGCGGCGCGTGATCACGGCGACGCGCCCGCGCAGCGTCAGGACCAGGGCGCTGCGGAATGAATTGGGGAGCGCGGCGCTTCCCTCTGGTGTAGGGTCGCCGCCGCCCACGGCGCCACGTGCGCCTCGCGCGTCACTGGCCTCTCCCCTATCTCACGGCGCGCCCGCTAAGCCGCCTGCCTGCTACCCGAAGGTGCACACATGGACCACCAGACCCTCGCGCCGGGCTTCCTCATCGCCTCACCGCGCCTTGACGGCGGCCCGTTTGAGCGCGCCGTCATCCTCATGGTCCATCACGACGACGAGGGCGCGATGGGCTTCATCATCAACAAGCCCCTCGACATCAACTTTGGCGCGCTCTTGCAGAGCGCGGACAAGCCCATCATCGCCGAGATCGCCGACAGCTGCTATCAGATCGACGTCCACTTCGGCGGCCCCGTGCGTGTGGAGCAGCTGTGGCTGATCTACCAGCAGGGCGGCGAGCACGCGACCAGGCGCCATGACCTGGCCAAGTTCTCGGAAGAGGGCACGCTGCGCTTTGAGGACGCTTGGTTCTTGGCCGCGTCCTCCGACTCGATTGAGCGCTTCGCCACGGGCGTGCTCAACCAGCCTTATCGCCCGTTCGTCGGCTACACGGGCTGGACTGAGGGCCAGCTTGAGGCCGAGATCGAGGATGGCTCCTGGCTGTTCCTCGACTTCCAAGAGGACATGGTCTTAGACGGCCCCCCTGAGGAGCGCTGGGCCGCCGCGCTGAGTCGCTTGGGGGTCGATCCGATGGCGTTCATGATGATGGGCAAGGCGGGCACCGCCTGAGGCAACCTCCCGCGCGGTGCCTCGCGTGACCTGATGCCAAGCGGAGCTCGTCCAAGTAAGACCTCCCGACGCAGCCCACACGCCGGGCTTCAGACAGCGGTGATCGCGCCCGAGCGATCGCCGCTGTCGCGTCTCTCGCGTTCAGGGCCTGCTTGGGTGCGGTGCGCCCATCCCCCTCTCACTGCGCGCGCGGAGGTCTGTCGCAGCAGGGGGAGTGTGAGAGGCTGTCGCCTCAGCCATAGAGCTCAGAGAGCGGGCCGCCCTCGGTGGTGGCGCCACCAACGCCGAAGCTGTTC
The DNA here is from genome assembly GCA_964468515.1 of uncultured Bradymonadales bacterium. Taxonomy (GTDB): domain Bacteria; phylum Myxococcota_A; class Bradymonadia; order Bradymonadales; family Bradymonadaceae; genus CAYXWB01. The sequence goes on along the minus strand of CAYXWB010000036.1, from coordinate 23,596 downwards.
AGCTCCAGGCCCATCGCCCAGCCCACCGTGTTGAACATGTTGGCGATCTGGCGGTGGCTGGCTTGATTGGTGGTGGGGTAGACCACCGCGCGCCCGTCCGTCTTGAGGCCGAGCTTCTGGCCGCCCACCAAGAGCACCGGCCACTCTTTGCCCTGGCTATGATGGAAGTCTCCGTTGTCTGACATCATCATGATCACGGTGTGATCGAGCATGGTGCCATCGCCCTCGGGGACCTCAGCGAGCGCGCGGGCGAGGTCGGCGACCATGTCGACATGACGCGCGATGTTCTCGTAGACGACCTCCACGAAGGTCGGGTTTGAGAGCGTGCCGTGTTGGAGCGTGTGGTAGTCGATGACGCCCCGGTAGTCGGGGTCGCGGCGGAAGATCGAGTCAAGGCTGTTAAACTTGAGCTTGTCGAAGTCGCCTCCGACGCCTGAGCCCAGCAAGACGACGTTGGTGAGCTGGCCCATGAGCGCTGCGCGCGCGAGCTTGAACTGGTAGGCGAGCCGATCGAGCGGGAAGTCGACGTTGACCGGCGGTGAGGCCGCGCTGGGGCCGCCAGGGTTGACCGCGCTGAGCTGGTCCATGGAGCTGCTGAGCAGATCCTGGCGCTCGCGCAGCTCCTCAATGCTCAGCAGGTAGCGCTCCAGCTTGGCGCGCTCGGTGGAGCTGCCGGGGAGCGCTTGGAGCGCCTTGCTCACATCGACGCGGGCGAAGTCGAGCAGCTCCGTGCGCTTGTCAAAGGCGAGTCGCCCGGCGGGGTCGGCGACGGCGCCGAAGAGCGAGGCGTAGGCGGCGTCGATGTTGAGGATGATCGGCGCGGGCTGGCGCGCGTTATACGCGCTCCAGCCATAGCCGATCTGCTGCTCGGCGCGCAGGTCGCTGATCCCCATGCGCACGGCCTCAAACGGCGTGGCCTGACGCACGCTGGGCTGGCGAGATAGCCAACCATCAATGGTCGGGGCCGTGGGCACGGGACCACGCGCCGACGCCGCGCTCAGCGCGCCGTAGCCCGAGGAGTGGCCGCCGCCCGCTGCGGTGTTGGACAGGCCCAAGACCAGCGCGGCCTTGTCTGTCAGATCGAGCTTGCCTGGGCTTGGGCGCAGCCCGCGCAGTGACTGCGCTTGGCCCAGGTTAGCGCCTTGGAGCACGAGCGGCTCGGCGTGCTTGTAGCTGTGCGCCCAGTGCACGCGCTGATCTGCGCTGAGCCTCGCGCCCGCGTCGATGATGGCTTGGCGTACCAGCTCAGGCGTGACGCTCTTGGTCTCAATGCCGTTGCCGACGACCACGATGACCACGCGGCGCGTCATCACGCCTGTGGCGTTGGCGTAGAGCTGGCTCATGAGCGGGCTGAGCAGAGAGGCGCCCGCGGTCAGCCCGAGGCACTGGAGGAAGCGGCGCCGTGAGAGCGCGTTCATAGTCATGGCGTCACCTCGTCTTCGGGCAGGTGGGTGTAGAGGATCGTGTCGCTTGAGAGCAGCGCGCCGACCATGCTGGTCATGGAGCCGCCGCTCATGTCGTAGGTCTCCTCCATCTGGGCCAGGGTGCAGGCGTCGGCGTAGGTCTCGTCGCGGCCGACATAGAAGCGGAACACCTGTCGCACGAAGCAGCGCTTGACCTCGTTGGACTCAGCGAAGGCCTCCATCATGTCGACCGCGCTGGTGACCTGGAGCCCCTCCAGCGCAGGATCAGGCATGAGGACGAGCGTGGAGGAGCCGTCTGGCGGCGCGCCGTGATCCTCAACGCGCAGGGCGCCCGCGTGATTATAGATCTCGAAGGGATAACCCAGCGGGTTCATCAGCAGGTGGCAACCGGCACATTCAGGCGCGGCGGTCTTCTGGTCGATGCGCGTGCGCGCCGATTGATGGATGGTCTCCGCGTCAAGCTGGGCGTCCACCGTGATCGGGATATCAGGCACCACGCTACATAACAGGTGCTCGCGGATCCACTTGCCGCGATGGATCGCGCTCGGGTCGTTCTCAAAGTTGTTGCCGTGCGCGGCCAGCCACACAGGGTGGGTGAAGACGCCCGCGCGCTCGTGCGCCGGCAGCTCCTGCCAGCGCGCCGCGCGCGTGTCCGCGATGGTCTGCTGGCGCGTGTCAATGTTGTAGACGAAGTTGATCCCCTCCTTGGCCAAGCGATCTTTCTTGATCACGGAGGAGCGCACGTTAAAGCGACGCGAGGTCAGCAAGTTTGCGAACACGTCCTGATCCTCATAGACGATGCGCGCGATCATATCCTCCAGCTGATGAATGTACCAAGTCTCGCCCTCAAAGCTGCTGCCGACGACGCCAGAGTCCCAGATGTCCTGGATGTGCCCGGGCGAGATGCCGCTGTCCACGTCGAACCGCGTCGTGGCCGCTGGGGTGTCCTTGAAGACGCTGCCAAAGTTTGTGACCCCCAACCACTCGTGAAAGAACCGCGCTGTCTTCTCGGACATCCAGTACTTCGCGCGCCGCGCCCGCCTCACCGCGCCCCAGCGGTCAGCGCGCAGGTCCGTGCGCCCGACCCACGGATCCGCCAGGACCATCGTCTGGTAGTAGCTGTGAGTCACCGCCGCCAGCTCGGGCGGCAGCGCCGTGGGGCTGTGGTTGTCACCGATCGTGCCGCCCTCTTCACCGACCATGTGCCGCTCCACGAGCTCGCGAATGACAGCAGGGTCAGAGATGGTCCCATCAAGCGCCGCCTGACGGATGTCCTCATAGAGGCCTCGCTCCACAGGCGCCCACGGGACGTCGACAGGCGTGCCCGGCGCGTGGTCAGTGAGCGCGTAGGCGATGGCGTGGGCGAGCTCCCAGTCGCTCAGACGCCTTCGCCCGTCAGCGTCAGGCTCGCCGCCAAGCTCCGAGCGAAACAGCGCCCCTGTGGTGAGCCACGCGGCGCGCGCGATGTGCTCTAGCACCGCGTCGCGATCCTGCTGGCCCTGCAGCTCAAGCGCGAAGCTGCGCTGCGCCAGCGCGACCAAGCGCTCGACCTCATCTTGCTCGGCAGGCTTATACAAGACGCGCCGCTCCAGGAGCTCCCGCACGAACCCCTCCACGCAGGCCGCGTCGGGGATGGCGTTCCTGTTGGTGATGCACTGGCGATGCTCCATAAACGGCGTGAAGATCGCCACATCGCCCATCCCCAGATACTGATCCAGCGTGGCCGTGTCTAAGCTCACCTCCACGTCGTATGTGGAGTAGAGGTTGCTGCCCAGCGGCTGGAGCGGGTTGCGCGCGGGCGCACCCTCTCTGCCGCTGACTCGCGCGCGCGTGTACTCTGGCGAGGAGATGCGTCGGATGCGCAGCGGCGAGGAGACCGGCGCGCCGTCGCACATGAACAGCCGGTCTTGTTGGAGGGTGTTCGGGTCGACGCGCCTCGGCTGTGGCGGGGTAGGCTGGCCAGGCACCATGTCGGCTGGTACGTCCGGACCGCCTGGCCCGCCTGGCCCGCCTGGCCCGCCTGGCCCGTTCGGGTCGTTTGGTCCGCCCGGCGTCACCGTGTTCGGCCCCTCGGCGTCTTCAGATGACAGCGTGCCCGTGCAGCCCGAGGCCAAGGCCAAGGCTGTGGCGATGAGCAGGGCGGTAGATGTGTGCGCGACGTCCATCTGGACCTCTTGGCGGTGGCTGGTATGGCGTGACCCTTCAACAGACTTGTGGGTCAGTTTATCAGCTCTCCCCTGAGGATCAAGGCAGATGTCAAACCGTTGACCTGCGAGGCGTCAGCCCGCGCTCACGCTGCCACCTCCTGCGCGCAGCGCTTGGCTGACCTGCGCCCCGGTCGCCCGAGCGCGCCTCAAGCGTGGGCCGCTCCACCGCCTCACGCACACACGACCTCGCGCACGATGCATCGCGCGCCCTGATGCCAAGCCAGGATCGTCCAAGCAAGACCCCTGGACGCAGCCCACGCACCAGGCTGAGGCAGCGGCGATGGCGCCCGAGCGATCACCGCTGTCGCGTCTCTCGCGGTTTAGGCGCGCTTGGGTGCGGTGCGCCCCCGCTGAAGCCTCGCGCTGAAGCCTCGCGCTGAAGCCTCGCCAGCCGCTCCCGCTGCCCCACGGCGCCGGCTGGCTTTTGATAAAGATCACAATCTCATCCGCTGCGTGAGCGCCGCTTGAGCGGCCCCCGGCCTACGCCAGCGCGCGCTCCCGCTGAGCCGTTGCCCTGCGCAAGGTTTGACCTGAGCTGAACCCTGTCGAGGTTCCTCGCTGTGCAAGCGCCCGCCACGCGTTGAACCTCTGGAACTCCAGAGGAAATGCGTAAGCTGATGTATGACAATCCTATTGATGGATTAAACATAATTGAGCGAGCGGCGATAGCGGCGATTGGGGCATGCCGCTTTGTGCGCTAATAAATCATGAACGCCTGAGCTGATAAGAGAGGATGTGTGATGAGTGACGACAAGATGATCACGACGATTAACCCCGCCACCGAAGAGAAGCTCGAGACCTACGCTTATATGAGCGACAAAGTCGCGACCTCCACCGTAGCGGACACCCACGAGGCCTTCCGCGCCTGGCGAGAGGAGAGCCTGGAGTCACGCGCCGAACACATGCGCGCGATCGCCAAGGCGCTGCGCTCAAGCGCCGACGAGTTCGCCACCCTGATCTCCAAGGAGGTCGGCAAGCTCATCGGGGAGAGCCGCTCCGAGCTTGAGCTCTGCGCCGCGATCTGTGAGCACACCGCCGAGCATGGCCCCAAAGTGTTAGCCGACGAGTCGCGCCAGCCTGACAGCTTCTCGCGCGGCATCATCACCTACTCGCCGCTGGGCGTCATCTACGGCATTCAGCCCTGGAACTTCCCCTGCTATCAGGCCGTCCGCTACTCAGTCGCGAGCCTGATGGCGGGCAACGGCGTGCTGCTCAAGCACGCTCGCAACTGCACGGGCAGCGGCCTCTACTTGCGCAAGCTCTACGAGCGCGCGGGCTTGCCCAAGCACCTCTTCTCCACGCTGCTCATCTCGGGTGAGCAGTCCGAGGCGATCATCCAGAACGATCATGTGCGCGGCGTCACCTTCACGGGTAGCGCCGAGGTCGGACGCACCATCGCCAAGCAGAGCGCCGCCGCGCTCAAGAAGAGCGTCTTAGAGCTCGGCTCCAATGACGCCTACCTCGTCTTAGAAGACGCCGATCTCGACACCGCCATTCAGGTCTGCGTTAAAGGACGCATGGCCAACAACGGTGAGACCTGCATCAACGCCAAGCGCATGGTCGTCACCGAAGCCCTCTACGATCGCTTCATTGAGGGCTATGTTGAGGCCATGCGCAAGATCAAGATGGGCGATCCCTTCGACGAGCAGACCGAGCTTGGCCCCATGGCGCGCGAAGATCTGCGCGACACGCTCGCTGAGCAGGTTCAAAAGAGCGTCGCCAAGGGCGCCCGCGCGCTCTGTGGCGGCAGCACGCCCAAGCGCACGGGCTATTATTACCCGGCGACCGTCCTCGTAGACGTCAAGCCCGGCCAGCCCGCCTACGATGATGAGCTCTTTGGCCCGGTGGCCTCCGTCATCAAGGCGCGCGACGACAAGGACGCCATGCGCATCGCCAATGACAGCCGCTTCGGCCTCGGCGGCGGCATCATCTCTCAAGACGAAGACAAGGCCATCAAGCTCGCGCGCGACTGCTTTGACACCGGCATGGTCTTCATCAACGGCTTTGGCCTCGCCGATCCCAACATGCCCTTTGGAGGCGTCAAGGACTCCGGCTACGGGCGCGAGCACGGCGGCTTTGGCCTGCGCGAGTTCGTCAACGTGAAGTCCATCTTCGTCTCCTGATCCCCACGCGCCCCCTCACACAACCTCCCGCGCGGTGCGTCGCATGTGCTGATGATAAGCGGAGATCTTCCAAGCAAGACCTCCCGATGCAGCCCACGCGCCTGACTCAGACAGCGGCGATGGCGCTTAAGCGATCGCCGCTGTCGCGCCTCTCGCGCTCAGGGCGCACCCTGGCGCGGGGCGCCCATAGCTTCGCCCTCGTCAAAGCCCAAGCTCAGGTTGTCATCTTGCCCACAGCGCGAGATGTCGCAGCGGCGGTGATCGCCCGACTCAAGCTGCGGCGGCAGCTCGTCGTAGCGCTTCAGCCAGGGCGCATCGGGCGCGGCGCCCACCTCACGCATCGTCAGCGTTGGCTCAATCGCCAGGGCGCTGAGCGCCTGCCACGTTGGCACCTGGATGTGCGTCCAGCTCAAGCTGGGAGCAGGGGCGAGCATGGAGGCGTGGCCATAGATGTGACGCGCCAGGGCTACATCGCGCTCGCCAAAGGAGGTCACCTCGACGCGCTGGCCGTCGCCCAGCTCCACACCAAACCGCGCCTCAACCCCAGACAGAAGCTCGGGCCGCTCGGCGCACGCGACGCCATAGCTGAAGCGCGTCGTCGCCTCATTGGCGCTGTGCAGGCGCGACGCATGAGGCCAATCGTCGGGGCACAGCTCCGCCAGCGTGAACGGAAACAGGGGCGCGGTGAGGCGCTCGCTGCGCGCCTTTGACAAGCTCGACCTTGTGGGGCATCCTCAATGGTACAGACCCGATCTGTCGAAGCAAGCTCGACACGCGCGCTGCGAGGGGATCATTGCAACACGTCTGGCACGCCCCGTGCCACGCTGTTGGCCACCTTACACGCGCACCACACCCTGGAGAGACACCACGATGAACAAGCAACAGTACGTTGAACACCTGCGCAACCAGAGCAGCTATCCCGTCTATCGCGGCATGATCAACGTGATCGCCATAGCCTTCTATGTGCTCGCGGTGGTGCAAGTGATGATGGCGGTCTTCTCAATGATCGCGATGGCCTTCTCGAACAACCTGGTCGCTGGCGTCGGCGCGTTCGTGATGGGGCTGATCGGCGCCGCCTTCACGGCGCTGTTCGCGAGGTTCTGGCGCGAGGCCGCCACCATCATCGCCGACATCGGCGACTCCATCACCGAGGCTAACTCCCGCACGCTGTGAGCGCTCAAGCGAAGCTGAAGTGGCTCGCGCACATGTGCGCGAGCCACGCGCTCAGCTCCGCTGGCGCGCGCCCTTGCTCCCGCTGCGCGCGGCCAACATGACGCGCGATGTCCGCCTCAACGTGGCCGCCTCGCCCAATAAACAGCTCATCCCACGCGTGACGCAACAGCTCCTTGCCAGGGAAGGTGCGCAGCCACGCGTGATTGCTCACTTCTTGCGTCGCGGTGTCATGATGCTGGTGAAACAGCTCACGCCACTGCGTCTCACTGAGCATGGTGTCTGCAGCACGCTTGATCGCCCTGCTGGCCGCGCGCAGCTCGGGCGGACGCGCGAGCAGCCACGCCTCGCTCGCCACACGCGTCACACAGTGAGCGGGCGCCGGATCTTGTGGCCAGTTAGCGATCGTGATCGACTGTTTGAGCTGATGGAGCGTGCGCAGACAAGCCACATAGGGGATGAGCTGGCGCGCTGCCTGCTCGAAGCGCTGACGGATGGTGTCGGCGTCTAGCTCACGTCGCAGATAAGGACAGCGCCCACCACGCGCGGGCCTGAGCGCCTCGGGATCGAGCAGGTAGTTCTCGATCTCATGACGAGGCAGCTTGTAGCTGCGCTGCGCTTGAGCGAGCGCCAAGGGCAAGGGAGAGGGCGTCCAATCACCATCCGTGAGCCAGAAGATGCGCAGCTGCGGCAGCTCGGCGCGCGCCGCCTCGACGACCTCGCGCAAGCCACCGCCCGCGCCAACCCACAAGCGCACGCGGCTGTCATCCCAGAGCGCCTGGAGGTAGTCACGCGTGAGCGCGTCTTCGACCCACAGGTGAACCTCGCGTCCCGCATAGAGCGCCCCCAGATCCTCGCTCACGCGCGCCTCCCTCGCTTGTGCGCGTCCAAGCTCGCGCGAGGATCGTCCTCATCAACCAGTAAGAACCGCTCATAGCTCATGGCGCGCTGCCAGATCGCCTCCGAGTGCGTGGCGATGATGAGCTGGGTCTGCGGCGTGAGCTTGCGCACCGCGCCGAGCCACGCCGCCTGCCACGCCTGATGCAAGTGCAGCTCCGGCTCATCATAGATCAGCAGCTGAAGTGGCCCCTCGGGGCGCATGATCAAGGTCCCCGCGAGCTGCAAGATCTCCAGCTCGCCAGCGCTCAGATGATCGACCGGGATGCGTGTTTCGCCATCAAACACGAACAGATCATACGCTAGCCCATCCAGGGTCCAGACCTCATCCACGCCGATCATCACATCCTTCGAGTACGCCGATGCTGCAAAAGCTCTCCAAAACGCTGTGATTTGCTCTAGCCATCGCTCTCCACTCTGTCGCGCCGCCACCGCTTCTGGCTGACGCGAGAGCATCCCACGCGCGAGGTGTGTGACGAGCTGCGATTTGATCCTCATGAGCCGATCGCGCTCATCATCGCCGCTCACTGAGGACGTGTTGAGGTTGGGCCGCACACTGCCCCGCTGTTTTGGTGAACGCCATGCTGAGAAGTAGCCTGTGTTTGAAATGATAGGCGCAATGTGTGTGGATAGATATCTTGTGTGTGGTTTTTTTGTTTTGATGTTTTCTGGGGTTTGGTTGAGGAGTTCGAAGATCCCTTCCCCAACGCTAAGTGTGTAATTTTCAAATTCGTCTTCTGAGTCATCTAGTGTGGCTAGGTGTATGGATTCTAATATTTTTTCTGTTTCAGTTGTTCTGTGGTGGATGGCTTTTGTTATTGCGCGGGATTTGCTGCTGATTTTTCGGACATAATCGCCATCTGTTTGCTCCCAAACCTCCAGCTCAAGCTGAACCTTCGAGCGCTCATCTAACTCTTCCACCTTGAGCGAGGTGCGAGGATCGGAGAGGCCAAACAAGATCGCGTCGAGCAGGCTCGACTTGCCGCAGCCGTTCGGCCCCGCGAAGATGATCGCGTCGAGCGGTGTGCCATCGGGGGCGCGAAACTCCCAGGACGTGCGCGCTTGGAACTTGCGCACGCGCTCCACGGTGAG
>CAYXWB010000036.1:0-14583 GCA_964468515.1 uncultured Bradymonadales bacterium | reverse complement strand
CGCGAAACTCCCAGGACGTGCGCGCTTGGAACTTGCGCACGCGCTCCACGGTGAGCCCGACGACCCTCCAGACGATCTCAGCTTGTTCTTCTGACATGGCGCTCACTCCTCACAGTGGACGCGCGAAGGCGCGCGCTACCTCATGATAACGCGCGCCTCACACAAGATCATCGCTCATCAGCAAGGTTCAAAGGCTTTAGAACCAGCCGCGCGAGCGCAGCACGCCGCCGTGGACCTGATCGAGCAGGGCGTCTAGCTCCGCGAAGACGCGGCTGTTGTCTTGGCGATCGTAGCCCTCAAGCGCGGCCTTAAACTCGGGCAGCCGATCGATGAAGTGGCGCAGGGTGGGCTCGTCCAAGTCGGCGTCATAGAGGCCGTAGCCCAGCTGCTCCAAGTAGCGCGCGTTGAGGACCTGCTCGAACTGCTTCTTCACAGGCGTCGCCAAGTACGGCTTGCCCAGATGCAGCGCCTCGCCCATGAGCGTGAAGCCCGCCGAGGCGATCACGCCGCGACATGACGCGAGATCTTCCACAAACTGCGTCTCACTGAAGGGGCGATAGGTGAGCTTGCCCTCGACGACGTCTTCTTTGAGGTCGCGGCGAAGCCCGTACACATAGGCCGGCTGATCGAGGCGTTGGAGCAGCTTGGGCAGCTCCTTGAAGGTGTCCGAGGTCTGATACACCAGCAGGTGCTCCCCCTCGCTCGGGGTGGCGTCGATGATGGTGTCGCGCAAGATGGGCGGCACCAAGGTGGTGCGGGGCTTGCGTACCTCGGGATAGAAGAAGGTGGTGATGAGGTAGTGGTCAGCCTTGGGGCACTTGGCCTTGACCACGCCGCGCACCAGGTTGAAGTCGGCGCGATCGCCCTGGATGATCGCATCGGTGTGGGTGCAGCGGTTGATGATCTGGATGTTATCGAGGCAGATGAGCGGCAGGCGATGGCGCTTGGCGAACATCCAGCTCCAGGTCTCAAAGTCGCTGATGACGACATCGGGCTCGAACTTGCCCTCCACGTCGAAGTACTGGAGGACGTTCTTGGGCAGGCCAGTGAGCGCGCCCATGACGTTCTGGGCGGCGGTGGCGCTCGTCTTCATCTGGTTGTCTTCCATGGCCATGGTGAGGCCCCAGATGCGGCTGATCTGCGGGAACTGGCGCTGGAGGAAGTCGTGCGCGCGGCCCGAGACGACGACGTGGACCTCATGCCCATCATCGATGAGCTTGCGGATGATCACGCTCGATCGGATCGCATGCCCCATCCCCTCGCCGACCACGCCATACAGAATCTTCATGAGCAGCCCTCACCATCAACGCGCGTCTATCGCACAGTGTGGGCGCGAGCTTAGCGCGGTGTGGGCGCGGCGTCACGCGTCGGCGCGGCGAACTGTGCGCGACAGTGGGCGATGGGCCATGATGCGCGTGTTCTTGTCAGCGCGCATGGCGCGTGCTAATCCTTTGGAGGAACTGATAAGCGGCAGCAGATCGGCGCGCCGCGCCAACGCCTCGCAGCTGTGCGCGCGGCGGCGCTGGTCATGGCAGAATTGAGCTTCAGCGCGTGGTGGTAACGTGGCACTGAAACTTCGCTTCGCGGGCAACACTCACATCGGGATGAAGCGGGCCCTCAATGAGGACAACCTGTGTGTGGTGGCCGAGGAGAACCTCTACATGGTCGCCGACGGCATGGGCGGCCACGCGCACGGCGAGGTGGCTTCGCAGATGGCTGTGGACACCGTGGCGGACTTCTTTCGGGAGACGAGCAAGGACGAGGAGGTCACTTGGCCTTATAAGATGGAGAAGGGGCGCCGCTACGAGGAGAACCGCTTGAGCGCGGGCGTGAAGCTTGCGAACCTGCGCATCCACGAGATGGCCACCCAGAGCAGCGACAAGAAGGGGATGGGGACCACCATCGTCGCGCTGTCCTTCTCCGGCAACCACGCGTACTTGGCGCATGTGGGTGACAGCCGCATCTATCGTCTGCGCGGTGAGAGCTACAGCCTCATCACCGAGGATCACTCGCTGCTCAACGACTACATCAAGATGAAGGAGCTGACGCAGCAGGAGATCGACAACTTCCCGCACAAGAACGTCATCGTGCGCGCGCTCGGCATGAAGGCGACCGTGCAGGTGGACGTCGCCACCGATGAGCCGCAAGACGGCGACATCTATCTGCTGTGCTCGGACGGCCTCAACGGCATGATCTCCGATGACGACATGCGCCGCATCCTGCTCGCCAGCAAGGGCAACCTGGAGGAGGCCTGCAACCAGCTCATCCAGCTCGCCAATGAGAACGGCGGCAACGACAACGTGACCGTCGTGCTCGTCGAGGTTCGCAAGAGCTGAAGCCCGCTGATGCGCCCTGACGCGCCCTTGACCTGTCAAGGGCGCGTCAGTGGCCGCTCGCGCTCAGGTGCTCATGATCTTTGGGGAGATGCGGTTCGCCGCGCCGCTGCGGAGCTGCCTATGTTGTTCGATTCGCCTGACTATCAACGCGTCATCTATACGAACAACCCGCTGGCTGAGGTCTTGTGCGAGCTGCGCTTCTCTAAACCCATCCGCGCGATTGAGGGCAGCGCTCATGACAAATTTGTGAGCGCGCTGTTTGGCGAGTTTCCCCACGTCGCCAACTTGGACCCTCCTGGCATGCCCGAGGAGGAGGTCCAAGCGGCGTTTCGAGCGCAGATCATCGCCACACTTGGCGGCCAGCAGCTCCAACTGCTCAGCGCTGATGCGCTGTGGCGCGTCTTATTGCATGAAGATTATCTCGTCTTCTCGACGCGTCATTATGAGCGCTGGGAGGGGTTCGAGGCGCGCCTGATGCGCGTGCTGAATGCCTGTTTCGACGCTTTTCCTGGGGAGGTCGCGGGGGTGAGCCTGCGCTATGTGGATGTCATCGTGCCCTCGCAGCTGGATGAGGCGGTGTCCTTTGAGCTGTTGATCAAACGAGAGCTCTTGGGCGTGCTAAGCGAGCCGGCCTTCTTGGAGCGAGCGTCGCAGTCGAGGCAGCAGCTCGACCTCCGCGTCGATGAGCGAACCTCACTGAGCCTACGTCATGGATTGACGGCGCTCAGTGATGAGCAAACCCTCGCCTATGTCATTGACTTTCAATTTGATGAGGAGCTGCCTGATGGAGCTGGCGACTTACAAGCAGCGCTCACGCGATTACACGGGTGGTCAGGGCGTGCGTTTCGATGGGCGATCACTGAGCGTTTACACGAGGCGCTTGGGCCTAAGCCCATCTCATGAGGCGCGCGAGGTCCCGGCGCTGCGTGATGAGCCTTACCTGCGCATTGACCATGAAGATGAGCTGCCATGGCTGCGCGCTCATCTGAGCGGTGAGGCGCACGACGCCGATGCGCGTCATGACGCTATCTTTGATCGGCTTGATGGGTGGTTGTGTGAGGGTGAGTTTAAGCGCGCGAACGCTTTATTGCGCACGCTCGCGCAGCCTGCGCAGCGCGCGCTGATTCAACAAGATGTTAACGCGGTGATTATCTTGCTGATGGCCCTCGCGCCGCGCCAAGCACGCGCCCAGCTCCCTGCTTATGGGCCTGCGCTTGATCATGTGCGAGGCGCCTTTTTGAGCAGCGGTGTATGGACTAAAGCGCAAGTGAATGGGCTGCTTAAGGGGTTTTGATGGATGGGGTGGAGCCGCTCGAAGGCTGCTATGAGGCGACGTGCTACGACGAGCTGCCTGAGGTGTTCTTAGCGCTGGCGCTGCTCGCCATGCCAGGAGAGTCACCAGAAGATCAGACATCGCTCCACATCGGTCTCACGTGGCGAGCTTCAAGCGAAGGGCTTGTTCAGATCGCGCAGGTGCCCGCGCCGATCAAACTGTTTCATCAGCCGTGGCACCTCGCGAGGCTAGGCCCTGCGCCGCTCGACCTTTGGCGAGGTTATGTGCTCTTGTTGCTGTTAACGGATCCTGACCCGCTCGTGCGGGAGGTTGACCTATTGCGCGTGAGCGCGTTGGCGCGTCGCGTCGCGCGTGCCAACCCCCACGGGCTGCCTTATTCGATGATGCCTGGCGCGTCGTTTGATGAGTCAGGCCAGGTCGTGAGCGAGGTTGGAGATGGGGTGCCAGGGTTCACCTGCTCAACGTTCGTCTTAGCGCTCTTGGAGCGCGCTCAAATCCCGCTCTTAGATCGTGCCAGTTGGCCTATTCGGAGAGAGGATCATGCGGCGTTCTTGAGGCTGATCGCGCTGCTAGAGCTACATAAAGCGCTTAACACACAGCAGCTCGCTTATTTGCGCGCCCATGCTCACACCTGGCCTCGTCTTCGCCCGGAAGAGGTCGCCGCTGCGGCGCTCTGTGAGCCGCCTTACCCTGTGAGCTTCGACGAGGTGAGCGCGCGAGCGCCCGCGCTGCGCGAGCGTGTCATCGCGTCTTGTGCAGCGCCTCCATGATGCGGCCGCGGCGCCGATGTGCGCCGCAGGGGTTCCCCCACTTTTGGGTTCGATGCTGTGCGCGCTGTCGCCCATGAGGGCGTAGGGCGCGGTGGGTGGTGTTGACGCAGGGCGCGCGCAGAGGGTACAGCTTGCGTCGTCGTCGCTGGTGGTGTGTTGGCCATCGTCCCCCCTCAAGGTGAGTGTGTTATGGCTCGGGTGAAGCCCTTTCGGGGGATTCGTTATAATAATGCCAAGTTCCACGACCAGATGTGCCGGCTGGTGGCGCCCCCCTATGATGTGATCGATGATGAGCAGCTCAGCGCGCTCTATGAGAGTCACATCAACAACATCGTGCGCATGGACTTGAACCGCCCCGGCGCCCAGGATGAGAGCGACAACAACAAGTACACGCGCGCGCGTCGCTACCTCATGGACTGGATCGCCGAAGGTGACCTGATCGTGGACACCGAGCCGTCGCTGTACGTGCACGTGCAGACGTTTCGCGATGGGCGCGGGGTCGAGATGACGCGTCGCGGGTTCATCGGGTTGGCCGGTCTTGAGCCCTATGAGGCGCGCGTGATCTTGCCGCACGAGCGCACGCTGAGCGGCCCGCGCGCCGATCGCCTCGCGCTCATGAAGGCCACCGAGTGCAACCTCAGCCAGATCTTCATGCTGTACGATGATCCTGCCTGTCACATCGACGCGCTGCTTGAGCAGGCGCGCGGCGCAGACGAGCCGGTGGTGGACATCACCACGCCCGATCAGATCCGCCACCAGCTCTGGCGCGTGACCGATGAGGTGGCGCTGGCCAAGGTGAGCCAGGCGCTTGAGGATCAGCAGCTCTTGATCGCCGATGGCCACCATCGCTATGAGACGGCGCTGGCGTATCAGGCGTTTCGTCGCGCGTGCGTGGAGTGCGAGCCGCCCAAGGGGCCCGCGCCGTATGACTTTGTGATGACCTTCTTCGTGAACATGCACGATGCTGGGCTGCTGGTGCTGCCCACGCATCGGCTCGTGCACGGCCTCGACGCGCTGGAGCTTGGCGCGCTCACCGCGCGCTTGCACGCGCACCCTGACTTTGAGGTCGAGGCGTTGGCCATCGCGCCCGACGATGGCGACGCGCTCACGCAAACGCTCGCGCGCGCTGGTGAGACAAAGCCGAGCTTCGTGCTGCTGGCGCCTGGGCTTGAGCGCCCGCTGCTGGTGTCGTTCGTGGGGGCCGTGGCGTCAGAGCGCTTCGACGCGGAGACGCCCGCTGAGGTGCGCCAGCTCGACGTGGCCATCTTGCATGAGGTCTTGCTTGATCGGATGCTCGGCATCGACAAGGCGGCGCAAGAGGCGGGCACCCACTTGGCCTATTATAAGCGGCTCCCCGAGGTGATGGCGGCGGCGCGTGAGCCGCGCGCGCAGCTCGTGGTGCTGATGAACGCGACGCCCGTGGCGCAGGTCGCGTCGGTCTGCCGCTCAGGCGGCAAGATGCCGCAGAAGTCGACCTATTTTTATCCCAAGATCCTGAGCGGTCTGGTGATCAACCCTTTATGATCGCGCTCGACGCAACATGACGTCGGGCACAAGGAGCAGGCAGATGGCCCAGCTGGCGCAGGTGATCCTGACACAACCTCTGGAGGAGGTGCTGCGTCGCGGCCACCCCTGGGTGTGGGTTGACGCGCTGCAAACGCGCGGCCTCACGCTGCCGTCTGGCGCCATCGTGGATGTGGTCAACCGGCAGGGTGAGTTTGTGGGGCGCGGCGTCTATGACGCCAGCTCCCCGCTGCGGGTGCGGCTGTGGACCTTAGATCCTACCCAGGACGTCGATGACACACTGCTCGCGAGCCGCATCAAGCAAGCGCGCCGCAGGCGCGCGTTCCCCGACGCGATGACCACGGGCTATCGCCTGCTCAACGGCGAGGGCGATCGGGTGCCGGGCTTGGTGTGTGATGTGTATGGGGAGGTGGCGGTGCTGCGGCCTGATGGCGAAGCGGCGGAGCGCTGGGTGGCGCCCGCGCGCGAGGCGATCGCGCGTTTGCTGCCGATCAAGCACTGGGTGGTGCGTCGCGCCGCGATCTACAGCCAAGGCGCGCCCGTGGCGAGCTGGCTCGGGGCGCCCGCGCCGCTGGGGCCGGTGGTGCCGTTCTTAGAGCATGGGATGAGCTTCACGTGTGATGTGCTCGAAGGGCAGAAGACGGGCTTCTTCTTGGACCAGCGCGAGAACCGACGCCGCGTGGCCGCGCTGTCGGTGGGCAAGCGCATGTTGAACCTGTTCGGCTACACGGGCGGCTTCTCGGTGGCGGCTGCGCTCGCTGGCGCGTCGCGCACGACGACGGTGGATCTGGCCGCGCCCGCGATCGCGACCGCGCGTCATCACTTTGAGCTCAACGGGCTTGATCCTGAGCATCACGACTTCGTGGTGGCGGACGCGTTCGAGTATTTGGACAGCTTGCCAGCGGGCAAGGCGCCGTTTGAGGTGGCGGTGTGTGATCCGCCGAGCTTCGCGCATCGACGCAAGGACATGGAGCGGGCGAGCGACGCGTATCAGCGGCTGTTCGCGGCGCTGCTGCGCGCGATGCCCACGGGCGCGACGATCGTGCTGGCGTCGTGCTCCAGTCACATCGATCGGGGGCTGTTCTTGGAGCTTGTGGCGCGCGCGCAGCAGGCCGCGCAGGTGTCGCTGGTGTTGCAAGGCGTGTACGCCGCCGATCAGGATCATCCGGTGCTGCCGGGGTTCGCGCAGGGCGATTATTTGCAGTGCGCGATCGGGACGCTGGCGCGCGATTGATTCAGGTTGAGGCGCTACGCCTTGGCACCTCAGAGGGGTCACACCATGGCAAAATCACAACGTGGTTGCAGAGCCGCTATGTGGGCGTCGAGGTCAGCGGCGGCCTCTCACTGGCGCGAGACGCCCATGCGCCGGGCGAGCTCTCACTGAGCGAGCCAGGCGGCGCGCTGAGCCAGGCGCCCGATCGATCCTCATCGGCGTGAGCCCGGCGCCTTGATGTTTCACTTCGCGTTCGCGCGTACTAGAGTCGATGCTTGTCGAGCATGAGCTGATGGACGAGCGTGAGGGTGGAGGTGACGATGATCGCAGCGACGCTGGGTGGGATTGGGATATTCTTGTTGGGCATGATCCTCATGACTGATGGGCTCAAGCAGGTGGCGGGCGACTCGCTGCGCAAGCTGCTGGCGAGGTTCACGGGCGGCCCGCTGTCTGCGCTGATGACAGGGGCGGTGGTGACCGCAGTGGTGCAGTCCTCAAGCGCGACGACGCTGACCACCATCGGCTTCGTGAGCGCGGGCTTGCTGAGCTTCAAGCAGGCGGTGGGGGTGATCTTCGGGGCGAACTTGGGCACCACCAGCACGAGCTGGATCGTGTCATTGCTGGGGCTGAAGCTGAACATCACCTCGGTGGCGCTGCCGCTGGTGGGGGTGGGCGCGCTGTTGAAGCTCTTGGGCAAGGGCAGGCTGCAAGCGGCGGGCATGGCGCTGGCGGGGTTTGGGCTGATCTTCATCGGCATCGACACGCTGCAGCAGGGCATGTCGGGCTTGGCCGGGCGCATTGACCCGTCGAGCTTCCCGGCGCCCACGATCGTGGGGCGGCTGCTGCTGGTGCTGATGGGGGTGTTGATGACGGTGGTGATGCAGTCATCAAGCGCGGCGGCGGCGACGACGCTCACGGCGCTGAGCACGGGCACGATCGACCTCAACCAAGCGGCGGCGCTGGTGATCGGGCAGAACCTGGGCACGACCGTCACAGCGGGCGTAGCGAGCATCGGCGGATCGCTGGCCGCGCGCCGCACAGCGCTGGCGCACATCCTGTTTAACGGGATCACGGGCTTGATCGCCTTCTTGATCCTGCCCTTGTTCGTGCGGCTGGCAGATATGGCGGCAGACAGCATGAGCGGCGGCGGCGATGACACGGTGAGCTTGGCCGCGTTTCACACGGCGTTTAACCTGCTCGGCGTGCTGATGTTGTTGCCTGTCATCGGGCGCTTCTCGGCGTGGATCGAGCGGGTGTTGCCGGAGCCGCCGCGCTTGGGGATCACGCGTCACTTGGACGCGACGGTGGCGCAAGTGCCGCAGGTGGCAGTGGAGGCGGTGCTCAACGCGCTGCGCGAGGTGCATCAGGGCGCGCTCACGATGCTGCGCGCGCGCATGGCAGGCGATGACACGGTCACGGCTGGCGCGCTGGAGGAGGCGCTCGCTGAGCTGCGCCGCTTCTTGGCGCAGGTGCAGACCAGCGCGCACAGCGGTGAGACGCATGAGCGCCACTTGGCAGCGCTCCACATCATCGATCACCTGGAGCGGCTGGTCGACGCGATCCAAGAACAAGCGCCTGGGGAGACGGTGCGCCAAGACGATGCGCTGGCGACGCTGCTGGAGGGGCTGTGCGAGGACGCGTTCGACGCGATCACGCAGGGGCAGGTCACGCGCTTGGCCGAGCGGGCCGCGCAGATCGCCCAGCGGCGGCGCGAGGAGCGCCGCGTCGTGCTCGCGCGCACCGCCGAGGGCGACCTCTCCCCCGACGCCGCGCTGAACCTGCTAGAGGCCACGCGCTGGGTGGATCGGCTCGGCTATCACACCTGGCGCGCGACGCACTATCTCATCGATCCGCACGCCTCCTCGGGGGTGAACCCGAGCGAGGCGTTTGATGGGGTCGACGTGGCGCGGGCGGTGTGAGCGGGAGGTTTGTCTTGGCGCGGTGCGCGTGTCGCGCTTATGTTGAGGTGAAGACACACCTGTAGCTTGAGAGCGTGTGATGGATGAAGACGAGGCATTTGAGCGAGGCGACACCCCGAGCGCCCTAGAGGAGTCATCCTCCGCCGTCACCCCCTCGCCGCGCGCGGTGATCATCACCGGCTTGAGCGGCTCGGGCAAGTCGACCGCCATGCGCGCGCTCGAAGATGCGGGCTTCTTCTGCATCGACAACCTGCCCGTGCCGCTGCTGCCCAAGGTGCTGGAGCTGGCGGGCGGTCATAACGGTGAGGGGCGCATACCGCAGCAGTACGCGTTCGCGGTCGACACGCGTGAGCGCAACTACTTAGATCATGCCGATCAAGCCATCGCGCAGATGCGCTCGGAGGGGGTCAGCGTCCAGGTGGTGTTCTTGGAGGCCAGCGATGAATCGCTGGTGCGCCGCTACAGTGAGACGCGCCGTCGCCACCCGATGAGCGATGGTGGCACGGTGCGCGAGGGGATCGAGCGCGAGCGCGAGCGGTTAGGGCCGCTGCGCCTGAGCGCGGATCTGATCGTGGACACCACCGAGCACACGGTCCACACGCTCAAGAGCGTGATCCAGCGCGTGGTGGCGCGCTCGACGGGGCCAAAGCTCAACATCACCGTCTTAAGCTTCGGCTTCAAGCACGGGCTGCCCACCGAGTGTGATCTGGTCTTCGACGTGCGCTTCTTGCCCAACCCTTACTTTGTCGAGGGGTTACGCGAGATGACCGGGCTGGATCGGGCCATCGTCGATTACGTGATGAGCTATCCTGAGGCGAGCCGATTTGTTGAGCATGTGCAGGGGCTTATGGAGTATGTGTTGCCGTTTTATGTGCGCGAGGGCAAGGCCTACTTGACCATTGGGGTGGGCTGCACGGGCGGCAAGCACCGCTCCGTGACGATCGCGCAGATCTTGAGCAGCAGGCTGCGCGGGCGCGGGTGGGCGTCGGATATTCGCCACCGCGACGTGCGCCGCTGAGGCGACCTCAGGGCGCCTTAAAGGAGAGCTCAAGCTCGGCCTCGGCGCTGCGCTCGCGTGCGCGCACGGTCAAGAGCGCGTGGCGCATGTGGGCGAACGGTGACAGCAGCGGGTGCGCGCGCCATGCGTCGGGGAGCACGGTCCACAGCGCTTGCAGATCCACATAGAGGCCGGAGCGATCGGCCTCATCATCGAGCAGTCGCCCCAAGCCGAGCGCGAGCTGGGCGGCGCGCAGCGGGCGAGGGCGCTGGACGTGGTTCATGGCGTGGCGAAAGGTGGCGGTGTTGTCGACGATCAAGAGCGCCTCATCATGCAACACCAGCGCCCAGCGCAGCTCCCCCTCGACCATCCACGCATAATGCACCACCTGGCCCAAGTCCTGACGGCGCAGTCGACCTTGGGTGAGCTGGGTGAGGGCGTCGAGCAGGCGCGCGAGCTTGTGGCGATCGCGCAAGGGCAAGATGATCGCCTCACGAGAGGCGCTCAACATCAGCAGCTCACGCGCCGCGTCTAACGGCTGGCTCAGATCGAGCGCGTCGAGGCCCAGCCCATAGAGCACGATCACCGCATGCCCGTGGAGGTTGTCAATCAGGGCCTCCTCCAGGTCGATGGCGGCCAGCTCGCGCAGCTGGCGCAGGCGCGCGTCGAGCTCAGCGCGCTGTGAGGCGGGCAGGGTGCTGCGGATGAGGGTGAACAGGCGTCGCGTGTCGAGGGAGACGCGCACAGCGGCGAGCGCGCCTGGGGTGACGAGCGCGCCGAGCGGGCCGAGCTGGCCGGTGGCTTGGCCGAGGCCATGAAGCGTGGCGGGCTCCTCCACATCTTCGAGCGCGCGCACACGCGCGCGCAAAGCGCCTGTGGCGTCGCGCCGCAGCGCGACGCCGATCGGCCCGCTCTGAGCCTGCATGCGAGCGCGCAAGGTCTTGGCTTGGTCTTGTGTGGCGGGCAGCGCGCCAAGCCAGCTCGAGGGTGAGGCGGCCACGAAGACGCTCTCATCGTGGTGGAGGCGCCCGAACAGGTCACGGTGGGCGGCATTGGCGTCCCAGCGCGCCTCGGGGGGCAGCCGCAGCAGGTGCGTCAGGCGCGCGATGAGCTGCGCCTCATCACTGGGCGCGGGCCACGCGCTCACGGCGATCATCAGCGTCGGGGTGAGCGCGATGGCGGCGATGGGCTCGGGGCCTGCGCGCACCAAGTGCGCGCTCGTGCCAGCGAGCGTCAGCGCCTCGACTTGCAGGTCAGGGCGCCCCGCGAGCTGGAGCGGCCAAGGTTGGGCTTGATCGAGCGCGCGGCGCGAGGCGATGAGGCCCCAGCCGTCAGCGGAGATGAACAGGCTCGCGGGCGCGGCGCTCGCAAGCCCCGCCCGCTCTTGAGCAGCGGCGTCGCACAGATCCAGCGCGCTGATCGCGCGCCAGCTTGCGCAAGCGCTCGCGAGCGCCAGCTTGAGCGGCGGGTTGAGCGTGTCGAGCTGTCGCAACGTCTCGGGCAGCCAGTCCAAGCGTGGGCTGCTCACGAGCAGCTGTGCGTCGCCGGGCCAGTGCGCTTGATGTGCGCGTAAGAGATCGGTGCTGGCCAGCGCGTCCGCGCGCGGGGCGCTGCGCTCACAGCTGGAGGTGAGCAGCGTGGCGAGCATCAGATGCCACAGCACCAGCGGCCATCGCGCGCGCCGACGATGCAGCAGCGCGCGCAAATGAGACCACGCGCAGTGAGCCGCGCGGCGCGAGGTGGCGTCGCGCCGCTGGCGCGTGTTCGGGCGCCGCCCGAGGGTCGTGAGGTGCATCTGCGCTCGTCGTCGAAGAGAATGCCAGCTCGTGAGGTCTGATGCGTGTCGCTGCTTGGCGAGCTTGAGCATCGCCTCACCTTTCGCGTATAGTGTACCTGAGCTTGACTATGGCGCAATGGAGTCCAAGTGACGCGAGAGGGCAACAGCACGTTGATCCGGCTGCCTCCTAAGGTGGGCGACCACGGCTCAGCTGAGCACGGCGCGCTGTCACGCGTGGTCGCCGCCTCTACGCCTGAGGAGCTGGCCCGTCAAGCGCGCCTTGACCCGCGCGTGCTCGATCGCGCGCTGCTTCGCGGTCAAACGCTCGACAATTATCGCATCTTGGGGTTCGTCGCCGCAGGCGGCATGGGCGAGATCTATGCGGCCGAGCGCTTGGACGATGAGGGCGCGCGCCGCAGCGCGGTCGCGCTCAAGGTCGTCGTCCCTGAGCGCGGCGAGGAGGCGCAGGTCCTGGCCAGACTCCAGCATGAGGCGCGCCTGTGCAGTATGGTCCAGTCCGACCATGTGGTCGCCGTCTATGAGTACGGGGTCGATGAGCGCCAGCGCGCGTTTGTGGCGATGGAGCTGCTCCAAGGTGAGGAGCTGTTCGATCGGATGCGCCATCACAAGGTCTTCCCGCTGCGCACCCTCGCTGAGCTGGCGATGCAGGTCTTGGCAGGCCTTGAGGCGACCCACGCGGTGGGGGTCGTTCACCGCGATATCAAGCCCGAGAACATCTTCCTGGCGAGCGCTCCTCAGGGCCAAGAGCGCGCCAAGCTCATCGACTTTGGCATCGCGCGCTGCGTCTATGAGCAAGAGCCAGCCATCTTGCACAGCCCCGGTCAGATCTACGGCACCCCGCAGTATCTCTCCCCGGAGCAGTCCACGCGCCCCGACGCGGTGGATCACCGCGCCGACCTCTACAGCTTAGGCGTCGTGCTGTACGAGTGCGCCACTGGCAGCCCCCCCTTTGACAAGGGCTCGCCATACGCCATCATGCTCGCACATCAGCAAGATCCCGTGCCCGCGCTCCCCTCATCGCTGGATCCTGAGTTCTGCGAGATCATCCTCAAGGCGCTCGCCAAGAAGCCGCAAGATCGCTGGCAGTCAGCGCGCGAGATGGCCCAGGTGGTGGGCCGCTGGATCGAGGAGACGAGCTGGGTGGATGAGCTGCCGGGCATGGGCGCGGGGTTTGATCCTGGCCCTGATTCGGGCGGCCTCAGCTTCGAGGATCTGGCGCTGCCTAGCGCTTATGACTCCCACCAGAGCCTGGCTAGGCGCTCGCTCACGCCTCGGCCCAGGCCTCGCCAGTTGTCCACGCCGCTTGGGGTGCCGATGGCCGGGGTGCTGCGCAAGCAGCGCGCCTCTGGCGAGCATCCGCAGCTCGCCACGCAGCAGGTCTCGACCGCTGACTTTGGCGCGGTGCCCGCCTCAACGCGCGCTTTAAGCGCCGCCACCCGGCCCCGCGCCGCCAGCGATGACAGCGACCTCACCCTCGACATCCCCACCGCCCGCAAGCAGTCGCGCGGCGTCCTCATGTCCTCGCCGCTTGAGCTCACCCCTACCGTGCAAGAACAACGCCCGGTGAGCGCCCCGGCGCAGCAGGCTGAGGCGTCGCCAGCGCAGCGTGAGGGGGCTCCCACTGAGGCGGACAGCCGCAAGGCCACCCTCATCACCGCCTTAGTCATCGCGCTGGTGATCGCCGCTGCCGCGTTGTCGATGTTTGGACCGTGGCGTGTGGCGCCTGAGGCGCCGCCGGCCGCGAGCGGCGAGGCGCTGACAGGGCCCTAGACGCGCTCACTTCGCGCTCACTTGCCGACGCAGAACGTGCTGAACAGCGCGTTGAGCACGTCATCCACGCTCACGCGCCCCACGATCGCGCCCAGCGCGTCCAGCGCCTCGCGCACATCCAGCGCGATCAGCTCATGCTCATGACCCTGAATCACCGCGTCACGCGCTCGCTCACACGCCTCAATCGCCAACACCACGCTGTCCAAGTGGCGCGCGCGGCTCAACAGCACCCCCTCGCCGCGCGTCAGCGCCTGCGTCGACGCGCGCAGCGCGTCGCGCAGCGCCGCTTGCTGCTCAGCGGTGGGCGCGTGCAAGGACAGCTCGATCGTCTCACCCATGCGCGCAAGCTGCGCGCGATCCTCGCCGCTCAGCGCGTCGGGCAGGTCCGCCTTGTTGATGAGGATCAGCGTCGGGCGCGTGGGGGCGTTGGGGTCCAGCAGCTCGCGTCGCGCGCCCTCATCCAAGCCGACTGAGCGATCGACCAGCCAGATCACCAGCTCCGCGCGCGCGCGCCACTGGCGGCTGCGCGCGATGCCCTGCGCCTCGATCATGTCCTCAGTCTGGCGCAGCCCGGCGGTGTCGATCAGGCGCAGCGTCACGTCGCCGAGCTGGATCTGCTCCTCTAAGAAATCGCGCGTGGTACCGGCGATGGGCGTCACGATGGCGCGCTCATCGCCGTATAAGTGATTGAATAGGGTGGATTTTCCTGCGTTTGGAGGGCCCACGATGGCGACCCGAACGCCCTCGCGCTGACGTCGCCCCTGATCGAAGCCGTCGCGCAGCGTGATGAGCGCGTCGCGCACCGCGTCGAGCCGCTGCAAGATGGCGTCGCGCTCGATCTGATAGACGTGCTCCTCGTGGCTGAAGTCGAGCGCGGCCTCGATCAGCATCGCCACCTCAGTGAGGGTGCGCAGGTGGGCGCGGATGGCGTCGCCTAAGCGCCCGCTCAGATGCTCCAGCGC
>CAYXWB010000035.1:18365-26467 GCA_964468515.1 uncultured Bradymonadales bacterium | reverse complement strand
CGCCCATCCTCTAACACCAGCACCGCCGCGCGCTCTGTCATCGCCTCATCTCTCCATCGCTCGTTGAGCCTAACCGCTCACATGCATCATCCCTTGCTATGGAAGCCGCGCCCGCGTCAACACCCATCATCGGCGCGCGCGCCGACAAGCTCAGCCAGCAGCGCTTGACGCACCGCGACCTTTGCGCGCACCTGCTGCAAGATGAGGCTCAGCGGGCCATCAGCGACCTCGGCCGACACCTTCATGCCTCGGCTCACAGGCCCCGGATGCAACACCGCGCGACAGCTTGACGCGGCGCGCGCCAAGCGCGCCGCGTCAAGCTGCCACGCGCGCGCGTAGCGCGTGGGCTCGATCTCTAAGCCCGTCATCCGCTCGCGCTGCACGCGCAGCGCGATCACCGCGTCGGCCATCGCCAGCGCGTCCTCCAGCGCGATCACCGCGCCGTGGGCGTCGAGGAACCGATCGGCGCGGGTGAGCCAGCTCACCCGCGTCTCAGCTGACATCCCCTCAAGCGCTAACATGGGCCCCATCATCAGCAGCCTCACATCAGCGCGGCGCGGCCGAAGGAGACGACCGCGTCGCCTCAGCAGGCGGCGCGGTATGGGTTTTAGGGTGATGGCGAGGTCGCCGGCTTGGCGTCCTCATGGATCATCAGGCCGATGCGATCCCAGCGGAACGCGTCGGGGCCGACTGACCACCAGATGATCACCGCGCGGCCCTTGATGTGGTCGATCGGCACCTGCCCCCAGCAGCGGCTGTCGCTGGAGTTGTCACGGTTGTCGCCCATCACGAACACGTGGCCTGGCTTGATCTTGACCGGGCCAAAGTTCTTGTCGCTGCCCGAATACTCGACCGTGTACTGCTGGTCCTCCAGCACCTCAAGCTCCTTGATGGTGCGAGGGAACATGTAGATGCCGGTCGTCTTCTGCTCCAAGAAGGTGCGCTTTACGGGCTGGCTGTTGACCACCAGCATGTTATCGCGCAGCTCCACCGTGTCGCCGGGCAGGCCCACGATGCGCTTGATGAAGTCCTTCTCGATCTGGAGCGTCTCACGGTCGATGCACTCGCGACGCCCCACGGGCTGCTCGCTCAAGTACGCGCGCGCTGACTCGCGCGGGAACGTGAACACCACGACCTCACCGCGCTTGGGCTCATTAAAGCGCACCAAGAAGCGCTGCGTGAACGGCACGCGGATGCCATAGTTGAACTTGTTGACGAACAGGTGGTCGCCCACCAGCAAGGTGGGGATCATGCTGCCCGTGGGGATCTTGAACGCCTCTAAGACGAAGCCGCGCAAGAACAGCGCGAACAAGATCGCCAAGCCGATGCTCTCGACGTACTCGCGCCAAGTGCTCTTGGGCTCTTCGCCCAGCTCCTTGGCGACCAAGGCCTCGGCCTCGGGCAAGAGCTGGCGCAGCTTCTTGACGTCGCTCTCAGTGTGCGCGTGGCGCAGCGCGTTGAGCTTCGCCTGGAGGGTCTGGCGCAGCTCCTCCGAGAGCTCTTTGTCCTTGCCGCGATCCAACCTGCTCTGCAGCTGGCGAATAAAGGACTCGGTGTCCTTGAGGGTCTGCTCATCTGCCTTGGATCGAGAGTCCACACGCTGCCTCGCTGCGCGCCCGAAGCTGTGACGCCCCCCTCATGAGGGGCGCCTGGGGCCATCCGCCGCTCTCATCACCCATGCGATGAGGGCAGGCTTGGCCGAGGGGAGTCGCGCGACTCACCCCTCAGCTGGCCGAGTATCTATCAATTCACCCGCAGGCTCAAGCACAGGTCTTCACGCGCCTCACTCCTCATCGACGCGCAGCACGGCGAGGAAGGCCTCTTGAGGGATCTCCACGGAGCCGACCTGCTTCATGCGCTTCTTGCCCTCTTTCTGCTTCTGCAACAGCTTGCGCTTGCGCGAGATGTCGCCACCATAACACTTGGCGGTGACGTCCTTGCGGAACGCGCGCACCGTCTCGCGCGCGATGACGCGCGTGCCGATGGCCGCCTGCAGCGCCACCTCGAACATCTGGCGCGGGATGATCTCGCGCAGCTTCTTCACCAAGGCCTTGCCGCGCATGTACGACGAGTCGCGGTGCACGATCACGCTCAGCGCGTCGACCACCTCGTTGTTCACCAGCACGTCGAGCTTCACCAGCGCGCCGGGGCGGTACCCGATCAGCTCATAGTCCAAGCTCGCGTAGCCGCGTGACACCGACTTGAGCCTGTCGAAGAAGTCGAACATGACCTCGTTCATCGGGATCTCATAGTCGAGGATGATGCGGCTCGTGCCCGAGTAGCGCATGTCGCGCTGCACGCCGCGCCGCTCCTGACACAGCGCCAGCACTTGGCCCACATAGTCCGGCGGCACATGGATCGTCGCCTTAATATAAGGCTCCTCAATGCGCTGGATCTCGGACACCTCAGGCAGCTTCGACGGGTTCTCCACCAGGATCATCGTCCCCTCCTTGTCATACACATGGTAGATGACAGAAGGGGCCGTGGTGATCAGGTTGAGGTTGTACTCGCGCTCCAGGCGCTCTTGGATGATCTCCATGTGGAGCAGACCCAAGAAGCCGCAGCGAAAGCCAAAGCCCAGCGCCTGGCTGGTCTCCGGCTCAAAGGTGAAGCTCGCGTCGTTGAGCTTCAGCTTGTGCAGCGCGTCGCGCAGCTCGTCATACTCATTGCTGGCGATCGGGAACAAGCCCGCGAACACCATCGGCTGCGCGTCCTTGAAGCCGGGCAGCCCCTTGGGCGCGGGCCGCTGCGCGTCGGTGATGGTGTCACCCACGCGCGCCAAGCCGATGTCCTTGATCATCGCGACCACGAACCCCACCTCGCCAGGGCCGAGCACGTCCACGGCCATCGGCAGCGGCGCGAACACGCCCAGCTCCACCAGCTCGCTGTCCGCCCCAGACGCCATCCAGCGCACGCGCATCCCCCGACGCAGCTCGCCCTCGACCACGCGCACCAGGTTGATGACGCCGCGATAGGCGTCAAACCAGCTGTCGAACACGAGCGCTTGCAGCGGGTTCTTGGGATCACCGGGCGGCGCCGGGATGCGCTGCACCACCGCCTCCAGCACGTCCTGCACGCCCAAGCCTGACTTGGCGCTGGCGTGGACCGCGCTGGTGGCGTCTAGGCCGATCACGTCCTCGATCTCCAAGCAGACGCGCTCAGGATCGGCGCTGGGCAGGTCGATCTTGTTGAGCACGGGGATGATCTCAAGGTTCGCGTCCAGCGCCATATAGACGTTGGCCACGGTCTGCGCCTCGACGCCCTGCGCCGCGTCCACCACCAAGAGCGCGCCCTCACAGCACTGCAAGCTGCGCGACACCTCATAAGTGAAGTCCACATGCCCCGGCGTGTCGATCAGGTTGAGGATGTACGTCTCCCCATCCTTGGCCGTGTAGTTCAAGCGCACGGTCTGCGCCTTGATGGTGATGCCGCGCTCGCGCTCCAGATCCATGCTGTCTAGAAACTGCGCCTTCTTCTCGCGCTCGCTCACCGCCCCTGTCACATCCAAGATGCGATCGGCTAATGTGCTCTTGCCATGATCGATGTGCGCGATGATGGAGAAGTTTCGGATCTTGCTCTGATCGACTGCTTTCTTGCTCTTGCTCATGACCACTCGCCCCTTCGGCCTGTCTCGCCAAGCGCCGCGGCCCCTGGCAGGGGGCGCGACGCGTGACGCGCTGTGACGGCGTCGCTCCTCCCACGGCAAGGATGCGCTTGCCCAGGTGCTCCAGTGCGCGACGCCTCGCCAAAGCCGGCGAACCCTAGCGCAAGCCCCCTGCCCGGTCAATCACAGCCGCGCGCCACGCGCTTGCCTCAGCATCGCGCCTGGGCTATCCTCCCTGCTGCTTGTCAGCGCCTCGCGCGCCGGTCGCTGGCGCCTCCCCCGAGGCGATGACCCCACGCCCTCACCTCAAGTCAACGCGCCTCACGCTGGATGATGATGATGTATCTGCGACACCCCGCCCTGTGCGCTCTGTGCCTCGCGCTGTTGTTGCCCGCTTGCTCCAGCGATGATGAGGCCAAGAAAGACACCCCTCTCATCGTCAAGCCCCCGCCCATCACCGAGACGCGTGATGAGTCAGGGCGCCTCATCCGACGCTACGATCACAACGGTGATGGCAAGGCCGACATCATCAAGTACCTCGAAGATCGCCCCGATCCCGATGATGCCTCCAAGACCGTCCAGCGCCTCAGCCGCATGGAGCTCGATCTTAACTCGGATGGAAAGCTCAACGTCGTGCGCGAATATGACGTCGCCGGCAGGCTGCTGAGCGAGACCAGCGACACCGACCTCGACGGCCGCATGGACGTCATCGGCCGCTATGATAAGGGCGAGCTGGTCGCCAAAGAGATCCTCGACCCCGCCAACCAGCAGGTCGTCGCCTGGCGCTTCTACGCCTCAGGTAACCTGCTGCGCGTCGAGCGTGACACCGACGCCGATGGCAAGATCGACTACTGGGAGTACTACGAGAACGGCCTGCTCGATCGCATCGGCCGCGACTTCAACAAGAATGGGCGCGCCGACTCTTGGCAGCGCCGCTAAGGTCGCTCCTCCCGCAGCACGCGAGCCCTTTTTTATGCTAGCCCTTCGAGCGCGCCTGCGCGCGCTGCGCGATGACCTCGCCAATAACGGCGGCGCCAGCGCCACCTTCGACTGGCGTGACACCGCCACCTTGGCCGCGTCCGCTGCCCTGCTCACCCTCTTCTATTACTACGGCCGACCTAACTTCTATCACCTGGAGCTGGAGCGGCCCCTGATCGCCGCCCTCCAGATCGACCCCGCCTACCCCTACAAGAGCCTGCTACCCTACGTCTACTGGGCCATCAGCAGCGTGCTTTTGCGCATCGTCTTGCCGCTGGGCTTCGCCGCGATGATCCTCAAGATGTCTCCCCGTGAGCTCGGCTTTCGCCCCTGGGAGCGCGGCCACGGGCGCTACTACGCCGGCCTCTACCTGCTCATGCTCCCCCTGCTCATCGCCGCCAGCTTCCTGCCCTCCTTTCAGAGCAAGTACCCCTTCTACAAAGACGCCGGCCTCTCGCTCACCCACTTCGTCATCTATGAGCTGTGCTACGGCGTCCAGTTCGCCTCGCTTGAGGCCTTCTTTCGCGGCTTCATGATCTTCGCCCTGTTCAAGCGCTTCGGCTACCAGGGCGTCGCCATCATGACCATCCCTTACTGCCTCATCCACTTCAACAAGCCCGTGCCAGAGACCTTGGGCGCCATCATCGCGGGCCTCGTGCTCGGCTACATGGCCCTCAAGAGCAAGTCTTGGCTGCCAGGCGCGCTGTTGCACTGGGGCATCGGCACCACCATGGACGTCGCCTGCATGATCCATAAGGGCTTAGGGCGCTGAAGCTCAGCGCAGCGCGTCACGCATCGCAGGATCGACCAGCGCCACCGGATAGTCACGCGTGAAGCACGCCTCGCAGAAGCTCGGCCCATCGGTCGACGCCCCCACCGCGCGACGCAACCCCTCGATCGACAGATACGCCAAGCTGTCCGCGCCGATGAACGCGCAGATCGCCTCCTGCGTGTGCGTGTGCGCGATCAGCGCCTCGCGGCGCGCCGTGTCAATGCCATAAAAGCACGGGCTCAGCGTCGGCGGGGACGCCACCCGAAAGTGAACCTCGCGCGCGCCCGCATCGCGCAACATCTGCACGATCTTGCGGCACGTCGTGCCGCGCACGATCGAGTCATCCACCACCACCACCCGCTGCCCCGCGAGCACCTCGCGCACTGGGCTCAGCTTCAGCCGCACGCCGAGATCGCGGATCGCGTGCGAGGGCTCAATAAACGTGCGCCCGATGTAGTGGCTGCGCACGAGCCCCAGCTCAAATGGCACGCCCGACTCACGCGCGAACCCCACCGCCGCAGGCACGCCCGAGTCTGGCACCGGGATCACCACGTCCGCCTCAAGCGGCGCCTCGCGCGCGAGCGTCTGGCCCATCTGGCGGCGCGCCTCATAAACGTTGCGCCCAAAGAGCGTGCTGTCAGGGCGCGCAAAATACACCAGCTCGAAGATGCACGGGCGCGCCGCCACGGGAGCCAGCGGCTTGAGCCACTGCGCCGCGCCTGCGGCGTCGATCCACAGCAGCTCACCCGGCTCAAGCTCGCGCGCTAGCCTCGCCCCGATCAACGCGAAGCTCGCCGTCTCACTGGCCATCACCCAGCCCTCGCCCAAGCGCCCCGCGACGAGCGGCCTCACCCCGTGCGCGTCGCGCGCGGCGAAGACGTGCGTCGAGGTCATCCCTGTCAGGCTGAACGCGCCCGTGACCTGACGCATCGCGTCGATGATGGCGCCCTGCGCGTCTGGCGCCTCGCTGCGCGCGATCAGATGGGCGAGCACCTCCGTGTCCGTCTCTGTGGCGAACAAGCAGCCCGCCGCCTCCAGCGCGCGGCGCAAGGTCTGCGCGTTGGTCAAGTTGCCGTTGTGCGCCAGCGCGATGTCGCCGTGACGGGTGTGAAACAGCAGCGGCTGCGCGTTGCGGATCGAGCTGCCACCCGAGGTGCTGTAGCGCACATGGCCGATGGCGTGCGCCCCCGGCAAGGTCGCGAGCACCGCCTCGGTGAGCTGCTCGCACACCAACCCCGCGCGGCGCTGGATGTGCATCAAGCGCTCCGCGTCACGGCTCACCAAGCCCGCCGCCTCTTGGCCGCGATGCTGCAGCGCGTGCAACGCCAGCGTCGCCACGCGCGCGGCGTCTTCATGGTGGCTCACCGCCACCACGCCGCACGCCTCATCGATCAGGTGGACGCGCTCCTCTTCCAACATGATGCGACCTCGACCGCCAGAGGCTAGCACGCGCAAACTCGCGCGCCGCGCTCATGGCCATATCAGATCCTGCCCACCGCCTCAAAGTGACGTTCTCATCACAGACCAAGCGCGTTGCGCGCGCGCGCGCCATGATGCTACAGCCAAAGGCAGCATCACCTCAGCGCGCGCCCAACGCGCGCGCGCTCACCCCTCCCTGCTTGGAGCACGAACCTTATGCGCCCTCTCACCCTGCTCATCGCGCTCGCGCTGCTCGGCGCGCTCGCTGGCTGTGACAAGAAAGACGACGCCTTTGATCAGGCGCCCACCGCGCGCGCCCCTGACGCGCCCGCTGCGCCCGCTGCTGGCGCAGCGGGCGCAGACGCGCCGGCCCCCCAGGGGGCCGGCGCGCCCACGGCCGGCGCGCTGCGCGCACCCGCGCTGCCCCCTGGCGCTAAGCTCCCCGCCGATCATCCCCCCGTACCAAGCGGCGCGAGCGCGGCCGTGGCCGCCGATGGGCCGCCACCTTCGATGGGCTCGGCGGGGCCGCTGCGCTGGAAGGCGCCCGTCTCATGGAAGGCCGCGCGCCCCGCGCAAGGCAGCATGCGACTGGGCGAGTATATCGTGTCCCCAGGCGCGGGCCTGCAGCCCGCCGTGATGACGATCTTCTACTTTGGCCAAGGTCAAGGCGGCGGCGTCGAGGACAACATCAACCGCTGGGTGGGCCAGTTCAAGGACGCGCAAGGTCAGCCTGCTAAGGCCGCCGCCCGCGACACCCGCACCATCAGCGGCATGAAGGCGCACACGGTCGACGTCTCCGGCACCTTCAATGGCGGCATGGCCATGGGCGGCGGCCAGGATGAGCCCGATCAGCGCATGCTGGCCGCCATCGTCGAGTCGCCTCAAGGCAACTTCTTCTTCAAGCTGCTCGGCCCCAAGGCCACCGTCGACGCCGAAGCAGACAACTACGAGGCCTTCCTCGCCAGCATGTCGCCTGGCGAGTGAGACGCGCCGAGCGCGTCAGGACATGAGCAGCGCCGAAGGATCGTAGGCGATGGCGTCTGCGCTGTCGCCCGTGATCGCCAGGCGCGCGACCGTGCTTCGCCCCGTGCGCATGTCCGTCGCCCGCACGCTCAGCATGCTGTTGGTGTCGACCTCAAAGGTCACCTCAATGCTCACGTCCTCGCGCGGCCCTGGCGGGATGTCCGTCAGCTCCAGCACGCCCAGCTGCTGGTTCTCCTCAATGCGTCGGCTGTTGCCCGAGTAGATCGGCAGCACCACGCGCGTCTGGTTGTCGCGCGAGGTCGAGAAGTAGCGCGAGCGCTCAAGCGGCAGCTGCCCGTTGCGCTC
>CAYXWB010000035.1:12891-18265 GCA_964468515.1 uncultured Bradymonadales bacterium | reverse complement strand
CCCACCGCCACCACCTCGTCCGGGTTGATCCCCGACACCGCGCGCTTGTTGAAGAACTGCTGCACGCGCTCCTGCACCACCGGCACGCGCGTGGATCCGCCCACCAGCACGAGGTGATCGATCTCAGCGCGCTGCAAGCGCGCCACCTGGAGCGCCTCCTCACAGGTCTTCAAGCTCTGATCCACGATGTCCACCGTGCGCCGGTTGAACGCATCGCGCGTCAGGCTGAACGCCAAAGACAGCTCCGTGAGGCTGCCTGGCACATACTCCGTGAGCTGCGTGGTGAAGCTCTCCTGCGCCGTGAGCTGGTGCTTGATCTCCTGGGAGATCGCGCGCAGCCGCTGCCGGATCACCTCGTCGCCCGACAGATCATAGCCGTACTGCTTCTCAAAGGCGGTCAGCATCAAGGAGACGACGCGGTTGTCCAAGTCATCGCCGCCCAAGTAGCTGTTGCCCGCCGTCGCCAGCACCTCAAACACGCTGTCGCGCAGCTCCAAGATGGTCACATCGAAGGTGCCGCCGCCGAAGTCATAGATGGCCACCTTCTCGCGACGCCCCTGGCCCGTGCCATAAGCGATGGCGGCGGCCGTGGGCTCGTTGATCAGGCGCAAGACCTCAAAGCCCGCCATCTCACCCGCCCGCTTGGTGGCGCGGCGCTGCCCCTCATCGAAGTTCGCGGGCACCGTGATGACCGCCTTGCGCAGCTCTTGGCCTAGATAGTTCTGCGCCAGATCCTTGAGGTAGAACAGCACGCGCGCGCCGATGCCCTCAGGCGGGTGCAGCGTGTTACGGATCTGCAGCCGCGGCGCCCCGTCCGGCGAGGGGACGATCGGGAACGAGAACGCCCCGATGATCACGCGCAGCTCGGGGCTGTCAAAGGGCCGCCCGATGAGCCGCTTGGCCGAGTAGACCGTGTGCGCAGGATCTTGCATCCGATAAGGCTTGGCCGCGTTGCCGATGGCCGTGCGCCCATCCTCAAAGAAGTACACGATTGACGGATGAATGCGATTGCCCTGCGCGTCGGGGATGACGATCGGCTCGCCCTCCAACACCACAGAGATCACAGAGTTCGAGGTCCCAAGATCGATGCCGACGACAAGCTCAGACATGGTGGCGAGCGCGCTCTTGTTGGCGCCACGACAGGTCTGCGCGCTGTATCGCGCACAAGTAAGACCAGCCGCAGCGCATAAGACAGGTGAAGAAGCTGCTGCTGCTGACAGCATTATCACACCCCTCGCCAGCGCTCCAGCGCGTGATTTCGCTTGCCAGTCACATGCTCATTTTCGCATGCTATATCCCTCGCGTGGACGCTCGTGTGTCGCGCGATGAATGAGCGCTCATTCGGAGCGCGTCCAGGTCCCCCTCGCGGACATCTCAACGCTGCGGGCTTTGGGTTGCCGCCACGGTGAGGTTTCGTTTATAGACGTGAGCGCTGCTCGCCCCGAGCCACCCTCACATCGCGTCGCGCCTCGCGACCCGCTCGTGACTGGGGCGCTGCGCTGACTTGATCCAGATGGGAGACGACCGTGAATAACTTCCTTGAGCTGTCCACCGGATGGCAGATCTTCCGCATCGCGGCCCTGCTCGCCGTGCTCGCGGGCATGGCTCGCGCGGGGCTGATCGTCTACTGGCTCTTGCGCTATGTCGCCTGGGGCAAGGGCTCGCTGACGCTCGACCACGTCTGGGAGCGCGTGCGCGGCTTCATGGTCTACGTGCTCGGCCAGAAGAAGGTCATCGCTGAGCCTGCGGGCGTCGCTCACTTGTTCATCTTCTGGGGCTTCTTGGTGCTCCAGCTTGAGACGCTTGAGTACATGATCCGCGGCGCCTTCTTCCACTTCCACTTCAGCGAGATCTTCGGCCTCGGCCTCTATAACGTCATGCTGTTCAGCCAAGACATCATGGCGGGCCTCATCCTCATCATGCTCGCGCTGCTCACCTACCGTCGCTTCGTGCTCAAGCCAAAGCACGTCGTCGCCAGCATGGACGCGCTGGTCATCACCGCCCTCATCGGCGGCCTGATGATCACCAAGTTCATCGCCAACGGCGCTGAGATCGCCTTCACCACCCCAGAGACCCTCGGCCACAACGCCGCGTGGACCCCCATCGCGCTGCTGTGCGCTAAAGCTTTCCAGGCCGCGGGCATGACCCCCCAGTCCAGCGGCATGTACTGGGTCCACCACATCTCCTATGCGGTCCACATCCTGATCGTCGCCTTCTTCGCCAACTACATCCCTATCGGCAAGCACCTGCACCTCATCGGCGCCATGCCCAACATCTTCTTCCGCAAGCTGGAGCCCTTTGGCACGCTCAAGCCCGTCGACATCGAGGCCATGATGGAGACTGGCGAGATGGACGACGCGGGCGTCGCCAAGGTCGAAGACCTCCACTGGAAGCAGCTGCTCAACACCTACGCCTGCACCGAGTGCGGACGCTGTGAGAAGTATTGCCCGGCCTACAACACCGGCAAGCCGCTCAACCCCATGATGATCATCTACAAGATCAAGGACCAGCTGCGCGACAAGGGTGAGTATGCGCTCAAGCAAAAGGGCGAGGATGCGGATGAGAAGTTCCCGCTGCTGACGGGCTCCGTCATCACCAAAGAGGAGCTGTGGAGTTGCACCACGTGTGGCGCCTGCGTCGCCAACTGCCCCGTGTTCATCGAGCACGTCGACAGCATCATCGACATGCGCCGCTATTTGGCCATGGTCGAGAGCGACATGCCCATGGAGCTGGCGCGCACGTTCCGCAACATGGACAACAAGGGCAACCCCTGGGGCCTGGCCAACAACACCCGCACCGACTGGGCCGAGGGCCTGGAGATCCCGCTCTTGAGCGAGCTCACC
Source organism: uncultured Bradymonadales bacterium (assembly GCA_964468515.1). Taxonomy (GTDB): domain Bacteria; phylum Myxococcota_A; class Bradymonadia; order Bradymonadales; family Bradymonadaceae; genus CAYXWB01. The sequence continues at coordinate 15,422 of CAYXWB010000035.1, read as the reverse complement.
GAGGCCCCTGAGTACCTGTTCTGGGTCGGCTGCGCGGGCTCCTTTGATGACCGTCAGAAGAAGGTCAGCCGCGCCTTCGCGCGCATCCTGCGCGCCGCCAACGTCTCGTTCGCCATCTTGGGCAACGAGGAGACCTGCACCGGTGACACCGCCCGGCGCGGCGGCAACGAGCTGACCTACTGGACGCTCGCCACGCAGAACATTGAGACGCTCAACAGCTACAAGGTCACCAAGATCGTGACCACCTGCCCGCACTGCTTCCACACCATCGGCAAGGAGTACCCGCAGCTGGGCGGCCACTATCAGGTCATCCACCACACAGAGCTGCTCAACGAGCTGATCCGCGAGCAGCGCGTCAACTTGAGCGGCGTCGGTCACATGCGCGTCACCTACCATGACTCGTGCTACGCCAACCGCTGGAACGACGAGTACGAGAACGCCCGCGACGCCATCAAGGCCATCCCCGGCGTGGAGCTCGTGGAGATGGAGCTGAACAAGAAGCAGAGCTTCTGCTGCGGCGCAGGCGGCGCTCGCATGTGGATGGAGGAGCACCATGGCAAGCGCGTCAACATCGAGCGCGCTGATCAAGCCCTCGCCACGCGCCCCGACGCCATCGCCGTGGCCTGCCCCTTCTGCTTGACCATGTTCGACGATGGCCTCAAGAACCGCGACTCCGACGTCAAGCTGCTCGACATGGCCGAGCTGCTCGCCGACCAGCTCGTCGAGCCCGACCTCGCTGATGCCCCCCTGCCCGCTGCGGCCGAATGACAGCGCCTTGAGGGCGCGCCGACAGGCGCGTCCTCACCCCCAGCCAGACGAGCCGCCCACGCTTCGCGTGGGCGGCTCGTCTGGCTTCTGAAGGCAGCGCGCGCTTCGCGCCAGCGCGCCTCGGCCTCGCGCCGCGCGCTTCGCGCGCCAGGCGCTCACCTTCGCGGGCGCGCTTCGCGCGCCCAGCCTCGCCACAAGGGCGACATGATCGCGCGCGCGGCGCGATGACAACGGCTGCGGCGCGCTTCACAACGTGACGCGCAGGTGTTACGGTGGCTCAGCGTCCCTTGCGACCTGAAGCGACCACCCGCGCCGCACACCCGATGAACATGTCGTGCCGCTGCGCCGCGCCTCTGAGACACCGCCCGATGAGCGAGAAGGCCACCCCTGAGAGCGATCTGAACAAGATCTTGCAGGTCGCTGTGAAGGGCGGCGCCAGCGACATCCACATCAAGGCTGGCCTGCCGCCGATCTTCCGCGTGGATGGCGCCTTGCTCCCCTTGCGCGACGCCCCCCGGCTGTCCCCCGAGGACATCGGCCGCATGGCCGCCGCCATCATGAGCAAGCCCCAGCGCGACAACTTCCAGCAGACGCTCGACCTCGACATGTCGCACGGCGTCCCGGGCGTGGGCCGCTTTCGCGTCAACGTGTTTCAGCAGCGCGGCTCCATCGGGATGGTCTTTCGCGTCATCCCGTTCAAGGTCAAGTCCGTCGATGAGCTGCTGTTGCCCCCCGTCATCAAGAAGCTCGCCGATGAGCGACGCGGCATGATCCTGGTGACCGGCGCCACGGGCTCCGGCAAGTCCACCACCATGGCCAGCATCGTGGACTACATCAACAGCTCGCGCACCGCGCACATCGTCACCATCGAAGACCCGATCGAGTTCTTGATCCGCGACAAGCGCAGCATCATCAACCAGCGCGAGATCGGCAACGACACCACCACCTACGCGCGCTCCCTCAAGGCAGCGCTGCGCCAAGACCCCGACGTCATCATGGTCGGCGAGATGCGCGACATGGAGACGATCGAGATCGCGATGATGGCGGCTGAGACGGGCCACTTGGTGCTCTCCACGCTGCACACCGTCGACGCGGCTGAGTCCGTCAACCGCATCTGCACCGCGTTCCCGCCGCACCAGCGCGATCAGGCGCGCTACCAGTTCGCCAGCCTGTTTCGCGGCGTCGTGGCGCAGCGCCTGGTGCCGCGCGCTGATGGGCGCGGCCGCGTGCCCGCGGTCGAGGTCATGGTCACCACGGGGCGTTTGCGCGAGATGATCTTGGAGAAGGCCACCTCGCGCGGCATCACCGAGCAGATCGCGCAAGGCTTTGACAACTACGGGATGCAGACCTTCGATCAGTCCTTGATGTTCCTGCTGCAGCACGGCTACATCACCTATGAGGAGGCGCTGACGCAGAGCAGCAACCCCGAGGACTTCGCGCTGCGCGTCAGCGGCATCGCCTCATCCGCCAATAATGCGGGGTGGAACAACTTCGAGGGCTCGCCGGGCCAAGCCGCGAGCGCCGAGGGCGCGGGCGATGACTTCAACCTGGATGAGTTCGAGATCGAGCGCTTCTAAGCCACCTCACCCGCTCCTCTAGCCCTGGATGATGATGTGAGAAGCCCCCTCGCGCGCGCCCTGTCTCAGCTCATGGTGACGCTGCTCTGCCTCTTGTTCGCGAGCGCGTCGGCGTGGGCGCAAGCGCCTGAGCCCCCTAAGCCCATCCGCGTGGTCGTGATGACGGTCCCTGGCGGCGGCACCAAG
>CAYXWB010000035.1:0-12791 GCA_964468515.1 uncultured Bradymonadales bacterium | reverse complement strand
GACGGCCTCACCCAAGAGGGCGCGGACATGATCGCGGGCGCTATGGAGGACGTGCTGCGCGCCCGCTTCGCGCAGTTCGACGTCGCCCCCACTCCCCCTGCCCCTGAGCAACCTCGGCAGAGCGCGCCTGAGCCCGATCCGGTCGTCGCCCGACCTGACGACGACCGGATCGAGGATGACGCGCCCAAGCGCGGGCGCGCCGCCCAACGCGGCGAGCCGGTGGGGGCGTGGTTGGGCGGTGGCTTGAGGCTGCTCAAGCGTGACCTCGCCGTCACGAGCCCCAACGCCGCGCTCATCAACTACACCTCCAGCTTCTATCCAGGCTATGAGCTGACCGCGCTGGTGTACCCCGGCAAAGAGGTCCCCGTCGGCCTGATGCTCGGCTTCATCCACGGCTTTGACTCCGTGAGCTTGCAGAGCGCCGAGGGTGAGTCGCAGGTCTTCCCGCTGCGACACTTGCAGCTGGAGGGTGGCGCCAGCTACACCCTGCTCAAACCCACGCGCGGCCAGCGCGAGGCGACCGTCTCGCTCCACGGCATGCTGCGCTGGGCCTCCTATGCCATGGATGAGAATGAGGTGATGCCCTCCATCAGCCAGCTCGCCGTCGTCTTCGGGGCGCAGCTGCTCTACCCCATGAGCGACAAGCTCGCGCTGCGCGGGCGCCTCGACGTGATGCCCTATAATGGGTGGCTCACAGGCCGCGATCAGCTCGGCGAGAGCGCCTCAAGCTACGGGGCGGGCCTGATGCTGGGCGCACAATATGCGGCGATGGACACCCTCGACGTCTTCGCGGGCTACACCTTCCAGGTCATGCGCAGCAGCTTCACGGGCGTAGGCCTCGCCAACTTCGTGGACGCCTCCGCCTTTGAGCTCTTGCAGGGCCTCCAGCTCGGGGTCAGCTACGGCTTCTGAGCGCGCCATCAAGCGCGACGCGCTGGCCAAAAAACTTGCTGGCCACGCGCGCCTCAAGCTAGATATAACCTTGGGCGCGGGAGGCTCCCCCCTCCCACCGCGCGTCATCACAGCATGACGCCGCTCCCCGCTAGCGCTATGGGTCAGGTCGCCTCGCCAGCGCGCGCGAGGTCACCATGCCATGAGAGGCACGCCGTGACGGACACTCAGACCGCCGCCATTCGGGCGCGACTGCGCTATGAGACCCTGGACGAGTTCGTCTCCGGGTACGCGCGTTATATCTCCGCGGGTGGTATCTTCATCCCGCTCAAGCCGCACAAGCTCAAGCCTCAGGGCAGCACCGTGCGCTTTCAGTTCTTGCTCCATGATGGTGACACCGCCCTGCTCGGTGAGGGGCGCGTCCATCAGGTGCACGCCCCCGATCCCGCACAACCCGAAGCGCCCGTGGGCATCTTGGTCAAGTTTACCAAGCTCAGCCAAAGCTCCAAGCGCGTCGTCGAGCAGATCACCCAGCTCAAGCGTCAAGGGCTCGTCTCCTCTCAAGACGCCCCCGAGGCCCTCCACGAGGACAGCGACCCGCAAGAGCGCGCCGTCCCACAGCCTCAGTTCGGCCTGCGCCGCGCCGAGGAGCCCGCCGCCGCCCCTGAGCCCAATCCACCCTACGAGCCCACCCAGCGCATGCGCCGCGATGAGACGCTGCGCGGCCTCGCGCTCGGCGCCCCCCCCAGCGATCCTCACGAGGACAGCGCGGGCCATGAGCGCCGCGACGCTCACGAGGCGCCTCCCACGCCCGATGCTGCGCCCATGTTCTCCGACGCCTTGAAGCAGAGCGCGCCTGAGCCCGGCGATGAAGACTTCTTCTCCATCGCGCAGAGCTACGCCGATGGGGAGAGCCCCTCCGCCCAGCCGAGCGTCGATCCCGACGCGCTGCGCGACTCACCACAAGGCCCGACCTTCGATCTGGGCTTGGATGATGAGGATGACATCGACGCGATCATCAGCGCGTCAGGCATGTTCCAAGCCGTCAACCGCAGCGGCGCAGCGCCCATCGCTGACAGCGGCCAGCGCCACGCGCTGGAGCGTGGCGTGGCGCCCGCCGCGTCCGCGCTGTCTGCGCCTCAGCCCCAACAGCAGCCGCTAGCGCGCACCGAGGGCGGCCTGCAGATCATGGCCTATGACAACGCCACCGATCTGAGCGAGGAGTCCAAGGGCTTGGCCGCGCTGAGCTTAGGCGACGATGATGATGAGTTCGATGAGATGTTTGACAACATCTTCAGCGGCGATCACGAGCACACCCCTCGCGCGCCTCAACCCACGCCCGCTCAACCTCAGCGCGTCCCGACCGCCCTGCCCTCACCCGTCATCGCCACAGGGCCGCCACCCTCTGCGGAGCTGAACAGCCTGCTGTCCTCGCTCGAAGACTCCTCGGCGGCCGAGCCTGATGAGGCCGAGCTTGGCGCGCTGCCCTCACTCAACCTCGGCCCCGCGCCCGAGCCCGACCCGAGCGAGCCTGAGGAGGATGAGGACGAGGAGAGCTTGGCCAGCCTCTTGGCGCTGGCGAGGCGCGACATTGAGGAGCTGCAAGGCCGCGACTCAGGCCGCGAGATGCTTGAGGCCTTGCTCGGTGATGACGTCGAGCTGCCGCCCACTGACGACGAGACGGACAACCCCTTCACCCTCTCAGGCCCCATCATCCTGCCCACTGGCCCGAGCATGATGGGCGATGAGGGGGATGACAGCGACGCCCCTGAGGCGACGCCTGAGGAGCCCGCCAAGAAGCGCGGCCTGTTCTCCTCGCTCTTTGGCAAGAAGAAGTGAGCCGCCTCAATCGCCAATATCGCGCCGCCACTGCGCGCCTGGCCAGCTGAGCTGCGACACCACCTCCAACGCCCGACGCCGCGCCAGCGCGGCGTCGGGCGCGCGCGCCGTCACCCCCAGCACGCGCCCGCCCGCCGTCACCCACTGGCCCGCCTCATCGCGCATCGTGCCCGCGTGGAAGATCTTCACCTCAGATGACAGCGCCTGATCCAAGCCCGTGATGGGATCGAGCGGCTGCGGCGCCTCGGGATAGCCGCGCGTCGCCATCACCACGCAGCACGCGCACAGCGCGCTCGCCAGCGACTCGCCATCGATCAGCGCGCCTCGCGCCGCGCGACACAGCACCTGGCCAAGATCCACCTCCATCGCCATCATGAGCGCCTGCGTCTCAGGATCGCCCAAGCGCGCGTTGAACTCCAGCACGCGCGGCCCCTGCGGCGTGAGCATCACGCCCACGTACAAGAAGCCCGTATAAGGGGTGCCACGCTCGCGCATCACGCGCAGCACGGGGCGCACGACCTGCGCCACGAGCAGCTCACGCAGCGCGGGTGCGTCGTGCGGCGAGGGGGTGATGGCGCCCATGCCGCCTGTGTTTGGGCCGCGATCGCCCTCACACAGGCGCTTGTGATCCTGGCTCGTGGCCAGCGGCGCTACGCGCTCGCCATCGGTGATCACCATGAACGACAGCTCGGGGCCGCTGAGTCGCTCCTCGATCACCACGCGCGCGCCCGCTGGTCCAAAGCGCCCCAAACGCATCATCGACCTCAACGCAGCGTCGCTGGTGACTGGATCATCGCTCAAGATCACGCCCTTGCCTGCGGCTAACCCATCCGCCTTGATCACCAGCGGGTGCGGCTGCGAGGCCACATGAGCGCGCGCCTCAGCGAGGTCCTCGAAGGCGCGCCACGAGGCCGTCGCCACGCCTGCCTCGTCCATGATCTGCTTGGCGAAGGTCTTGCTAGACTCCAGCGCGGCGGCCGCGCGCGTGGGGCCCCAGACGGCCAAGGAGGCTGCGCGAAACGCGTCGACCACCCCCGCGCTCAGCGGCCCCTCGGGGCCGACGATGGTGAGGTCCGCGCCCACGTCGCGCGCGAGCTGGATGAGGCCGTCATGATCGTGCAGCGCCACGCGCGCGCGCCGCCCGCGCAGCGCGGGATCAACCTCCATCGCGTCGCTGCCTGGCGCGACATGCACGATGGGCGCGTCGGGCGCCTGCGCCAGCCGCCACGCCAGCGCGTGCTCTCTGGCGCCGCTGCCCAAGACCAAGAAGACGCGTGACATCATGACCTCGCGGTTCAGTGGCGAAAGTGACGCTCATGGGTGAGGATCATCAGCAGGCCGTGATCTTCGCAGGCTTGGCGCACCTCAGCGTCGCGGCGCGAGCCGCCCGGCTGGATGATGGCGCGCACGCCCGCTTGGGCGGCGGCGTCCACGCCGTCGCGAAAGGGGAAGAAGGCGTCACTGGCGAGCACCGCGCCCGCGACAGGCGCGCGCGCGCGCTCAATGGCGAGGCGCACCGCGTCCACGCGGCTCATCTGGCCCGCCCCCACGCCGAGCGTGGCTTGACCTTGGGCTAAGACGATGGCGTTGGACTTCACATGCTTGGCCACGCGCCACGCGAACAGCAGGCTGTCACGCAGCGCGTCATCAAGCACAAGCGCGCCCTCGGGTGAGATCACCTCCCAGCGCGCCCAATCACCGCCCGCGATGCGAGGGTCTTCCTCTTGCACCAGCCACCCCAGCGCGGTCAGCCGCGCCACGGACGCCGCCTGCGCCAGCGCAGGCGGCGTCTGCATCAGCCGCAGGTTGGGCTTGTGCGACAGCGCGGCGATGGCCTCAGGCGCTGACTGGGGCGCGGCGATGATCTCATAGAAGTGCTCGCCAAGACGCGCCGCGAGCGCTGGGGTGAGCGGGCGGTTGAGCGCCACGATGGCGCCAAACGCGCTCACGGGATCACACGCCAGCGCGGCCTCGTAGGCGTCCTCCAGCGTGGCGGCCTGCGCGCAACCCGCCGGGTTGGTGTGCTTGATGATCGCGCAGCCCGGCCCGTCAAGCTCACCCAACAGCGCGAGCGCCGCGTCGAGGTCGATGAGGTTGTTGTAGCTCAAGGCCTTGCCTTGCAGCTGCGTCAAGCCGCCCAAGGGGGCACCACCTGCGGGCGTATATAAGGCGGCGCGCTGGTGCGGGTTCTCACCGTAGCGCAGCGTCTGCTGGAGCGTGCCCGTGGCGCCCCAGGCGGCGGGCGCCTCATCAGCGCCCGGGGTGGCGCGCTGCGCGCTGAGGTGGGCGACGACGCGCGCGTCATAGGCGCTGGTGTGCGCGTAGACCTTGCTGGCGAGCGCCATGCGCGCGTTAAGATCGACGCCGCCGCCAGGCAGCGCGTCGATGAGCGCAGGGTAGTCGGCGGGATCCACGAGCGCCGTGATCGAGGCGAAGTTCTTGGCAGCGGCGCGCAGCATGGCGGGGCCGCCGATGTCGATGTGCTCGACGGCCTCCTCAAGCGCCGCGCCGCGCGCGACGACCTCACCAAAGGGGTAGAGGTTGACCACGACGACCTCAATATTGGGCAGGCCATGCGCCATCATCGTGGCCACATGCGCGGGGTCATCACGACGCGCGAGCAGGCCGCCGTGGAGGGTCGGGTGCAAGGTCTTCACGCGCCCATCGAGCAGCTCCGGCGCGCCAGTGAGCGCGGCGACCTCGGTGACAGGCAGGCCCGCGTCGCGCAGATGGCGCGCGGTGCCGCCGGTGGAGAGCAAGGTGTAGCCATGGGCGCACAGCGCGCGCCCGAGCGCCACGAGCCCCCCCTTGTCCGACACGCTGAGCAGGGCATACTTCACATCAGACATCAGGCGTCTCTTGCGAGCGAGTGTGAGCGGCGCTTCAGGTGAGACTGCGCGCGATGAGCAGGGGCATAGCGCGCCGCTGTGACCCTGTAAAGTGACACCCCCGCGACGCGCGCGCTTGGCTTGGGGGCGATTACCTGGGATGTAAGCGCGCGGCGCGCTTGACAAGCGGGCGCGGCGGTGGCTACTGTCGCCGTCATCACCCTCGTCGCCAGCGAGACGATCTCCTCTGAGGCAGACGGTAAGATCGCATGACAGACAGCCCAAAGAAGCGTCGCAAGACCTCCAACAAGCGCGGCGCGCGTAAGGGGTTGCGACGCAGCAAGACCATCGCCCTCAAGCGCCTCAGCCCGGATGAGCGCGCGGAGACGCAGTCGATCCTGGAGGAGCTGTCAGGCGTGCGGCCTAACCATCGCGACGACTGTCGCACGGCCGATCGCCCCTGCCCGTTCGTCTCGTGCAAGTACCACTTGTACCTCGACGTCAACCCCCACACCGGCTCCATCAAGCTCAACTTCCCCGACCTCGAGGTCTGGGAGCTGTCGGAGACGTGCTCGCTGGATGTGGCCGATCGCGGCGGCATCACGCTGGAGGAGGTGGGCGAGCTGCTCAACCTCACCCGCGAGCGCATCCGCCAGGTCGAGGCCGCAGGCTTAGAGAAGCTGCGCACTGAGTATGATGACTAAAGCCTCATGAGTTGACAGCCCTACAGCCTATCAGCTAAAGGGTGTGGTCTTCGCGCGCGCTACGTCAGGCGCAGCTCACCCGCTCCTGACGCACTCGCCCCCCTCACATCGATCCGACGCCCCCCGGTCTGTCATCGGCGCCTCTGGCGCGCCGCACAGGCGGACGCCCTTCAGGGAGGATGAATGTCACTCGTTATTATCACGCTCGCGCTGCTGGCCGTCACCTTCGCCAGCTTCATCTATGGTGCCATCGGCCTGTCGAAGTATGCCTTTCGACTTGGCCCTGGCCCCGGCATCATGACGCTGCTGCTGCCGCCCTACACGTTCTACTTCGCCTTCTATAAGCTCAACCAAGAAGGCAAAGAGCGCCCCACCGCCATGTGGATGTTCGGGCTGCTGGCCTCAGCGCTGCTCATCGGCATCTTCTGGGTGCCGCTGAGCGCCGCCGCCACGGGTGACCTCTCCAAGCTCAGCGCCAACAAGCCCGCCGAGCAACAGCAGGTCGTCGTCGCGCCGCTCGTCGCGAGCCCCCCTCGCCCCGAGCCCGTGAACAACGCGCCTGCCGCTGGCACGACGACCGGCACCACCGGTGAGACCGCCGCTGGGACCGCTGGCGGCGCGGAGCTCGCCCCCGCGCAAGGCGCCACCGCAGCGGCGCCGCCGGCCGAGACGCCGCCCGCACCATGAGCCGCCTGTGACACACGCTGGAGGCTAGGCGGTTAGCCTAGCCTCTTGTCTTTTCTTGCCCGACGCCCAAGCTGCACAAGCCATGACGCGCTTCCTGATTCGACGCCTGTTCGCCTCGCTGCTCGTCATCGCGGGCGTCGTCACGCTCGTCTTCGGCGTGCTGCGCGCGGTGCCGGGCGATCCGGTGGAGTCGATCCTCGGTGAGGAGGCGCTGGAGGTTGACAAGCAGGCGCTGCGCGCTTGTTTGCGCCTGGATCGCAGCCTGCCTGAACAATACCTGCTGTTCTGGGGTGATGTGTTCAACGGCACGTTTGGCGAGCTGTGCGATGAGCGCGGCGTCACCGTGGCGCAGAAGCTCATCACAAACCTGCCCGCGACCGCAGAGCTTGCGCTCGCGTCGCTGGTGGTCGCCATCTTGCTGGCGCTGCCGCTGGGCGTCGCCGCAGCCCTCAGGCCGCGCTCTTGGATCGATCAAGGCGCGGCAGTGGTGGCGCTGGCAGGCGTGGCTATCCCGAACTTTTGGCTTGGGCCGATGCTGCTCATCTTGTTCAGCCTCACCTTGCAAGCGCTGCCTAACCCAGGCGCGGGGGTCACGGGCTTGAGCGCGCTGGTGCTGCCCGCCATCACGCTAGGCAGCGGCTTGGCCGCGAAGCTCACGCGCATGTTGCGCTCCAGCATGCTGGAGGCCTTGAGCCAAGACTACATCAGGACCGCGCACGCCAAGGGCGTGCGCGCGAGCCGCGTGGTCATGCGCCACGCGCTGCGCAACGCGCTCATCCCCGTGATCACCGTGCTCGGCTTGCAGTTCGGCGCGCTGCTCACGGGCGCCATCATCGTCGAGAAGATCTTCGCGCGACCGGGCCTCGGCATGCTGCTGCTCGATGGCATTGAGCAGCGCAACTACCTGATCGTGCAAGGCTGCGTGCTGATGATGTCCTTTAGCTATGTGCTCGTGAACCTGCTGACCGACCTGCTCTATGGCTTGGTCGATCCGCGCATCCGGTATGATTGAGCATGGCACGCTTGCGCTACAAAGGCCGCGCGTTTAAGCCGGGGTGGTTGGGCTGGAGCGGCGTCGTGATCGTGTCAGCGGTGGGCTTGGTGGCGCTGCTCGCGCCGTGGCTCGCGCCCTACCCGCTCGACGCGGTGGACGTCACGCGCCAGCTCCAAGGCCCAAGCCTCTCGCACTGGCTAGGCACCGATGAGAACGGCGCCGATGTGCTCTCTCACATGATCCACGGCGCGCGCGTGGCCGTGCTGGTGGGCTTGGGCACGGTGCTGTCTTGCGCCTTTGTGGGGATCACCCTCGGCAGCATCTCAGGCTACTTTGGTGGCTGGATCGACGAGGTGATCATGCGCGTCACCGAGATCGTGATGGCGTTCCCTGGGATCTTGCTGGCGATCTTGCTGATCTTTATCAGCCAAGAGCCGAGCCTGCCCGCGGTCATCGGGGCGCTGAGCGTCACGGGCTGGGCGGGCTACGCGCGCTTGGTGCGCGGGCAGATCCTGTCAGAGCGTGAGCGCCCCTACGTGGAGGCCGCGCGCGCGCTCGGCTTCACCACGCCGCGCATCCTGTTCTTGCACATCCTGCCCAACGTCACCGCGCCGCTCATCGTGCAGGCGACCTTCGGCGTGGCGGGCGCCATCTTGGCCGAGGCCTCGCTGAGCTTCCTCGGCCTCGGCCCTCAGAACTCACCGAGCTGGGGCGCGCTGCTGGATCAGGGCGCGAGCTACTTCTTGCTGACCCCGCACCTGGCCATGGTGCCAGGGTTCGCGATCATGCTGAGCGTGCTGGGGCTCAACTTCTTAGGCGACGCGCTGCGTGATGTCCTCGATCCGCGCGCTGTCACGCAGAGCGTGACCACACAGAGCACGACCACACCATGAGCCAAGAACTCTCCCTTGAGCAAGCGCTCGGCCAGCTCCTCATCATCGGCTTTGACGGCCACGTCGCGCCCGACTTCGCGCTCGACGCCATCGCCCAAGGTCAGGTCAGCGGTGCCATCTTGTTTCGTCGCAACGTCGACGCCGACGACATCGCGCAGGTCTGCCGCTTGACCGCATCACTGCACGCTGCGGGCGCATCCGCGCCCGCGACGCCCTTGGTGTGCGTCGATCAAGAAGGCGGCCGCGTCGTGCGCTTGCGCGCGCCGCTGAGCCCCGTGCCGCCCATGCGTCAGCTCGGCGCGCGCGGTGATACGCGCCTGGTCGCCGCCATCTCCGAGGTCGTCGCCGCAGAGCTGCAAGCGCTCGGGTTTAACCTCAACTTCGCCCCCGTGCTCGACGTCGACACCAACCCACACAACCCCGTCATCGGCGATCGCGCCTTCAGCGATGATCCTGAGACGGTCGCACGCATGGGCGGCGCGTGGGCGTTGGGACACATGATGGGCGGCGTGATCCCTTGCGGCAAGCACTTCCCCGGTCACGGTGACACCGCCCAAGACAGCCACCTCACCTTGCCCACCTTGTTGCACGATCGCGCGCGCCTAGACCGCGTGGAGCTGCTGCCATTTGCGCGCGCGGCGCGCGCCAAGCTGCCCATGCTCATGACCGCGCACGTCGTCGTCGCCGCGCTCGATCCCATCTACCCCGCCACCTTGAGCGAGGCCGTCATCCAGCACACGCTGCGCGATAAGCTAGGCTTTGAGGGCGTCGTCGTCAGCGACTGCTTGGAGATGAAGGCCGTCGCCGACCATCACACCATCGAGTCGATGGTCGAGCGCGGCCTGCGCGCGGGCGTGGACCTGTTCCTGATCTGTCACACCCGCGACAAGTGGGAGCGCGCCCGCGCTCACGCGCTGCGCGTCGCGGCGCAAGACCCCGCCCTCGCCGCGCGCATCCATCAGAGCGCCCAGCGCGTGATGGCGCTCAAGCGCGACCAGCTCGGCAGCTGGCCGCGCCCTTGGACGCCCTCGCCAAGCTGGCGCGACGTGCTCGGCGCAGCCGAGCACGTCGCCACGCTCGCGCGCGTCGGTGAGGTCGTAGGCGGTGGCGTGGACCCCACCGAGGCGTCATGACATCAGCTGACATCAGCGCCTGGTAGCGCGCCTCTAGGGGAGACGATTACAGCAGAGGGCAGCTCAACCCGCAGCGCGTGCGCTGCCTCACCCTCTGCTGGAGCCCCTATGCGCCTTCACCGCCTCATCGCGCTCTCTCTGTACACCCTCCACTTCGCCGCCTGCGGTGGTGATGATCCGCAAACGACCACCCCGCCCACCGGCACGACGCCCCCTACCCACACGACCCCACCGCGCGCGGGCAAGACAGGCTGCGGCACGTTTGGACAGGAGGCCATCTCTTGTAATCCGGGCTCTTATTGTGCGGATCAGGTCCTCTCGCGCTGTGAGTCAGGCTGCATCGGTGACATGAACTGTCCCACCTCGCTCAAGCGATGACGCGCCCTGCAAACGGAGCACGCGTCATCACGACCTCTCAACCCACCCCTCGCAGCATGAGCTTTCATGCGGGTCCTCGCCCAGCTCATGCGCCCGATGCACCTGAGCGGGCGCCCGCCTCGCCATCGATTACCCCGAGATAATGAAAAGGCCGCGCCAAGGCATAGCCCTCTTGGGTGGTCGCGATCCAGTCGCGCTCCTCGCCCAGCGCCTCACCTAGCGCAGCGCGCAGCTTGCGCACGGCGACGCGCAGTCGATTGTCACGATGCAGCGGATGGTAGGCCCCGATCTTCGGCCACAGCGCCTCCACCAGCGCCTCTTTGCTCGCCACCCCGTCGCGCTTGGCCAGCGCCTCGATCAGCGCACAGAGGACGGCGCGCCTTGACAGGTCAAGGCGCGCCGTCACAGGCCCCCACACCACCTGCTGAGCCGCATCACCCCCCAGGCGAGCTCTGAGGCCGCGCTGCTGGCATCGAGCACGGGCGGCGTTCGCCAGCCCGTCCACGCGAGCGCCGCCTCGACCACGCGATGATCGAGCCAGTCCAGCGCGACCTCACACCCGAGCGAGGCGCTCGCGCGCCGCGACGCCTGCGGCGACGCAGACGCTGCGGCGACATGCTCCAGCGCCTCAGGCGCCACGGGCCGCTGCGTCAGCACCTCAAACAGCGCCGCCTCAGCCTCATAGCGCGTCGCGCCACAATGACGCGCGCGCTCGCAGCGCGCCTGCGCGCTCAGCGAGCGAATCTGGGCGCTCACTGAACGCCACCTCATGGGCGCGCGCCAGCGCCACGACGCCACCAGCGCCTGCGCTTGCTCACGCGCCAGCGGCCCCACCTGCACCCACGCGCTCAGATCTGAGCGCCCTGGCTCGCGCGCGATCACCACCCAGCGCCCGCGACGCCCATGGCGCGCCACCAGCTGCACCAGCGTCCAGAGCGCCTCATGATCAAGCAAGCGCGTGTCATCAAGCACCAGCCAGCAGCGCTGCGCGTCGATCGCGGCGAGCGTGGCTTGAGGCTGACGCGAGGTGGCCTCAGGATCGATCGCGGCGTAGAGCGGGGAGGACTCCGCGAGCGCCCGCGACAGCCGCTCGCACAACGCGTCGAGGCTGGTCAGGCCTGAGGCGCTGACATCACGATCGCTCACCTCATCCTTGAAGATCACTGGCTCAAGACGGCCGCGCTGCGGCCGCCCCTGTAGACGCTGGCGGCGCCATCATCTTCACGCCCGATCCCAAGAGATCAGCTCGCGCCAAGCTTAAAGCGGACCTCGCGCGGCCACAATGTCAGCTAGCACGCCCGAGTGAGCGCGTGCTAACCTCAGGGGGTGTCACCTAAGCAAGCTGCTCGCCCTCGCCCGGAGCCACCTATGACTCAACGCCCCGTGCTCGCTCGTCTCGCAAGCCTCATCGCGCTCGCCACCCTCGCCAGCGCGTGCGGCGGCGATCCTGCGCCCGCCAACCCCGATCCCAACACGACCACCCCCGACAGCAGCGCGGGGCATAGCTCATGCGGGCTCGACGCCCTCAACGACGACGCCCCCGTGACCTGTCAAGCGGGCACTTACTGCGCCGACCGCGTGCTCAACCGCTGCGTCGAGGGCTGCCTTGACGCCATGAACTGCGCCACTGGCGAGACCTGCGTGAAGGCCCCCGATCGCGCCGCTGGTGAGTGCCTCGACCCCAACGCTGACCCCTGCGAGGACGTCTCCTGTCGCGAGGATCAGGTCTGCATGGATGGCGGATGCGTGGATGTCCCGCCCATCGATCCTTGCGATGGCGTCATGTGCGGCGCCAACCAGACCTGCATGAGCGGCACCTGCGTCAACAACCCGCCGGGCGATCCATGCCAAGGCGTCATGTGTGGCGCCAATCAGACCTGCATGGCGGGCACCTGCATGGACAACCCCCCTGTTGATCCCTGCCAAGGCGTCGTCTGCATGGTCGAGGGTGAGGTGTGTGAGGAGGGTGAGTGCGTCAACCCTAACCCGCCGCTGCCTTGCACCGTCACGCTCACTGGGCCCGATGGCTGCCCCGCCGATCAGCTCTGCCGCGCTGAGGGCGCTGAGACCGTCTGCGTGAGCCTGCCCGCCTGTGATGGCGATGACCTGTGCGATCCGGGCGGCTCAGGCGCCGTCTGCACCAGCGCGTTCTTGCCCGACAAGTCGCCCCAGTGCTTCCCCTCACGCTGCCTTGACGCCTCGCACTGCCCCCAAACGCAGCTCTACTGCGTGAAGACCACTTCGCAGACCTTGGGCGGCTGCGCCGACGGGGCCGAGGGCAGCCCCTGCACCGATGACACGCAGTGCGCTGATGCGCGCGTCTGTATGGGCGGTGATCCCGACACCCTCGGCCAGTGTACTACACCCTAACACCCCCACCTACCTCCCCCCACAATGCAGCGCACAAGAGGCGCGCGGGGGGGCGCCGCCCCGCCCCCCGGGGG
>CAYXWB010000034.1:3809-26811 GCA_964468515.1 uncultured Bradymonadales bacterium | reverse complement strand
CGCGCCATGGGCGCGCCCCGCGCGACCTCACAGGCGGCTGCTGTCGCAGCCGCATCCCATGCGGTCGAGGCGCAAGGGGATGCGCCCGATGCAGCGCCCGATGCAGCGCCCGATGCAGCGCCCCCGCTGACGCCGACGCTTGAGCTGACGCCGACGCTTGAGCTTGAGTCATCCCACGCCTGGGAGGCACAGCTGAACCCCACCACGTCGCTTGAGCCTGAGGCGCGCGCGACGAGCGAGGCGCTGGACGACGCGTGGGACGCGCTGGTGGATGTGATCGAGGCGGACACGCCGCCCAGGGAGTCTTGAACAATGGAGACGCAGCTTGCAAACCCCGCCATGCTGGCGTTGCTGTTGCTGGTCCCCGCGCTCGGCGCGCTGAGGCTGTGGCCCGCGCTGCGGCGTCGCCGCGCGGGCGTGTTCGTGTTCTCACGCGCGCGCCTGGCCGCCAGCCGTGGGCGCACCTGGCGCGTGTGGCTTGATCCGCTGCCCGATGTGCTGGCGCTGCTGGCGCTGGGGCTGCTGATCGTGGCGATGGCGCGCCCGCAGCGCTTGCAGGCCCAAGAGGTCGAGGTCGAGGGCATTGACATCTATCTTGCGCTCGACATGTCTGGCTCCATGCGCGCCATCGACATGTCGCGCGAGGAGATCGCGCAGCTTGAGCGTCGGGGCAAGCGCCCTCAAGATCGCTTTGAGATCGCCATCGACACGCTCAAGACCTTCGTGCGCAGTCGCCGCGCCGATCGCATCGGGATGGTCGTCTTCGGCAGCGAGGCCTACCTCCAGTTCCCGCTGACGCTCGACTACAACACCATCTTGGGGATGCTCGATCGGCTGCGCCTTGGCGACATCAACCAAGGCGGCACGGCCATTGGCAACGCGGCCGGGCGCGCGGTGGCGGGCCTCAAAGACAGCGACGCCACGACCAAGATCCTGATCCTCATCACTGACGGCGATCGGCGCGGCGGCAACATCTCCCCGCGCCAAGCGGCTGAGATGGCGAAGACCTTAGGCGTGAAGATCTTCCCCATCTTGGTGGGCAAGGAGGGGCTGACGCTGATGCCCGTGGGCCGCGACATGTTCAGCGGTCAGACCTCATACCAAGAGCGCGAGTTCCCGATCAACCCGCCGCTGTTACAAGAGATGGCGCAGCTCACCGGCGGCGAGTATCTGCGGGCGGTGGATCGCCAGGCGCTGGAGGAGGGGCTGCACCAGATCCTCGATAAGTTTGAGCGCGCGAAGCTGGAGGACGCGACGCATGTGGAGGTGGAGGAGCGCTATCACCCGTGGCTCGCGTGGGCGATCGTGCTGCTGATCGGGCAGCTCGCGCTGCGTCACACCGTGCTGAGGCGTTATCCATGAGTGAGGCAGTGGCAGTGAGTGAGGCGCGCGCGATGACGGGGACGCTGGTGGGGATCTTGGCAGTCCAAGCCGCGCTGGTAGGTTGGGCTTGGCTCTACAAGCCGGACGCGACGGCGCTCGTGCACTTCGCGCGTCCAGAGTCCTTGCGTTGGCTGCTGGCGCTGCCCGCGCTGACGCTCGCCATCTACGGTTATTGGCGCTGGCGCGTGCATGTCACCACCCGCGCGGGCGATCTGGCGCTGATGCGCGCGATGAGCGCCACCAGCTCGCGCGCGTCGCAGCTCTTGCAAGCCGCGCTGACGCTGCTCGCTCTGGCGCTGCTGATCGTGGCCTGGGCGCAGCCCCAGTGGGGCAAGGCCGATCAGCTGGTGCGACGCACGGGCGTTGACGTCGTGTTCGCGCTCGACATGTCCAACAGCATGCTCGCCCAAGACATCGCCCCCAGCCGCTTGTACGCAGCGCGCCGCGAGATCGACGGCACCATGAAGGCGCTCGGTGGCGATCGGGTGGGGCTGGTGGTGTTCACGGCGGTGAGCTTCGCGCAGTCGCCGCTGACGACAGACTACAGCGCGATGCGCTTCTATCTGGACAAGCTGCACCCGTCGCAGATGCCGCTCGGCGGCACGTCGCTTGGGCGCGCTATCAGCGACAGCGTGGAGCTGCTCACCGGGGAGCGCGCTCAGTCCCAGCTCAAGGACGCCCTCGCGCCCATGAAGCAAGCCCGCACTCGCCTCATCGTGCTCATCACCGACGGCGAAGATCATGAGTCGGACCCCATCGCGAGCGCCCGTCAGGCGGCCGCCTCAGGGATCAAGCTCGTGACCGTGGGGTTAGGGCGCCCCGAGGGCGCGCGCATCCCGATCTTCCGTGAGGACGGCGCCCTCACAGGCTACAAGCGCGATCGCAGCGGTGAGTTTGTCTACACGCGCCCTGACGTCTCTACGCTGGAGCGGATGGCGCGTGAGACGGGCGGCGTGTACCTGACTTATAGCGGTGAGGGATCGGTGTCGAGCGCGCTCATTGATTATATCAATGAGCAGGAGCGCTCGGAGCTGGAGGCGATGATGCGTCAGCGCTACGAGGATCGCTTCATGTGGTTTTTATGGCCCGCGCTGGGCTGCTTGCTGCTGGCGCTCGGCTTGAGCGAGCGTCGGCGCAAGGTGCGGGTGTGGGGCGCGCTGACGCTGGCGCTGTGCGCGCTTGGCTGCGATGACGCGCTGGTGCGCCCGCTGCCCGAGATCACCAGCGCCAATGAGGCGATGGCCCAGGCGCGCTGGGATGACGCGCTGGCGGCCTACCGTGAGGCGCAGCGTGAGCGCGGCGACAGCCCCGCGCTTCGCTACAACATCGGCACCGCGCTGCTCGGCAAGGGGGAGCTTGAGCAGGCGCAGAGCGTGCTCGCCAGCGCCATGGAGACGCGCGATCCCGAGCTGCTGGCGGATGTCGCTTACAACCTCGGCCTCGTGTTCGCGCGCCGTGAGCTGTGGGGCGAGGCTTATGATGCGTCGCGCCAGGCCGCCGAGCTGCGCGCGTCGCTGCCGGGCGGCTTGCAGTCACAGGCCTACCTCGACGCCGTGCATCACATGGAGCTGGCGTTCTTCAAGAAGTATCCGCCCTGCGCCCAGCTCGACGACCCGAGCGAGGACAATGACAGCGGGGCACAGGCGACCCGTGTGGAGCAGCCCGAGCTGAAGGACCTGGTGCTGTGCGGCGGCGATGAGGACTGGTTCTCTATCCCCGCCTTGGTCGGCACGCAGGTGGAGATCAGCGCGACGTTTAAGGCGCTGCGCGTTTTGCCCGACGCGGAGCAGCCGTTCTTGCCCGCGCCTGAGGATCTTCAGCTCACGCTCTATGATGGCGCGGGCGAGCGCATGGTGGCGATTGATCGCGGCTTGGCGCAGACCAGCGAGCCTGGGGCGCTGGACAAGGTCAATGAGGCGCGCGAGGTCACACGCCAGATCCAGAGCTTCACAGTGACCCAGGACATGCTCACTGAGGGCGCCACGGCGCTGCTTTTGAGCGCGCGCGCCGAAGAAGACTTAGAGTACAGCTACACGCTCACCATCAAGGCGATCCCGCCGTGTGAGGCGGTCGAGGATCGCTATGAGCCGAACAACAACCCGCGCCAAGCGGCGGCGCTGACGGTCGGCTCGCATCAGCTGCACACCTGCCCTGGTGATGAGGACTGGTTCTCCATCCCGCTGGAGCTGGGTGACACGCTGTTCGTGGATCTGTCACCGGGGCAAGACCCCGCGCAGGAGGCCGCGCCGCAGCTGCGCTTGGAGCTGCTGGACCCGCGCACCGGCAAGGTGCTGGCGCGTGGCACGCGTGAGAGCGGGCTCGTCACGGCCGGGCTGTGGGAGGTTGACGCGCCACGCGAGGTGCTGATCAAGGTCTATGGCGAGGATAACGCGCAGCAGGGGCCGTACTCGCTCGATCTCTACAGCTACGCGCCTTGTCCGCTCGGCGTCGATCGCAATGAGCCGAACAACACCGTGGCCGAGGCCACCACGCTCGATCCGCAGGCGCCGATGCACCGCTACCTGCGGCTGTGTCCCGATGATCAGGACATGTTCAAGGTGCCGCTGCCGCCGCCACCCGCTGCCGCCGATGCAAACGCCAAGCCTAAGCAGAGCAAGGCGCAGCCGCCTCAAGAGCCGCCCCCCGCGCTGGGGCTGGGGTTGTCGGCGGTGCATCGCCCAGGGGGTGATGCGCCGCCTGTGCCGGAGCTTGAGCTGTTGAGCGCCACGGGCGATCAGATCCTGCTGCGCGCTGAGCTGGCCCCCGGCCCTGAGCTCAAGGATGATGCCACCCAAGAGGAGCGTGACATGATCCGGATCGACCGCGTGCTGCAAGCGCGCGAACTCGCGGGCGATCACGCGCTCGTGCGCGTGCAAGGTGAGCCTGTGTTCTATCATCTGATCCAGCTCAACCCTCAGTCGAGCCCCGATGACTCGGATCAGTCTGAGCAAGATGAGCAGGAGCAAGACAAGTCCGAAGACCCGCAGAAGCCCGACGACAGCCAAGACCCGAGCGAGCAAGACGAGCAGTCACCGGATCAACCTGAGTCTAAAGATCCTGGCGATCCGAGCGATGAGGGCCAGCCCAAAGACCAACCTCAGCCGCAGGAGGGCGAGGAGCCTGAGGCGCAGCAGCCTGAGCCGGGTGATGCGGGCGAGGGTGAGCCGGAGTCAGGTGAGGAGGCTGGTGAGATGTCGCCAGAGATGCGCCGCGTCGAGGACATCCTTCGCGCGCTTGAGGAGAGCGATGATAACTTCCAGATGCGTAAGGCCCTGGAGCAGACCCCAGGACGTTACATTGACAAAGACTGGTGACACCGCGCGCGCGCCGCTTGTGGCAGCGCTGCTGCTCTTGACCGCGCTGCTGTTGCCCGCGATCGCGCGCGCTGACAGCGCGCAGATGTCTGTCTCAGTCGATCCTGAGGTGGTCGAGCTTGGCGAGGCCTTCCAATACACCATCACGCTGTCGGTGGAGGGCGCTGAGCAGCTCCGCTTGGATCGTGAGCCCGACCTGCGCCCGTTCTCACTGCTGGGGCGCACGCAGATGCCTCAGTACGCCATCATCAATGGGCGCGCGCGCCGCAGCCTCACCATCATCTACAACCTGCGCGCGCGCCGCACCGGCGAGCTGAGCATCGCGCCGCCGGTCGCGACCGTGGGCGACAAGCGCCTAGAGGGTGAGGCGCGCACGGTGCGCGTCGTGGAGCAGGGCAAGGCGCCTCGTCAGGGCGCCGCTGTCAAGCAAGACAAGCTGTTTATCGCCTTGAACCTCACCCCCCAGGGGCGCAAGCCCTATGTAGGTGAGCAGATCACGCTCGACTATCACCTGTACCGCGACGCGCACCTGAGCAGCGCGCAGCTTCACCCCCCTGATGATCTTCGCCTGGATGACTTCTGGGTGGAGGAGCTGCAAGACAAGACCACGGGCGTGCGTCAGCTCGTGCGCGAGGGCAGCCGCATGCTGGAGCGCGCGCTGCTGCGCCGCTACGCGCTGTTCCCGCTGCGCGCGGGCGCCACCGAGATCGAGCCCATGCGCATGACGATCGTGGAGGGCGGCTTCATGAGCGCGCCTCGCGAGCAGCGCATTGAGAGTGATCCGATCAAGCTCGACATCCAGCCGCTGCCGCCAGGCGCCCCGGGAGGCTTTGACGAGGGCAACGTCGGCCAGTGGGACTTCAGGGTGATGGCCTCGACGCTGCGCACCCGCGTCGGGCAGCCGCTCACGATCAGCGTGGTCGCCAGGGGCTTCGGCCAGCCAGGGCGCTTGCGATTGCCCGAGCTGGGTGAGCTAGAGGGCGCGCGCCTTGATGGCAGCGAAGACAAGATCCAGACCGATCGTCAGAGCGCGAAGGTGGGCGGGACCAAGGCCCGCGTCATCAGCCTTACGCCCACGCGCGCAGGTCAGCTCGTCATCCCCGCGCTCTCGTTCGTCTACTTTGATCCGGAGCAGGGCGTCTATCAGACCAAGCGCAGCGACGCGCTGACGATCAACGTGGGCGAGGGGGAGCTGCTGATGGAGGCGGCGCCTGCGCCGCCTGCGGCGCGGCGCACAGGCACTGAGCGCGCGGACGCCAGCTCCGCGCTGCGCGCCGAGCTGCGCGGCTTGCGCCGCGACCTCAGCGCGCCCGCAGCCAGCGCCCAGCGCGCTGGCGCGCCAGCCGAGAGGCCGCTGTATTGGGGCGCCATGCTCTTGGCTGTGCTTGGCATCGTGTGGTTGCTCATCGGCGCGCGCGTCATAGACGCGCTTCAGCGCCGGCGCGCCACGCCTGCGCGCCGGCGCAAGCGCGCCGCACAGCAGGCCTTGGCCGCATTACAGGCGGCCCATCAGCTCGCCGCAGGCGAGCGCTATGAGGCCGCGCACGACGCGCTTGGCGCTTATCTTGGCGAGGCGTGGGCGCTGCCTTCAGGCGCGATCACGCCCGGTGAGCTGCCCGCCCGCTTGCGACCCCAAGGCGTCGACGCCCAGCTCGCCGCGCGCGCCGGTGAGCTTGTCGGCGAGTGCTATCGGGCGCGGTTCGCGTCCACCGCGTCGCAAGACGCCGACAGCAGCGCGCTGATGCTGGAGCACGCCCAAGCGCTCGTGCGCGAGCTAGAGGACGCGCGCAAGCGCGCGTCCTCTAGCTCGGCTGGCGCGCACGTCGCGCAGGTCCTGCTGTGCCTTGGGTTTGGCTTGGCGCTCGGCGCGCCCGCACAGTCGCAGGCGCAGCTCCCACCCCAGTCGCTGTCACAGGCTCCGCAGACGCAAGCTCAGGCCCACAACATGCAAGGCGCGAGCGGCGCGGTCATCTCAAGCGCGCCTGCGAACCCGAGCGACGAGCGCATCGCGGCCGCCATCAAGGCGCATGACGCGGGAGACTTCGTAAAAGCCGCGAAGCAGTGGGAGGCGCTGCTTGAGCAAACCCCCAACGATCCCACGCTGCTCTACCACTATGCGCTCTCCCTCACGCTCGCCGATGAGCTGCCGCGCGCGCGCTTGGCGCTAGAGCGAGCGCGCTTGTACGAGCCGCGCGCGCGCGACATCGCCCACAACCTCGACGTGGTGACGCGCCTGATCCAGACGCGCGCGATGGAGCGCGTGCGCGGACGCGCGCAGCGCGTAGGAGAAGATGACGCGCTAGGCGGCTGGGATCTGGCGCGCCGCCTGCCGCCCGCCGCGCTCGCCTGGATGCTGCTCGCCACGCTCTGGGTCGCGCTGCTCGTGCTGCTCCTCCGTCGTCGCTTCGAAGGCTCAGCTTGGCGTGATTACCTCTCGATGCTCGCGTTCATGGCGCTGCTGTACGCGGTCGTCTGCGCCATCGGCTGGACCGCGCGTGAGCATATCATGAGCACCACCACCCCGCTCATCATCATGGCGGAGCAGCCGATCGTGCGCGAGGGGCCAAGCCCCCACGCGGCGCCGCGCGTCAGCGCCACGACGCTCATCCCAGGCCAGCGCCTGCGCGCGCTTGAGCAGCGCGAGGGGTGGGTCAAGATCAACCTCGCCGACGGCACCTCCGGCTGGCTGTCGCGCGATCAGATCGCGCTCGTCGAGTGAGCCTCATGGGGCGCGGTGGTCTGCTGCGTGAGGTCTAATTTAAGCGATGCGGCGCGCTTGCGTGGGCGCTTGGCTCCTCCACGACCTCTGGCGCGGTGCGTCGCTGAGCCGCATCCAATGCGGGGATCGTCCAAGCGAGCGGGTGGGTTGCACGGGGCAGGGCGCACTTCAAAGACAGCGCGCTGAGCTCGCGTCAAGGCGTCACGGGCAGCGCGTTGGGGTTCTTATAATAGACTGAGATGGTGTGGCGCCCTGGGGCGACCTCGACGATGCGATCGAGGCTTGGGCCGCTGGTCGCGATGACCTTCAGCGGGATCTCCTTGCCATCCATGGTCACGCGCTCCACCTCCTCACCGCGATACGTGCGCGGGAACGACACCCCAGGCACCGCGCCTGTGGTGATGGTGCGGCTGGCGGTGCCGAGCAGGTTCACGGAGATGGTGAGCCTGCGCGCGGCAGGCGCCCACTGGCTCGTCAGCGAGGACTGGCGTCGCGCGGACACGAAGTCCAGCAGCTCCCCCATCGTGGTGATCCAGTGATTGTGCTGGCGCGCCAGCTCATGGGCCTGTCTTATCGCGGTTAAAATCCCAGCGCCTGGGGCCTGTCGCATCGCCGTGCTGGACAGTCGCACGGTGATGGGCTGGTGGAAGTCCGCTTGGCTGTTGCCCAAGAACTGCTTGAGGCGATCAAGCGTGAGCGAGCTCTCGTGCAGCACATAGGGCAGCTCTAAGATCGGGATGGGCAGGCCGCGCTCATCGAGCGGATAGAACGGGTAGCCAGTGCCAAACAAGAACCCATAATCATCGCGATCGGCCGGACCAAAGCTTGCGTCCATGCGGAGCTTGGCTGCGGCGAGTGTGCCGAAGGTGTCGCTGAAGCCTGGGTCCCAGTGGCTGTCTTCGACGGTGACGACGCGGACCTCACGATCGTCGGGCAGGGCGTCTTGCAGCCGCTCGCGCTGCGCGGCCAAGCTCAGCTCGCGGGCCAGCGGCTTGATGGCGCCAAGCCCCACGAGATCTTGCGCGCGCGCGCGCGTGGCGCCGCGCACCCAGAGCAGGCCGATCTCCGCGCCTGATTGATCAAGCAAGGCGCGCTGCGGCGGCGTGAGGCGATCGGAGGCCACGAGCACGGTGCTCGTAGCCTGCTGCTTGCGCGCCCAGTCGGCATAGCCGAGGGCTGCGCGCGTGTTGCCAGGCGTGGGGTGGATGAGCAGCATCGCCCCTGCGTGCTTGCCTGGATAGGGCCACAGCCTGGGCATGGGCCGAGGCTCAGACAGCGGCGTGAAGATGGCGCGCTCTAAGAGGTCCGCGTAAGGCACCTTGCCCTCGCGCAGCTTCGGATCGGCCGTGCGATCGGCGGTGCGCAGCGGCCCCGGCGGCCCCTCGCGCGTGAAGGTCATGCCGCGCGTGGGCGTGCCCTGCTGCAGCGCCGTGATGACGCAGCCAAAGTTGAACAGCAGCGTGAGCGCGCGGCCCTGATCAACCGCGTGGGTGATGAGGCCCGGCTGGCCGTCCACCTCCAAGAGCACTGGTCCTTGCGGCGCCATCGGCATCGGCGGCGCGATCTGCAAGGTGCCCGTCATGGGCACATGCGGCAGGTGCTTTCGCGTCGGGCCGTGCAAGCCGAGCCCCTCGGCGGAGGTGATGCGCTGCGCCTCGCGCGTCTTGGCGTTGTGCGCGAGCCCCGTGAGCGCCTCCCAGCCTTGCGGCGGCTGCTCGACGATCACCTGGCCGCCCGCGCGCGCGAACCGCTCCAGCGCGCTGATGCCCGTGGGCGGCATGTCGCGCGCCACGCGCGCGGGCACGATCACCACGGAGCGTCCGGCCAGCAGCTCCGGGCTCAAGCTGCGCTTGAGCGCGGTGGCGAAGCTGCCATACTCTTGCCACAGGCTGTTGAACCACCCATAGCTGCAGTCCAGCTCGCCCAGCGAGCTGGCCTCGGCAGCAGGTGAGTCGGGTAACAGGAGCAAGACGTCGCCCTCGATGCGATCGGGCGGCTTAGATCCTTCGGTTTGCAGCTCGCTGGCGAGCTGCACGCGCGGCTCACGCATCAGGTGCAAGAGCCCCAGCGCGAAGGCCAGCGCGCCCAGCAGCGCCAGATCCCAGCGCAGCGCGTGTAACACGGACATCCTTTGGCTCATCGCGTCACGCTCACGGTGCAGAGGCTGGGGGCGCCTGATAGTAGACGTCCACCGTGTTAAAGCCGCGCTCCAGCGGGATCAGCCGCAACCCATACCCCACCAGCTCACCCTCCTGCGAGGACAGCTCCGTGGACACCAGCTCGCCGCCGATGCGGTTGATCCGCTGCCGTGCGGTCGCGAAGAGGTGCTCATCCAGCGCCTCGGGCACAGACAGCCACATGCCCTGCTGCTTCGACTCAGCGGTGATCCGCAGCAGCTTGCCCTCGCGGCTGCTGGCGATCTCCGCCTGCGGCGTAGGCGCGTCCTCGGGTTTGGCGCTGCGCGGGATCTTCACCCCGTCGATGATCTTGCTCTGCAAGCTGGAGGCGCGCCGCGAGCGCAAGAAGGTGTCAAAACGATAGGCGCTGGTCATCAAATGGCCCGTACGATCGAGCGCGTCGAACACCGCGAGCCACGCGTCAAAAGCCTCCATGTCAGGATAGTCTGCGAAGGACTCCGGCGCGTGGGCCACGGTGATGGCCATGTGGTGGCCGCGCTGGCTGGCCTCCAGCAGCGCCATGAGCGAGGGACCCTCCATGGGATGATCGGGCACCACCACGGGCAGCTCGCGCACGCCCAGCGGCAGGCCGCTGGCGTCAAGCGCCAGAAAGGGCAGCCCCGTGCCAAAGGCGTAGCCCGAGACGCGTGGCGTCTCATAGCTCATGTCAATGCGGATGCCCTGCGCGCTGAGCTGCTCAAACGGCTGCGCCCAGTCCATGCTCCAGTAGCCGCCCGAGATGCGCGCGGTGCGCACATAGTTCACGGGCAGCGTCGCGCGCAGCGCGTCGAGCTGCTTGTCGAGGGTGACGGGCCTGGCCAGCGGCTCAAAGCCCCACAGCCCCATGCGCTCGCGCCGCTCAAGCGGCGTGCCCTCGCGCTGCCACAACAGCCCGATGTCACCGCCCATGCGATGGATCGTGGCCGCGCCAGAGGCGGTCAGCCCCGCGTGGGTGGTGGTCAACAAGGAGCTGACCGCCTTGCGATCGATCTCGTGCTCCAGCATCCAGCCGCCGCCATCGCCCAGCGTGTGATCCTCATGCATCGCGACGACGACCCCTTGCGCGCCGCCTGGGAACGACCACAGCGTCGGCAGCGGCGTGTGCTGTGCGATCACGCCATGCACGATGAAGCGCTCCAGCAGGTCCGCATAAGGCACGCTCGCGCCGCGCATGCTCTCATGCATCGGCAGATCGGAGGTCTTCGCCCACTGGCGCTTCGCCTCACGCGTGGCGACGTGGAAGTCAGCGCGTGGCTTGCCCTGCTGCATCGCCACCAGCTGCTCGCCAAGATCGAGGTCGATCGTGATCGCCGCGCCTTGGCCCACGCGCTTGCTGTAGATCACGGGCGCGCCGTCGATCGACAGCCACGTGGTGGCGCCCGCGAGCGCGGCCGTGGAGCCCACAAAGTCTGTGGACAGCGGCGACTGGCGCAGCTCATCCAGGTAAGGCTTCTGGAGCTGACGCGCGAAGGTGATCTGCTGACCGCGCCGCTCGCCAGCGCGCCCATCGCCGCTATAAGCGGCGCGCAGCGCCCCCTGCGGGCGCTCCAGCACCAAGACGCTGCCCGCGCTCACGCGCGCGTGCAGCCGCTCTAACAGCGCGGGCGACAGATCGCGCGTCACGCTCGACGTCAGCACGATCACCCGCGCGCGCTCTAGCTCGCTGTGTGAGAGCGACTGCGGCGTGGCGATGGTCAGCGGGCCAAGTTCTTGCTCAAACAGGTTGATCCATGCCGCGCTAAAGTCGCGCTGCTCAAACCTCGGCCCGCTCTGGCGGATGACGTGGTAGTCCAGCACCACGACCACGTCGCTCGACGCCTCACGCGCGAGCTCCGCGCCCGCGTCGAGCCCCGACTCGGCCTGCACCTCCCAAGGCTGTTCTTGGAAGTAGTACAGCACCACGAGCGTGGCCACGACGAACCAGATCACCGCGCGATACGGCAGGTGACGGTTGTGTTTTCGGCGCAGATCCATAGCGATTCATGGGTGAGCGGGGAGGGCGCGCGCTTTGGGCACGCTCAGGCTGACGCGCTCGACGCGACGGCGCGCGGTGAGTATACAACCACTGCGGCCCCTTTAACGCAACACGCCGCGCGAGGTGTCCATGTCGATGTGGTCGTTGACCCCCTACGAAGATGCGCTGATCTTGGCCCAGACCCCCGCGGGGCGCTGGCGCAGCGCGGCCACGCGCGCGCTCGTCGGCCTGCTCGTGGGCGCGCTCTTGACCGCGCTCTTGCTCGCCCCCATGCACCTCGGCGCCCCCTCACCGCCGCCCGTGTGGGCCTCGCTCGCCAGCGCCCTGAGCTTGGGCGCGCTGCTGGCCGTGGCTTTGGGGCTGTCGCGCCTCATCGTCAGCGAGCGGTGGATCTTTGATCCCGGCGCGGGCGTGCTTCGCCACGAGCGCGCCCTGATCGGGCGCGCCCCAAGCGTCGTCGAGCTTGACCTTCAGGATGTCAGCGCTGTGCGCTTAAGCCCAGACGGCAGCGCCCTCATCGCTGAGCTGCGCCCGCGCGAGGACACCCCCCAAGGCGCACAGCTCATCCTCGCGCGCGGTCGCGCTCACGATCCGCAGCTCGCACAGCTCGCGCGCCGCCTGGGCGCCGCGTGCTGAGCGCTCCCTAATAATGCGCGCAGCGCGCTGCGCGCGCGCCCTAAGGGATGATATGCTGCGCGCGGTCCGTTGAACTGCTGGCTTGACGCGCGCACAGCGCGCGCCGCTCGCTCCTCCTGCGCGTGACGCCGCGCGCCTCGCTGAGATCCTCGCATGAAGATGACGCCGACGACCGCCTCGCGCACAGCGCGCGCCTTGCTCTTGAGCGCGCTCACTCTGGCCAGCGCGCCCGCGCTCGCGCCCGCTGACGCCCACGCCCAAGAATGGGACGTGCGTGGCGGTGACGCGCGCACCCAAGAGATCGTCCGGCGCTATTTGCAGATCCTGGAGCAGAACCCCGTCGAGGGCTTCATCCTCAACAAGCTGCTGGAGACGACCGGCAAGGGCGGCGGCCTTGATCGCCTCATCACCGACTACCAAGCCAAGGTCAAGGCCAACCCCGACACCCTCAAGTTTCAGCTCATCTTGGGTCACCTGCTCAAGGCCAAGGCGCGCTACGAGGAGGCGTACGAGGTCTACAGCGCCGCCATCGCGCTCTCCGCTGACAACGCCGCCGCCCACCTGGGGCGCGGCCACGCCGCCATGATGCTCCAGCGCGACGATCAAGCAGAGGCCGACTTCGAGCGCGCCCTCACCCTTGAGAAAGACCGCGACAAGAAACAAGAGGTCCTGCGCAAGCTCGCCGACCTCGCCTTTAACAAGCGCGACTGGGACCGCGCCCAGCGCTACTACGACGAGCTGATCAAGCTCGCCCCGCGCGACGAATACCTGCGCATGGAGTACGCGCAGGTCCTCGTCAAGTACAAGCGCTATGACCAAGCGCTCGCTCAATATGAAGCCCTCGTGAAGCTCGCAGGCCGCGACGTCAAGGCGCGCACGACCACCTTGCGCGACATGGGCGAGCTGTATGAGCTGATGGGTGATGACGAGCAGGCGCTCAAGACCTATCAGCAGGCCATGCGCGATGTGCGCTCCACCAACTGGCTGTACCGCGAGCTGGAGCAGCGCATCTTGGGCGTCTATCGGCGCGGTGACAAGCTCGCCCAATACGCCGAGGAGCGCTCTAAAGCGTGGCGCAGCCCCTCTTTCGATCAGGCCATGCTCCTGGCCAGCGTCTACGATGAGCTTGGGGATGAGGAGCAGGCCCTCAAGCTCTATAAGATCGCCAGCAGCCGCGACTCACGCAACGTCGACCCGCGCCAGCGCATCATCCAGATCTTGCAGCGTCGCGGTGATTTTAAGGGCGTCATCGCCGGCTATGAGGCCTTGACCCGCGTCGCCCCGCGCGAGTCACGCTTTCAGTTTGAGCTGGCCAAGATCCACGCGCGCAACGGTGATAACAAGAAAGCAGAGGCCGTGCTGCGTGGCGTGCGCAGCCGCTTCTCGCGTGATCCTGAGGTGCTCGTCACCCTCGCTGACACCTACATGCGCCTCGCCATGCGCGAGCAGGCCCTCGCCATCTATAAGGACTTGGTGCGTATTGAGCCGCGCAATGACAGCTTCATCATCAGCTTGGGTGAGTATTACTACCAAGAGGGGAGCGTCGATCAAGCGCTTGAGACCTGGCGCAAGATCCTCAAAGCTGATCTTGGCAAGGCCGAGGCGCTCGCGCGCTTAGGCCAAGTCCTCGTCGATCACAACATGGTCGATCGCGGCCTCAGCTATTATCAGCAAGCCCGCGACATCGCCCCCGATGATCAGGACATCCTCTATGGCTACGCCATCGCGCTGGAGAGCGCGCGCCAGTGGGATGAGGCCATCGCCACCTGGGAGCGCGTGCTGGCGCTCGCCAATCAGCCCGCCGCCGCGTCTGAGGCGCGCCAGCGCATCGTCGGCCTGTATCGCCGCCAGAACCGGCTGCGCACCATCATGCGCGAGTATGAGGAGCGCTTCGCCAAAGACCCCAAAGACGCCAACACCGGCTTGCTCTTAGCCGAGGCCTACACCAAGCAAGGCGACCTGGAGGCCGCTGAGCGCATCTTCCGCCAGCTCATCGACGCGGATGGCGTGCGCGACCAAGCCGACATCGACGCGCTCACCGCGCTGGAGCGCGTCCTGGCCCAGCAGGGCAAGGCCGAGGCGTCGATCACGATCCTGCAAGAACTCGCCGAGCTGCGCCCGTTGCGCGCCAAAGAGTACTATTATCGCATCGCGGAGCTGTCGCTCAAATCCTTTGAGGATGATCAAGCCGTCCGCTTCGCCAAGCTCGCCATTGAGAAGAGCCCCGATGACGCGACCTCCCACGCGCGCTTAGGCGCGGTCTATGCGCGCATGCAGCGCACCGATGAGGCAGTCAGCGCCTACAAGATCGCGCTGGACCTCGACCCACGCGCGTTGGAGCACGCCATGGCGCTCGCGGAGCTGCTGCTCAGCCGGGGCCAGCGTGACGAGGCCGCCAAGCTGTACCGTCGCGTCACAGAGCAGTCCAGCGATGACGGCCTCTCGCTCATCGCCGCCCGCAAGGCGCTGAGCCTCGCCACCACCGCCGATCAGCTCGCCGCCCTAGAGGCGGAGCTCGCGCCGCTGGTGTTCCGCTCCCCGCCGCGCCCCATCTTCCGCAAGATCATGCTTGAGCTGTACGGGCGCCTGCTCTCGCCGCTGGTGGTCCAGCGTGACTACGGCGCCGCTGGCGCCGAACAGGCGGCCACCCAGCTCGACGCGCTCGGCCAGCGCGCGTTCCCGGTGCTGATGGACGCGCTGCAGAGCGAGGACATCGGCCAGCGCCAGCAAGCGGCGCGCCTCATCGGGGATCTGCGCCTGGGCAACGCCGCGCTCGCGCTCGCCAGGATCGTCGAAGACAAGCGCGACCCGCTGCGCTTTCAAGCGGCCATGGCCGTCGCGCGCTTAGGCGACGCGCGCGCCGCCGCGCCCTTGGTGCGCGTCCTCCAGGATGACACCCTCGTCATGCGCCAGCTCGCCGCGTGGGCGCTGGGCAGCGCCCCCGATCCTGTGGCCATCAAGGCGCTGTCCGAGCTGCTTGAGACAGGCAGTGGCAGCCTGCAAGCGATCGCCGCGCTCTCGCTCGGACGCATCGGCTCGCCAAAGGCCGCGCCCGCGCTTCGCGCCGCGCTGGCTCGCAGCGCGAGCCAGCGCTATGTCGATGAGAGCGCGACCGCCATCACCTGGGCGCTCGGGCGCCTCCGTGATCCTGCGCACGCGCCCGCGCTCATCGAGGTCTTGTCGATGGGCGGCCCGCAGGCCCAGCAAGCGGCAGCTTGGGGTCTCGCGCAGCTCGACACCCCCGAGGCCACGCGCGCCTTGCTTGAGGTCTATTGGGGCGACGATGCGCCGCGCCGCCGCGTCGCGCGCGCGGCCCTGACGCGCGCTGTGGCCCGCGTCGCGCGTGGTAGCGCAGCGGCGCCTGCAGATGAGCGCGACGCGCTGCTGAGCCAGCTCAACCGTGAGGCGCAGTTCGTCGACACGCGCGGCCAGTCGTTTCGCAGCTCCGACCTGTTGCGCTCGCTCAATGAGGGCCTGGCCAGCAGCACGATGGCCGATCCGAGCGCCTGGATCATGCGCCATGAGGCGGTCATCAGCGCGCTGCTACAAGAGGTCGCCGCGGACCCCGCGCGCCGCGCGCCCATGCTGAGCGATCTGGCTGAGGATCAGGTCACGCTGGGCTTGGGTGAGTCGTCGCAGACGCCGCCCGAGCTACAACAGCGCCGCGCAGCCTGGATGAGCGCGCTGTCGAGCGCGCTGGCCGAAGCGAGCGCGAGCGCGGACACCACCGAGGCGGTCGCAGCGCTGCGCCTCATCGCGCTCGGCGGCGCACCCGCGACCCTCGACGCCGCTCTGAGCGCTGCGCGCGCCGATGAGATCGCCGTGCGCCAGCAGGCCGCGCTGACGCTTGGCCGAGGCTTCTCCGATGACACGCGCGCTCAAGCGGCGCTGCGCTCAGCGCTGGATGATCCTCACTACCTCGTGCGCGCGAGCGCCGCGCGCGCGCTGCACACCGCGCCGCTCGCCAAGCCCAGCGCGCCGCGCCTCATCGCGCTGCTTGAAGACCCTTACGCGCTGGTCCAGATCGAGAGCGCGCGCGCCCTTGGCCGCGCCAGCCACGCCCCCGCCCTCAAACCTCTGTCCGCGCTCTTGAGCGAGCCCGGCGCCGAGGTGGCCGTCCGCGTCGCCGCGCTCGAAGCGCTCGTCGCCCTCGACACCCCCGAGGCCCGCGCGCTGGTCGCACCGTACCGCGACCACGCCGATCTGCGCCTGCGCCACGCCACGCGTGGTGGTGAGGGCGCGGCGACTGATTAGCGCGCTGACTGCTGACGCAGCTTGCGCTCGATATAGTCGACGAGCATCCCGACAAACTCAGGCAAGCGGCCCTCGCGATCAGGCTTGAGCAGCGCTTGTCGCTTGCGTTTGAGCGAAGCGGGCGTCCATCCATCGCGGGTGGCGTCACAGTCGCGCTTGAGCCTCGCGAGGATCTCATAGCGATTCTTAGTCAGGCGCGGATGATTGAGGTTGAGCCGCTCGACATCGTGCGCTGCTTCGGGTGTTGCGCCAACTAGCTCGACTTGCTTGCTGCGCGCTCGGTAGATCAAGGCCCCTGATGGTATGGAGGTCAGCGCTACGCACAGATCTTGTCGGTGGGTAGGCAGGTGGCCGCGATACGTGTCGCAATGAAATTGGTCTCTACTTTTCGTCTTCGGCTCACCCGTAGATGTTTGACCAAGACAAACGCCGAACAGATTAGACCAGGTGAATGTCAGCTCAGGGTGAGCATGGCGCGCTGCCCAATGCTCAATCTTTATACTCTGCACATTGGGTGAGATCCTGCTCTGGCAGTAGGCACAGAGGTGACCTTGCTCTTGGCAGAGCGCCTCTCGAATGGGCTGGCTCTCATTGGTATAGAGCGACAAGTGGTGCGGTTAGGATCAGCTTGGATAAGCGTCAAGCAGTCCGGCTGTCTCCCCTTCGTGAGCTGTCTCATAGCAACGCTTGGCTCAAGCTGTGGAGCGTGTAGCGCGTCACGGCCAGCTCCGAGGCATCCTCTCCGAGCTGAGCGCTGAGCGTCTTGAGCTGCGCCTCGATCTCGGCGATGTGCGCACGCAGCGCGTCATGATCATGCGCATCAGCGGCCTCCTCAGCCGCCTCCACCTCATCCGATAGCTGATCGAGCGCTTGTGCGGTCTCCTCATCGCGCTCGCTGACGTTCATCACCTCGGTCAAGATCCTGTTCGTGTCTTGCCCTTTAACACGTGGGCTCGCGACGAGCTGCTGGTCTGCTGTGAATTCTTGCACCCACTCATCTAGTGCGCTGCCGAGGACCTGGGGCGAGTGCGTGGTGATGATGAACTGAATATTTGGGAAGGCGCGCCGCAGATCGCCTAAGATCTCTCGCTGCCAGCCTGGGTGGAGGTGCAAGTCTAACTCATCAATTAGCACGACCCCACGCGCGAGCGCTGGCGCGTCTTTACCATGATGGGGGTTGAGCATAACCGCGCGCCACGCGAGGTCTGCGAACATCGCTATCGCGTTGCGCACGCCATCAGACATAATAGAAAATGGATAATTGACGTAACGTGCTTCAGGTTCTCCAGATATATAATTTATTTTATCATTTCTAATTTTAACTACTTCTAGTTCTTTTCTTTCGAAGTTGTAATTTAAGTATTCGAAATCGTGCTTTTTTAAACCTTGCTCAATTGCGTATTCTACGCCTCGAAGTTGCATGTCGAAATTGCTTGGATGGTATGAATCAAGTATGCCAAGGTTTGTCTGATTGTGTATTTTCCGGTCTGCCCATTTAGCAATACGCTCTAAGTATATCTCTTTGCGCCATCGCATCCAGTCTTCAAAGAGTTTTGAGCTTGAAGAAGTGTTGAGGCAGTCTACATAACCTTGTGTTCGTGAGGGGAGCTTGTCTTTCTTGTGCTGGCTGTCTTTGCTGTGAATCCACAATCGGTTCGATGGATAGTAAGCGAAGACTGGTAGATCAACCTCTCGAAGCGCTTTCAAGTCCGCCTGGCGAGAAGCGGCGAGTTTCTTTAAGGTGCTGGCTTGAGCGGTGGTCGTCTTGCCACCTTTGCGAGTGAGGGCGCGCGCCCAGGCGACCTCTTCATCATCAATCAAACCTCGCGCGCTTACACGCGTTGGGTACATTGAGATCAAGCTGCTGGTGTCGTGCTGAACATCGATATGTTGACGCACATCATCTTCTAGAATTGGCCGCGGTTGATGCTCATCGAAGCCTAAGAACCACGCGCCGAGCGCCACCGCAGCGCCCTCTAAGAGCGCGGTCTTGCCGCTGCCATTGATGCCGAATAAGACGTTGCACTCGGGGTGCAAGGTCATCTCCAAGCGCTCAAAGCAGCGAAAGTTCTCAAGGGTGAGCTGGGTGAGGCGCATGAGGTGGTGCTCGGTGGGATGATGTCTTCAAGGTGTGGCGCTATGAGGCTGTCGCGCTCAAACGCTCCACATGCCGTGTAGCATGGCGCAGGCGCGCTGAGGCGTCAACGTCGTGCCAGCGCCGCCGCTCGCGCTGCGCGCTCAATGACTGATTCGATGCGTTGCGCGCCATTGTTAACGCCAGGTTAACAGTCTGCTTCAAGGGCGAAGCCTCGACATCGTGCCCATCCTGCTTACAGTGCAAGGCGTGCTTGATACGCGCTGGCGTCATGTCAGCGCGTGTTCTTTTTCAACTCAGAGCGTGGAGACGATGCAGATGACGCAGACAAACGATGGCGCGGGGCGCGTGGCGGTGGTGACGGGGGCGAACCGTGGCTTAGGGTTGGAGACGGCGAAGGCGTTGGCCAAGCGAGGTTATCGTGTGGTGTTCACCGCGCGCTCGCAAGACAAGGCCGACGCGGCGATCGAGGGCGTCGATGGCGAGGTCTATGCCCGCGCGCTTGATGTGACGGATGAGGCGTCGGTGGACGCGCTGTTTCAGTGGCTTGACGCCACCTTGGATGGTCGTGTGGATGTGCTCGTGAACAACGCAGGCGCGAGCTTTGAGTCGCGTGAGGCGAGCGGCCCGTTGCAGGTGGACGCGGCCACGCTTGAGCGATCGTTTCGGACGAACACGATCGGGCCTTATCTGATGATGCAACAGGTCTTCCCGCGCATGAGCAAGGCAGGTTTCGGGCGTATCGTGAACGTCTCCTCGGGCATGGGCGGGCTCACCGAGATGGGCGGCGGCTTGCCTGGCTATCGCACCTCCAAGGCGTCGCTCAACGCGCTCACGCGCGTGTTCCATGCGGAGACGAAGTATCACGGCGAGCAGGGGCGACAGATCAAGGTCAACGCGGTGTGTCCGGGTTGGGTGCGCACGGACATGGGTGGGCCGCGCGCGCATCGCTCAGTCGAGGAGGGCATCGCTGGGATCGTGTGGGCCGCGACGCTGCCCGACGATGGCCCAAGCGGCGGCTTCTTCCGTGATGGTGAGCCGATCGTGTGGTGATGAACAGCGCGCTCACGATCGTTCAAGAAGTGGCATGGTGACGAGGCGATGTTACAGTGACCTCGCGGCGCGAGCGGTGAGGTCTTGTGATGGCGCGATGGCCAAGTGCGTGGCAGCTCATGCGGGTGCTCTTGATCGTGGCGGGGTTGCTCGCCGCGCTCATCGCCGCGTGGCTGTCGCCACGCCCTACGCCTCCTGCGCCCACCGAGGCGGCGGTCGCGACGCAGCACGCGTGGACGTGGCTCTGGGCGGGCGTCAGCGCGCGCGGTGATCTTCGCTCCTTTGACGCGGGGCTCGCCGCAGCTGAATTAGCTGAGCGCTTGGGTGAGCGGCCGCAAGAACTCGCGCCCGTGCGCGAGGCGTTACAGGCGCAGCGCGCCCTTGCCGAGGTCACGCTGCGCGGGCAAGTCCCCATGGTCGCGTTCTTGGGGACCTCGCTGTTCGTTGATGCGCAGGCGCTGGGCAGCTACGAGCTGGTCGATGATCCTCCCGATGTGGCCGCGTCGCTGATGGCGGAGGCGCTGCGCGATGAGCTGATGGCGGCGTGGCATGAGC
Source organism: uncultured Bradymonadales bacterium (assembly GCA_964468515.1). Taxonomy (GTDB): domain Bacteria; phylum Myxococcota_A; class Bradymonadia; order Bradymonadales; family Bradymonadaceae; genus CAYXWB01. The sequence goes on along the minus strand of CAYXWB010000034.1, from coordinate 6,650 downwards.
CCCTCCAGCTCAGCATCGTGGTGGTGTCGCAGCCGCGCACCCCGAGCCTGGAGCACAAGATCCTGTTCTTGCTCGATGAGCAGCCGCGCCTGGATGTGCGCACGCTTGATGAGGCGGCGTCGCGGCTTGATCCTCAGGATGTCGTCGCGCTGCGTGAGGGGCGCGCTGATCAGGTGCGCGGCGAGCTTGCGCGCCAGCTTGGGGCGGATCGCTTGATCGTGCTGGAGATCGCCGCGCTTGATCAGGTGGATGATGTGCACGCTTACGCGCTGCGCGGGCATCTGTGGGAGCGCGACGCGGTGGGGTCTAAGGCGCTGGCGATGAATCAGCGCCAGTTCATCCGCGATCGCAACGATCGGCTGCCCGTGCTGCTGTGGATGATGCTGTCGCTCGCGCTGCTAGGCGTGGGCATGGGGGTGGCGCGCGCGGGCGATCGCGTGGGCGGGCGTGAGGCGCTGGCGCTCGGGTCGCTGGCCTTCGCGGTGAGCGCGGTGAGCGCGCCGCTGCTGATGCGGTTCTTGGTGAGCGTGCAGCCGCCCTTGTATGAGCTGCTGAAGCTCGCGTTCTGGTGGCCCGTGCTGGCGGGCGTCGCGCTAGCGCTCGGCCCCGCGCTGCTGTGGTCGTCGCTGTCGCGCCGCCTAGGCGGCGTCTCGCCGCTGCTGCGACGCGCGCAGGAGGTCGGTGACGCGATGGCGTGGCCTGTCGGCGCGGGTGGCGCGCTGTATCTGACGCGCGCGGCGGTGGTCTACGAGGTGCGCTGGGGTTGGGCGCTGAGCGTCGCGGCGCTGCTTGTGGGGGTGGCCGCGTCGACGCTCGTGGCGCACGCGCGCGCAGGTCGTCGGCTTCGCCCGCAGGGCTGGCTCGCGCTCATCGCGGGGCTGCTGTTGACCGCGCCGCTGCTGCTGATGGGGCAGACGCTCGGCGCGCTCTTGATGGGCGCGCTCGCGCTCTGGGGCGCGACCCGAGGTCGCGTCCAGGGCGACGAGGCGCGTGAGGTGCAAGGTGACAGCGGCGCGCAGGTTGAGGGTGAGGCGCTGGACGCGCTCGTGCAGCGCGCCCGCAGGCCCGCGCTGCTGTCCTCGCAGGCGCTCGAACAAGCGCGCGCGCTCTGCGGCTTGGGCGGTCCTGAGGGGACCTCGTGGCTGTGGTTGTATGGGCCGCAAGGCTGCGGCAAGACCACCACCGCGCAGGCGCTCGTGTCGCAGTGGCAGGCGCGAGGCGCGCTGGTGTTGCAAGGCGCGTGCGCGCCGCCCGCCAATGAGGACGTCGAGCAAGATGGCGATGGGCACGAGGCGCGCCCCTTCGCCGTGTTCGCGCAGGCCTTCGGGGGCGTGGGCGTGCTGGGGTCGGAGCATGGCCCCCAAGGCATGATCGATGAGCTGGAGAGCGGCGTGCTGGAGGCGCTGCCGCTGGTCGCGATGCTCTTACCCGCAGGTGACGCGTCCTCGCGCCAGCTCGTCAGCGATCGCGGCGAGCTGCACGCGCGGGTGATGCGCGACCTTGAGGTGCGCACGCGGGGCGGCGAGCGGCCCGTGGTGTTGTGGTTGGATGACATTCAGTGGCTCGATAACGCGTCGCAGAGCCTCATCGGCGCGCTGCTGGCGCGCTACCCTGCGGGGGCGTCGAGCCCGCTGATCTTCATCTTGAGCGGTCGCGCGCTGCCGATCGGATCGCCGCTGTCGCAGGAGCATCAGCGCGCGCTGCATCGTCGCAGCGTGGAGGCGTCGCTCACGCCGCCTGAGCGCCACGCGCTGCTGACGCAGCACGTCGGCTTTGACGACGCCTCCGCGTCGCTCTTAGCGGAAGGGGCCACTCAGGCGCAAGGCGCCGCGAACCTCGCTTGGCTGCTCGCGCTGGTGGAGGAGGTCGCGCGCGCAGGCTGCGTCGCCTCTGAGGAGGATGACGCCGACACGACCAACGCGCAGGCGCGCTTTCGGCTCACCGTGTCACGCGTGGAGGAGCTGCCGCTGCCGCGATCCTTCACGCTCCTGGCAGAGCGCGCCTTCGGCGCGCTTGAGCCTGCGGCGCGCGAGGTCTTGCGCGCGGCGACGTGCTTGGGCGCGTCGTTTGAGGTGGAGCTTTTGGCGCGGGCCTTGTCATGGGATCGCCTGCGCGTCATTGAGACCTTAGAGACGATCGCCGCGCGCACCGGGCTCATCGAGGATGTCGTCGAGGAGGATGACCTGTTCCGGTTCGTCTCGACGCAGCACTATGCGGCGCTGCGCGATCATCTGGGCTTACAGGACATGCACCCGCGCGCGCGCTCCAGCCAGCTCGCGCGCGATCTGCACCTGCGCATGGCGCGTGTGCTGGAGGTGATGCACGACGAGGGCAACGCCCCGGTGTCTCGCGTGGCCAACCACTATTATAATGCGGGGCGTCGCGATCTGAGCGCTGCGCTGCGCTACTGTCGCCAAGCGTCGCGCGCGGCGCTTGGCGTGTTCGCGCATGACAACGCGGAGTTCTATCTGCGCCGCGCGCAGATCTGCGCGGAGCTGATGGTGGCCGCTGCGAGCGATGAGGCGGCGCGCGCGTCGGCGCGCGTCGAGCTTGACGCGCTGTCGCTGGAGCAGCGCCTGCTGCCGTTTGCGCGCGCGCATGTGCTGGGTCAGCGTGAGCTGCAAGAGCGCCAAGCGGACGAGGCGCACGCGCTGTTGCAGCGCTGGGACGCGACGCAGACACCACCACCGCTGTCCCTGCAGATCTGCATGGCGCGCGCGCTCTACGAGGCGCGCCGCTATGAGGACGCGCTGCGCGTGGCGCACCGTCTGGCTGAGCTGGAGGTGATGCGCGGCGTGGCCACGCGCGCGCAGCGCGCCGAGCGCCAGCTCGCCAGGATCG
>CAYXWB010000034.1:0-3709 GCA_964468515.1 uncultured Bradymonadales bacterium | reverse complement strand
ATGCGCGGCGTGGCCACGCGCGCGCAGCGCGCCGAGCGCCAGCTCGCCAGGATCGAGGGGATGCACTTCGTCGGCGTGAGCCTGCCCTTTGATCAGCCTCATGAGCGGCTGCGCTGGCTGGAGCGCGCGCGTGAGGCGATCGACGCGTTGGCCTCGCCAGGCGCTGACTCTGGCGTGGAGGTGCAGACCCCCGGTGAGCCAGCGCGCGACAGCGCGGCTGGCGAGCTAGCGCCAGTGCTGGCGCTCGCCGCGCGCGTCTATAACTCACTGGCCGAGCAGCGCGCCGCGCCTGCGACCTTTGATCTGGCCATCGCCACGCGCTGCTTTGAGCGCAGCATCGCGCTCAAGCGCGCCTTAAGCCCGCCCGACAAGCCCGGCCTCGCGCGCTCGTATGGTGGGCTTGGGCGGCTGCATCTGCTCATGGCGCGTCAGCAGGACGCGCCCGACCAAGCGCGCGCGTTCGCGCAGCGCGCGCGTGATTATCTGGAGCAAGACCTGACGCTGTGTCGCGACTACGGCGACGTGCATGGCGAGTGCCAGATGTTGAGCCACTTGGGCGAGTGCGCGCTGCGGCTGGGCGATCCTGACGGGGCGGTGACGCATTATCAAGGCTCGCTGGCGCTGACCAGCGCGCCAGAGGCGCGCGGCTTCGCGCTGGCTGGGCTCTTGCGCGCGCACATCGCGCGCGCTGACAGCGCGCAGGTCATCGCGACGGTGGCGTTGATCGACGCGGGCTATGAGGCGCAGGCGCTCACGCGCCTGTCTGTGGGGGTGAAGCACACGCTGCGGGCGGCGCTAAGTGAGGCGCGCCTTGACACGGCGCATGAGGCGTGCGTCGATGCGATGTTACGACGACTTGACACGCCCAGCACCCCCATGAGCGATGAGGCCGTGGCGAGCTAGCTGAGCGACCAGCCTCGTGGAGCGAGGATGTACGATCGGCTCATCACGCACGCAGGCACCTTCCACGCCGACGACGTCTTCGCGGCCGCCACCCTGCGCACGCTCGCCCCCGAAGGCGCGCCGCTCGTGCGCACCCGCGATCCTGAGCTGCTGGCGCAGGCGGTGCAAGACCCGCGCGTGGCCGTGTGGGACGTGGGCGATCATTGGGCGCCCGAGCGCGGCTGCTTTGATCATCACCAGCGCGGCTTCGCGCGGGTGCGTGACAACGGCGTCCCGTTCGCCGCGTTCGGCTTGGTGTGGGAGGCGCACGGGCTCGACTACGTGCGCACTATCTTGGGCGGCGCGGCCACTCAGGCACAAGTGGAGGCGGTCTGCGCGCAGGTCGAGCGCGCGCTGGTGTGGTCCATTGACGCGGCCGATCATGCGCAGCTCGTGGTCACAGGCGCGCTGCGCGATGATCCCGCGCTCGCGCTGGAGGTCTTAGACATCTCCTCGCTGGTCGCGCTCTATCTGCCCGCGCCGCCCGCGCGCGCCGACGGGTTGGATGCGGCCTTTGACGCGGCCTGTCAGATGGCGCGCGCGGTCTTATCGGGGCACACACAGCGCGCGTTCGCGCGGCTGCTGGCCGCTGAGGCGGTCGTGGCGGCCGATGATGGCGGCCCGCTGCTCGTGCTCGATCCGCCTGTGTTATGGCGCGGTCACGCGAAGGATCATCACAGGTTCGTGATCTCGCCAGCCAGCAGCGGCGAGGGGTGGGTGGTGGAGGCGGTGCAAGATGCGTTCGTGTCGCGCTGCCCGCTGCCAGTGGCGTGGGCTGGCCTGCGCGATGAGGCGCTGTCACAGGCCAGCGGCGTGGACGGCGCGATCTTCTGTCATTTGGCGCGCTTTATCGCCGCCGCGCGCACGCGTGAGGGCGCCATCGCGCTGGCACACGCGGCGCTTCGCGACGCGTCCTCCCCTTGATCTCCCCACTTTTCTGACCATCGCCGCAAAAAAAACTCGCCGCGCGACGCATCATCTGACGCGAGGCCGCCGAAAACACCTCCAGTTAAGACGGGGCATGGTGCCCCGCGCTCATCGGAGGTGCAGAGCATGTTTGGGATTATTAAGAACGCCGCGAACGCTGCGGCGAACATTATGAACAAGGCCGCCGATAAGGTCGAGGGCGCGGCCAAGACCATCAACAAGACGCTGGATAAGATCGAGAGCACCGTCAAAGACATCAACTTTGACGACTTCAGCTTTGACTCCGCGCTGGAGCTGCTCGACACCGGCATGAAGCGCGGCTTGGGTGGCGTCGTCAACATGGCGCTCGACAAGATGGGCCTGCCCGATGTCGTGGGCGACGTGGTGGGCACAGCGCTGAGCGTGGTGACGGGTGATATCCGTGGCGTGATCCTCAACGGCGCGGACGCGCTCTCGGACGTCGCCAAGGCGACGGGTCATGAGAAGATCGCGGGCTTCATCGACGCCGCGCTGCCGATCTTGGACACCGTCAGCGGCATCGCGACACAGGTCGCCTTGACCGCCGCCACCGCAGGCGCCGCAGCGCCCGTGTCGATCGGCGGCCTGACCCTCAACGTGGCCACCATCATCAAGGGCGCTGAGCTGGTGAAGACCGGCTTGGAGGTCGGCTCAGCCATTCAGAATGGCGACTGGATGGGCGCGGCCAAGGGCTTGCTCAGCGGCGTGGGCACCTTGGCAGGCATCGGCGGCGATCTGGGCATGGCGGCGGACGTGATCGACAAGCTCACCACCGCCGCTGACTACGGCGCCAAGGCGCTGCCTGTGATCCAGAACGTGATGGCCGACGGCAAGCTCGACCTGTCGGACCTTCAACATGTGCCGCTCAACGACATCTTGCAGGCGGCGGGCGTCAACACCGCTGGCAAGGAGGACATGATCCAGGGCTTGCTGAGCTTTGGCGCAGGGGTCATCAGCGGGCAGCCGCCGATGGACTCGGTCAGCGGCCTGCTCACCTCGCTCATCGGTCAGGTCGCGCCCGAGCAAGCCCAGCAGATCGACTTCATCAAGGATCTGATCATGACCGGCATGGACAAGCCCGACATGCTGGAGCTGCTGTCGAGCATCCTGTCTCAGACGCTGAGCACGCAGAAGGATGTGGATTTGCACGGTCAGCTGGCGAGCTTCATGCGCATGTGAGCCGCCCGCTCGTCGAGCACCTGGACTTACTCAGACGAACACCTCCGATACGACCTGATCAAGATAAGGAGCAACGCCATGACGACGAACAACAACGCCGCGCAAGAAGAGTCCACCATCGACACCAGCGGTCGCCTGTCTCATACGCCCGACGCGATCGTGGGCCAGCTGCTGGCGACGGCGCGAGGCCACATTGAGCGCAAGCGCTTTGACCGCGCCCACGAGGTCACGCTCTTGCTGACCCAGATGCGCCCTGACAGCGACGCCATGTGGGTGCTGCGCGGGACGATGGCGCGCGAGCTCAAGCGCATCGGTGAGGCCCTAGAGTCGCTGACGCGCGCGGTGCAGCTGGCGCCTGATAGCCGCGTCGCCCAGCTTGAGCTTGGTGAGCTGCTGTGCTTGGTGGGGCGACCCATTGAGGGTTTGAACCTCGTGCGCATCGCCTTCGAGGCGGGTCACGACCGCAGCCTCCCCCCCGCCAAGCAAGATCCGCTCACCATCCGCGCGGGCATGATCTTGGAGGGCGTGCAGCGCGGCGTGGAGGAGATCCAGAAGCTCCAGCCCGATCAAGCCAAGCCTAACTGACCGCGCTCGCGCACGGTGATTCGATGCTGACGCGCGCCGAGGCGGCTGACGCGCGTGC
>CAYXWB010000033.1:0-27840 GCA_964468515.1 uncultured Bradymonadales bacterium | reverse complement strand
CATCGCCGCTCGCTGCAACGCAAGCTGCAAAAATATCCTCCCGCGCGCTGAGCGCGGCGCCTCCTCGTCTCCATGCGTCGCGATGCGACAATATGCCGCATCGCGCGGTCGATGTGTTAGCGCTAGGGTGCGCCTCGTGACGCCATGACAGGGCGTAGCGCCCCACGCTTGACGAGGAGAAGACCGATGCGACCTGACCTGCTCTCGCGCCTCATCGCGCTCGCCACGATCTTCGCCGCCGCCGCTTGCGCTGAGCCTGACGCGCAGACCCCCGACGGCGCGCCGCTCACCACCCAGCCCGTCACGATCGCCTTCGAGGCCAAGCTCGGTGAGCGCCCGTTCGCGTGCGGTGCGTCGTATGAGGGCTTGGGTGTGGCCGACTCGACGCTGACCCCATCGGACCTTCGCTTTTACGTCTCGAACGTGCGCCTGATCGACGCTCAGGGCGATGAGCGCGGCGTGGCGCTCGTGCAAGACGAGGTGTGGCAGCTCGACGACGTGGCGCTGCTCGACTTCGAGGATCGCACAGGCCCCTGCGCCAACGGCACCACGGCCACCAACACGCAGCTCGTCGGGCGCGCGCCCGCTGGTGAGTATGTCGGGATCGTGTTTGATCTCGGCGTCCCTGCGGCGCTCAACCATCAAGACAGCCCCACGATGCCCTCGCCGCTCAACCTGAGCGCGCTGTGGTGGAATTGGCAGGGCGGCTACAAGTTTATGCGCCTGGAGGGCCGCACCGCTGAGCTGGAGAGCTGGCGCTTGCACCTGGGCAGCACCGGGTGTGCTGGCGATCCGCCGGATGACGTCGTCTGTGAGCAGCCCAACCGCCCGGAGATCCGCATCGCCAGCGGCTTCAGCCTTGATCGCCCCGTGACCCTCGACCTCGTCGCGCTGCTGTCAACCTCCGATCTGAGCCAAGATGGCGGCGGCCCGGTGGGCTGCATGGGCTCGCTCGATGATCCTGAGTGCGGGCCGCTGTTTGACGCGCTTGGCCTGAACCAAGCGCCTCAGCGCGCCTTCGTCGTGGGCCAGTGAGATGCACCGCCTCGCGCTCACCCTGATCTTATGCGGCTTGGGCTGTGGTGAGGCGATCGACGCAGCGCCGCAGGCGCCCTCGGGCTACGTCTGGGCGCTGCCCGCAGGCTTCCCCACGCCGCGCGTCCCGCGAGACAACCCCATGACGGCCCAGAAGGTCGCCCTGGGGCGCCACCTGTTCTATGACACGCGGCTGTCGCTTGAGGGCAGCGCGTCGTGCGCGACGTGTCATCGCCAAGAGCTGGCCTTCACGGATGGGCGCGCGCGCGGCGTCGGCGTGACCGGCGAGCAGCACCCGCGCGGGGCGATGAGCTTGGCGAACGTGGCGTATGCGGCGACGCTCAACTGGAGCAGCCCCATCGAGCGCACCCTGGAGCGCCAAGCGCTCACGCCGATGTTCGGGGAGCACCCCGTGGAGCTTGGCCTGTCAGGTCGAGAAGGGGAGCTTTTGGCCACGCTGCGCGCGGACGCCGACACAGCGGCGCGCTTTGAGGCGGCCTTCCCCGAGGACTCGGCGCCCGTGTCCGTGCACAACATCACCCGCGCGCTCGCGAGCTTTCAGCGCACGCTCATCTCAGGGGATGCGCCCTATGACCGCTACGTGCGCGGCGAGCGGGGCGCCATCTCTGAGGCTGCGCGCCGGGGCCGTGAGCTGTTCTTCTCTGAGCGCTTGGAGTGCTTTCACTGTCATGGCGGGTTCAGCTTCGCGGATGGCGTGGACCATGAGGGGTTGGTGTTCAATGAGCCCGCGTTCCATAACAACGGCCTCTATAATGTCGCGGGGACAGGCGATTATCCTTTGGATAACAGCGGCTTGTATGCGTTCACGGGCACGCCCGAGGATCGGGGCAAGTTCAAGGCGCCGACCTTGCGCAACATCGCCGTGACCGCGCCTTATATGCATGATGGCAGCCTCGCCACGCTGGAGGAGGTGGTCGATCACTATGCCCAGGGCGGCCGCGTCATCACTGAGGGGCCGCTGGCCGGCGATGGGCGCGCGCACCCGAACAAGAGCGCTTTTGTGGCGGGCTTCGTGATCACGGACGCGGAGCGCGCGGAGCTGATCGCGTTCTTAGAGAGCCTGACGGATGAGACGTTCTTGAACGATCCTGCGCACGGCGATCCGTTCGCCCCAGGCGCCAGGCCATGATGCGGCATGTGGGTGTGCTGGTCGCAGGTGGCGTGTCGCTGTCGCTCGTGGGCGGCTGCGCGTGGCGCTGGGACTGGCCCAGGCATCGCGTGGTGATCCAGGTGGAGGCGGCTGCGACGCGTCAGCTCGCGCTCACGGACACGCGCGGCCAGCCGGTGGTGCTGGACGCAGCGCAGGTCGTCATCAGCAGCGTGCGGCTGGTGCCGTGCGAGGATGACGCGCCCGTGGGCTATGTGTGGTGGCGGCGCTTGGCGCTGGTCAGCGAGGCGCACGCGCACGGCCTGAGCACGCCGACGCTGCTGGCGATCCCGGCGATCGTGACCTCGGTGGGCGACGCGGCCGCGCTGACGGTGGGGGAGCTTGAGCCGCCGCCCGAGAGCTACTGTGAGGCGCTCATCACGCTGAGCGCGGCCGATGATGACGCGCGCGGCGCTGGCGCTGACGCGCTGATTGGTGTCAGCGCGCGCGTGGTCGGCGCGCGCGCGGGGCGCGCGCTCGTCATGACGAGCGCGCTTCGCGCTGAGGCGCGCCGCGCGCTCGATCCGCCGCTGGTGCTGCCGCGCGACGTGGACGTGGCGGTGACGCTCAGCGTGCGCCCCTCGCTCGACGCGGCCGCGCTCGCGCGCTTGGACTTCGCCGCGCTGGAGGAGCCTGACCAGGAGCGCGCCCTGTGGGCTGCCTTGCTGTCGGGGCTCACCATCTCGCTCACGCAGGGGGTGGCCCAGTGAGACACCCGCTCAAGCTCATCATCGCGCTGTGGGCCACGCTCTGGCCCACTGTCGCCGCGACGCATCATGTGGTGTCTGAGTCGGGCATCGCTTGGGTGGAGCCCGTGACGGTGGTGGAGGTCGAGGCCGAGGGGCGCGACTTCAGCGTGGGGGAGCAGCGCGGGGTGGCCCTCGTGGTGGCGCCATCGGCCCAGTGGCAACTCCACGAGCGCTTGGCGCTGACGATGCGGCTGCCGATGGCGTTCGTGCGCTTTGAAGATGGCCGCAAGGCTGCGGGTAGCGGCGATGTGGAGCTTGGCGCGCGCGTGGCGCTGTATGCGAGCGCGCACGGCGGCCTGATCGTGTCGGCGGGCGTGGCGCTTGAGGCGCCCACAGGCTCCGCGCGCGACGCGCTCGGCGGCGGCCACTGGGCGCTGGCGCCCTATATGACCGCGTCTGCGCAGCTCAGCACAAGCTGGCTCATCTACGGCGTCACCAGCTACGGGCACGCGCTGCCTTGGGGCGTGGATGAGGATGCGCTGCGCGGGCGCGAGGACGACCGTGCGGTGCACGGCGCGCCGTTCGCGCCGCACGCCTCGCGCGAGCTGATGGGCAGGCTCATGGCCGCCTATGTCCACCATGAGCGGCTCTATGGTGCGTTCGGCGCGCAGTGGGAGCTGCCCGTGTGGCCCTACGCGCGCGGCCCGCTCGTAGGTCGCGCGGAGCTGGGCGTGGTGTTGCGCCCTGGCGTGCGCTTGGCGCTTGGCGCCGACACCACGCTGGCAGGCCCCGCGCGCTTTGGCGCGCGGGGCCGCGCGAGCCTCGCGTGGCAGTGGTGATGCGGGTGTCCTGACAAGCCTAATCTGTGCGATTTTTATTTGATAGTAAATAAAACGAGCTGAGGCGCCTTGGCAGCGCCCCCCTCCCAAGTCGCTTTCGCGCCTCGATGAGCGCCAGTCAGGCTAGATGAACGCTTAAAACTTCCCCCACTTTTAAGCGATGCGGCGACCTCGTGATGGGGATAGCTCATACACACAACCTCCCGCGCGGTGACTCGCAGCGCTTGATCTTAAGCGGGGATTGTCCAGGCGAGCTGATCACTTGCAGCCAGCCTAATCCGCGTGAGGCGCGCTGTGGGGAATAAGGGGCCAGCTCAGCTCAGTTGATGCAGCGTCTTGAACGTGTCTCTTTAACACAAAGGTGCTGTATGTCAACGCAAGCTCACCCCAGCGCCACGCAGCTCTTGCAGATCTTGGAGCGCGGCGAGTATCGCGCGCCGAGCGGCGCGGTGCGCGCGATCGGTCAAGCGCAGGCCGCCGCTGAGCAGGGCACGAGGCTCTATACGCCCGAGCAGGCCGCCGCCTTGCTCGGGCTGACGCTCTCGCCTGAGCCCTCAGGCGCCCGACGCGCGCACGTCGAGGTCACCGCCGAGACGACCCAGGCGGCCGCGCAGCGCTTGGTGCAGGGGCAAGGGCTTAGGCATGTGGCGGTGCTCAACTTCGCCTCGGCGCGCAACCCTGGGGGCGGCTTCTTGCGAGGCGCGCATGCGCAAGAGGAGGAGCTGTGTCGCTGCTCGGGGCTCTACCCGTGTCAGCTCAAGCAGCCGGCCTACTATCAGGCCAACCGGGCGCAGCGCTCCATGCTGTATACGGATCACATCATCTATTCGCCAGCGGTGCCCTGGGTCAGCGTCAAGGCGGGCGAGCTGCTTGAGGAGCCGTTTGTGTGCGGCGTCATCACCGCGCCTGCGCCCAACGCTGGCGAGCACCAGGGGCGAAGCGATGGTGGGCAGCGCACGCTGCTGCCCACGCTCAAGCGTCGGGCGGGGATGGTCTTGGCGGTGGCGCGCGATCAGGGCCATCGCAGCTTGGTTTTGGGCGCGTGGGGATGCGGCGTCTTTCGCAATGATCCGGCGCAGGTGGCCGCCGCCTTTGGCGACTGGCTTGAGGATGAGCGCATGCGAGACAGCTTTGACCACGTCACCTTCGCGATCTATAGCCGCGCCAAGGCCGACGCCAACCTGACGGCTTTTCGCGCCCGCTTTGGCGCGCCCCCTGAGGCGTGAGCGCTCGTGCCTGCTCCCACTTCTTCCCCCACTTTTAAGCGATGCGGCGGCCTCGTGATGGGGATAGCTCATACACAACCTCTCACTCGAACCCTCGAAGCGCTTGATTCTAAGAGGGGCTCGTCCAAGCGAGCTTGTACGTTGCAGCTGGTATGAGCCGACGCGAGCGTGTGCGCGCGCGCCTGACGGCGAGCGCGCACACGCTCGCTAGTCGCGGAACGCGTCGAGCATGGCGCGTGTCCAGGCGGCCTCGCGGACCTGGCCGCGCGCCTCTTGGATGTCGGCCAAGTGCTCATACAGCTCAAGCAGCTCGGCGGCGCCGCCTGTGCCGCCGCGATCGACGCCGCTGGAGGTGCGCAGGGCGCGTCGGATCTCGGCCTCAGCGGCCTCCAGCTTGCCTTGGCGGAAGAAGATCCAGCCCAAGGTGTCGATGTAGCTGGCGTTGCGCGCGCCCTCGAGCGCGATGGACTTACGCACCAAGCGCTCGCCCTCATCGACGTGCTGGTTGGTGGTGGCGTAGGTGTAAGCCAAGTTGTTGTAATAGGTGGGCAAGGTGGCGCTGCGGGTGGCCGGGTCATCGAGCGTGATGAGCTGGCGCGTGAGGTGCTCTTTGTAGATGGCGTAGCCGCGCTCGGGCAGCTTTGCAGCCTCGTAGAGGTTGGTGAGCGAGGTGGCGAGGGTGAGGCTGCTGAGGCGACCGCTGAGCAGCTCAGGGTAGCGCGCGCCAAGGCGCTTGACGCCCTCGGCGGGCTCGGGGCTGCGCGCCCAGTAGTTGATGGCGAACGAGAGCATGGCGTCGGGCTGATACATGATGGGTGGCGCGACTGGCGCGGCCACGAGCTGCTCGGTGAGGCGCATGGCGAGGTCGTAGCGCTTGGCCTTGAGGGCGGCTTGCAGCGGCAAGCCAAGCTCAGGGCCTGCGCCCACGCCGCCATCAAGGCTGCGCGCCAGATCCTCGCTGGCGTCGCGCCCGCGCTCGATGTTCAGCCGAGCGCGCACCGCGTAGGTGGCCGGGCGCTCCGGAGAGGCGGCGATGGCGCGCTCCAGCAGGGCGGCGGCCGCCTCGTGCTGCTGGTGACGCATGCGCAGCTCGGCGCAGGCGATGAGCGCGTCGCTCAAGTCCGCGCGGCGGCTCACATAGCGCTCGATGTGCTGGGTCGCCTCGGGCTCAAAGCCCAGCGCGATGGCGGCCTCCGCCATGATGAAGCTTGTGGTGGTGGAGCGCTTGGGCTCATCAAGCAGGGGGGCGACCGTGGTGATGATCTCAGCGTGCATCTTGAGCTGTGAGAGCGCGCGCAAGAGCTGCTCGGCGGCCAGCGGGTCGCGCTCGGCGTCATCAAGGATGGCGCGCATGGCGTCGCGTGCGGCGGCCATATCACCGCGCAAGATCATGGCGCTCATGGCCTGCGTGCGCAGCTCCAGGTCGTGCGGGGCTTGCTTGAGCAGGGGGGCGAGCATGGCGAGGGTGTGGTCGGGGTCTTGATGCAAGACGAGCAGGCTTGGCAGCTGCGCCAGCGCGCTGGCGCTCGTCTCGCTCAAGCCTCGCGCACGCGCGCCGATGTCGCGCAGCTGCTCGGGCTGTCCGGCGAGCGCGGCGCTCGTCAGCGCGCTCTGAGCGCTCCACTCGCTGGGCATGCGGCGCAGGTTCTCCTCGCGCAGGGCGAGCGCCTGCGCGTCGAGCCCCAACCCCTCCAGCTGCTCGGCGGCGACCGAGCGGCTGCGCGCGCGATCTTGGGAGCCCTCGATGAAGCGCGCGATCCAGGCTGGTGTGACCTTCGCCTCATCGCCCTTGACGCGCGCGCTCTGCAGCAGCACGCGCAGCGCGAGGGTTGCCACCTCAGGGGAGGGGTCTTGGAGGGCGGGCAGGGCGATCTCGCGCGCGCGCTCGTGCTGCTCGGCTAGGGTGAGGAAGGTGGCCAGGCGCAGGGCGCGGGTGCGGGCGGCGGTGCTGGTCTGGGCGTCATTTAACAGGGCGGTGATGGCGCCTTGGGCGTCGGGCGCGCCGTGCAAGACCTCCAAGCGCGCGCGCAGCGCGAGCACCTCGCCAGCGCTGGCGAGCGCTGGGGGCAGCTGCTCCAGTAAGGTGAGCGCCTCGCGGATGTAGCCATAGCCCGCGATCAGGTGCGCGCCGGACAGGTACAGGTCGAGGCGCTGCGCCTCGTCGAGCGCGCCGCTGGTGAGCGCCAGGGGGCTCATGGCGTCGCGCTCGTGGCGGGTGTAGAGCTGGCGTAACATGCTGATGGCGCTGAGTAATTCTCCGCCCTCGATCATCACTGCCATCAGGCTCGGCGTGGTGGCTTGGACGAGCTGAGGATCTTGGCCCAGGTGCTCAAGCATCGCGCGCAGCCGCTGGCGCTGCTGCATCACGAGGTAGCGTGAGGCGACATGGCTGACGACCTCACGCCGGCCGCTGGACTGCTCCACGCTGAGCAGCGTCTGCTCGATGAGGCGCGCGGCCTCGTCCAGCTCGCCCGTGACGAGGTAGACGTCTGCCAAGAGCAAGCGAGCGCTGGTGTGACCGCGATCGATGGCAGCGCGCAAATACAGCGCGCCTTGGGCCAGGTGGCCCGTCTGGATGAGCAGCTGGCCCAGTGATTCTTCGAGCCGCGCGTCATCGCGGGGGCGATCAAGCAGCGGCTGCGCGACCTGGAGCAAGCGGGTGACGCCGCCTTGATTTAAGAAGATGGCGGCGATCTGAGGTGAGGTCAGCAGCGAGGCGGCGCGGCCGTAGTCGCCCACGGCGATCTCCTCCTCCAAGATGGTGGCCGCGCGCTCATGGTAGCCATTGGAGGAGAGCAAGCGCAGCTGCGCCTCCAGGTCGATGCTGGAGGCGCGCAGGTCTTGGATCATGCGATCGGCGCGCACTGGGTCGCCGCTCTGCAGCTCAAACTGGGCGATGAAGTTGAGGAAGGGGGCTTGATCGATGCCGACCACGCCGATGGCATCGCGCGCTGCGCGCAGCGCGTCGTCGCCGCGTCCGAGCCGCACCAGCGCTTGCAGCCAGCGCAGCCGCAGCTCGCTCTGCTGATCCAGCGGCGCGCGCGTCAGCGCGCGCTGCATCTCTTGGGTGGCCTCATCCAAGGCGCCGCGCGATGCGAGCACGAGCGCGCGCGCGGCGCGCGCGCTCGCGCCATCGGGGTTGGCGTTGACGGCGGCCAAGTGCGCCGCGTCAGCCTGCTCCGTCAGCCCGCGCTGCGTGTAGAACTGCGCCACTTGCAGCCACGCCTCCTCGGGTTGGGGGTGGTCGCTGGCGTAGTCGCGCAGCGTGGTGGCGGCCTGCTCGCGCTGGCCTGCGGCGTCTTGGGCTTGGGCGAGCTCTAGGCGCAGGTCGGCGCTGCGGGTGCGGGTCATCTGCTCAAGCTGTTGCACCACCAGGGGCCACTGGCCCAGCTCGCGCAGCGAGCGCACGACCACGACGCGCGCTTGGGCGGGGTTGCGGGCTTGGCTCAGGTAGGTCTCGATGAGCGCGCGCAGGTCTTGGGCCTGATCATTGCGCGCGTAGATGAGCGCGAGGCGCTCAAACGCTAGGCGCGTGTGACCGTCCTGGCGGCTGCGCAGCAGCCGCTCCAGGTGAGGCTGCGCGGCGCGGTACAGGCCGCGCTCCATCAGCAGCGTCGCGATCAGGTTGGCGCTCTCGCTGGAGCGATCTTGCTCGCTGTAATTTGTCAGCATCGCCTCAGCCTGGGCGGGCTTGCCTTGCTCAAAGAGCACCGTCGCGTACTGGCGCACGACGGTCGCGCCTGGGGCATTATCGCGCTCAAAGAGCATGGCATAAGCGCGCTCAGACAGGGCGAACAGGCGCCGCTGCATCATGCGCTGCGCGAAGCTGCTGAGCAGCGAGCTGGTGAGCGTGGCCTGCTCCAGATACAGCGTGTAGTAGCGCTCGGCCTTGCGCAGCGTGGGGTGCTCCTCTTGCACCCAGCTGCGCCCGCTGAAGCCTTGGCTGCGCTGATGGATCGACGCCAGCGTGTCCCCGATCTCCAGATACAGCCTCGGGTCGGGGTCAGGTTGGGCGAGCAGCACCTCATAGAAGCGCAGCATGAGGTGGCCGAGGTTGCGCCGCTCAAGCTGACGAGCGATGTCTGAGAGCGCGCGATAGCGCGCGTCGTGGCTGGCGCCGCTCTGATCGAGGTAGCGCTGCAGCAGGGCCATGGCGTCGCGCTCGCGCCCCTGATCGAGGTACAGCTCGGCCAGCTGCTCATAGTGAGACAGCACGCTGGGCTCCAGCGTGATCAGCTCCTCCAAGGCGGCGACCGTCTCCTCGGTGAGGGTGCTGCGCCGATAATAAGGCAGCACCTCGCGCAGCGCGGAGTCGCGGCGCGGGGCGTCGCTCAGGTAAGCGGCCAGGGCCAGCTTGACCTCACGCTCGCGCTGCTGACGGATGGCGATGTTCGCGATCTGTAACCACGCCTCGCGCTCCCCGGCGCTGGCCGCGCGCTGCAGGTAAGGCAGCGCGTCATCCATGCGCCCCTGACGCAGCAGCCGCTCCCCCACGACCTGTTGATCCTCGCGCCGGTTGCCGCGCGCCTTGAGCCACACGGCGTAGACCTGGTGCACCTCTTGGGGGCGACCCCAGCGATCGTAGAGCGTCATCAGGCGATCGACGAGGCTCAAGTCCTCGGGGTGCTGCTTTTGGGCGCGCTTGAGCAGCTTCTCGGCCTCCTCAAACAGGTTCTGGTTTAGATACAGCTCAGCGGCTTGGCGCATGGCGCCGAGCTGATCTTGCTGGGATGAGAGCTTGAGGTAGCGATCGACGGCTTGGCGAAGCAGGTCCACGCGCGCTTGTGCGGCGTAGATCTCAGCCAAGCGAAACCAGTCATCGCGAGAGGCGCCGGGCAGCTGCACGTGCCGCTCGGCGAAGAACTGCGCCAGCTCATAGCTGCGCCTGCGCGCGGCCCATCGGGCCGCTTGATCGTAAGCCTCAGCGCTCTGGCCCATGCGCTCCACGTACTTCTTGAGCACGCGCTCCACGTCACCTGAGCGAGCGCGCTGGGCGTAGACCTCGGCGAGTGTCTCGGTGAGGCGGCGGTTGGGCGGCGCGATCGTCATCGCGCGCTCCAGGTAGTCGATGCCCAGATCGCCCGGATCATGGGCGCGGCTCATGGACCACACGGTGAGATAATGAGCGGCGCGCTCCTCGCCGTGGACTTGGTTTAAGGTGGCCAAGTAAGCGTCGAGGTAGCGTCGCGCCTCGGGGCCTTCGCGCAGCTCCAGGTGCAGCTGAGCGAGCTTGCGCTGCATGGAGGCGAGCTCTAGGGAGGGGGCAGGGCCCATGGCTTCGAGGGTCTGGGCGTAGAACTGGATGGCCACGCCGCGCGCGCCCAGGGCCTCGGCGCGCTGCGCGACCTCGCGAAGCCGGGCGATGCGGACCTCGGGGGAGCTGGCGCCGTCTTGATGACGGGCGAACGCCTCAAAGGCCTCGATGGCCTCGTCTTGTGCGCCGCCTTGCAGCTTCAACAGGCCAAGCTCATAGAGATAATCGGCGCGCTCGGGGTGGGACTTGGCGAGCGCGCTGTAGGCGGCGGTCGCCTGCTCGATCTTGCGCGCATCGCGCAGCGCTTGGGCCTGGGCCTCGCGGGTGATGTGGAACGCCTCGGGGGCGATCATCGCGTCGAGGTCTTCGGCGTTCTCCTCGGTGCGAAGCGCGGGGCGATCTGCGGCGAGCTTGCGCAGCTCCTCGCGCAGCGCCATCGCCTCGTCGTACATGCCCAGCGCCATGGTGGCGCGCAGCGCGGACATCAGCGCGATCAGGTAGTCCGCGTCGCTCACGCTGGTGGCGTCTGCCGCGCGCGCGGTGCGCCACGCGTCGGCGGCCTCATGGTAGCGCCCTAGCTCCCAGTAGATCTTGCCAAGCGTGCGGCCAGCCTCGCTGGCCAGCCGCTTCGCCTTATAGGCCTGGCGCGCGTGGGGCAGGGCGGCGCGCAGCGGGTCGGTGTCCACGCGGCCTGGCTCGGCCTCGGCCTTGGCCACAAGGGCGCGTGCCATCAAGAGGTGCAGCTCGGGGGAGTTGGGCTCTTTCTTGAGGGCTTGGCGGGCGTGCTGGGTCGCTTGAGCGGTGTCGCCCTCGGCCAGCGCGCTCATGCCCCGCTCATAGGGCGTCGCGCACCCCGTCAGCACCACGCACAGCGGCAGGCTCGCCACCGCCAAGCGCCAGAGGAGGTTGTGGCGCATGATGCGCTCGCCAGTCATCGCTGCCTTGCCACGAGGAGACACCATCAAAGTCGCTCCGATCGCTTGGTTCTTCAAGTCTGCAGGTCATGCGCTGCGCGGCGCGCCGCGTCAAGATGCCACAGCGCGCGCTGCCTTGAAAGCGCGCTTGCTGTGCAACAACGCGCGCGACGCTTGTATTTAACCCGCGTCAATCACCCGGCGCGCTCCTCCTCACGATCGGTCGCAAGCGGCGGCGCGGGCGCGATCTTGCTCAAGCGCTCCAGCAGCTCAGGCGTCATGTCGATCTTCAGTGACGCCAGCGCGTCATCGAGCTGGCCCACATGCCGCGCGCCGATGATGGGGCTCGTGACCCCCGGCTGCGCGGCCACCCACGCGATCGCCAAGCTCGTGGGGCTGTAGCCCTCGCGCGCGGCCAGCGCGCAAAATCTGGCCGCGACCTCATGGTGGTGCGCGCTCTGATAGCGCGCCCTGTACTGCGCGCTCTCTACCAAGCGCCCCTGCGCAGGCGTCGCGCCGCCGGTGTATTTGCCGGTCAACAACCCCGCGCCCAGCGGGCTGTAGGGGAATGACGCCAAGGCCTCACTCTGCGCCATCGGCAGCAGCTCAACCTCGGCCTGACGCTTCACCAGGCTGTACATGGGCTGGATCGCCACGGGCGCCATGAGCCCATGCTGCGCGCACAAACCGAGCGCCTTCATCACCTGCCACGCCGCGAAGTTGCTCAAGGCCGGGTAGAGGAGCTTGCCCTCGCGCACGAGCTGGTCGAGGCCGCGCAGCGTGTCGAGCAGGTCCGTGTGAGGATCAAAGCGGTGCAGATAATAGAGGTCCAAATAGTCCGTGCCCAAGCGCTTGAGGCTGGCCTCGACCGCCGCGCGCAGGTGGCGTCGCGACAGCCCGCGCGCGTTGGGATCCTCGCCCATCGGGAAGTAGACCTTGCTCGCCAGGATCAGCTCGTGACGGTGGCCCTTGATGAGTCGCCCCAAGATCGTCTCGCAGGCGCCCTGCGCGTACATGTCTGCGGTGTCAAAGTGATTGATCCCCGCGTCACGACAGCGCTGATACATCAGGGCGCTGGCCGCCTCATCCGCGCTGCTGCCAAAGGACATCGTGCCAAAGCACAAGGCCGACACGCGCACGCCCGTGCGCCCCATCGTGACCATCCTCATGATGTGCGCTCCTGTCTCTCAAGTGAGGTCTGCTTATGACGCGCGCCGCATGCGCGCGCGGGCTGGCCTTATAACAGATGCTTGGGTGGCCCGTCTTGTGCGCGTGAGGCCGCGCGGGTGAGGTTTAGGCGTTGACAGCCCCCGCGCCAAGCGCGCTACGCTCGCTCAGATGAGCGATGAGACGCGCTGGCAGCTCGCGCGCGCTTTGCAGGTGAAGTTGTGGTGGCTTGGATGCGCGCGCCTTGGGTGCTGTCCGCCTCGCTGGGGGTGTGTGTGGTCGAGCGCGTCTACTTGAGCTGGCGCTATATCGCGCTGCATGCCGGGCGCGTGACCCCTGGCACGGGCCTGTGCTCGTGGTCGTCTTTTATCGACTGCGAGCAGGTCTTGCTCACCCAGAAGGCCAACGCCTTCTGGGGGCCTATACGCCACCTTGGGCTTGGGCCTCTTCGGCAGCTGCGCGCTGTGGTGGGCGTTGGGGCGTCGGCTCGGCCCTCAGGCGCAGCGCGCCGTCACGAGCGCGCTGCTGGCCGCGCTCGGCTTGGGCACCTTGTTCACCTTTTACTTCTTCAGCTTGCTCGTGCGCTTGCCGCCCCTGTGCCCGTTCTGCCCTTGGAATCACCTCTTCACCTGGCTCGCGCTGGGCGCCGCGATCCTCACGCGTCGTCAGCAGCCGCCCGAGCGCGGCGCGCCCCCTCGGCGCAAGCTCGCCGCCTTGGTCGCCCTGTGCGTCGGCGCGTTCTTCGCGGTTCAGCTCATCTGGGCGCTGTGCTTTCGGCCCGCGCCTTAGAGAAGATCTCTCACGCTCTGGAGTCGCTCATGTCCGGATATCGCTCAGTGTTTCGCTCCGATCTCTTCGCAGGCAAGGTCGCCATCGTGACCGGCGGTGGCAGCGGCATCGGCCGCTGCATCGCGCATGAGCTGGCCGCGCTCGGCGCGCAGGTGGTCTTGGTGGGCCGCAGCGAGGACAAGCTGATGGCCGTGCGCGCGGAGCTCATTGAGGACGGCCACGACGCCTCCTGGCTCAGCGCCGACATCCGCGATGAGGCGCGCGTGAAGGCGCTGGTGGCGCAGGTGGTGGCCGAGCGCGGCGGCGTGGACCTGCTCGTGAACAACGCGGGCGGCCAGTACACGGCGCCGCTTGTGGGCATCACCAAGAAGGGCTGGGACGCGGTCATCGCGACAAACCTCACCGGCGGCTTCTTGATGGCGCGCGAGGTCTTCGAGCAGTCCATGTCGCAGGCTCGTGGCGGCGCGATCGTCAACATCGTCGCGGACATGTGGCGCGGCATGCCCGGCATGGCCCACTCCGGCGCGGCGCGCGAGGGCATGGTCAACCTCACCAAGACGGCCGCCGTGGAGTGGGCCTGGGCGGGCGTGCGCGTCAACGCCGTGGCCCCGGGCTGGATCGCCTCAAGCGGCATGGACACCTACCCTGACTATGTGCAGGCCACCATCCCTACCTTGCGCCAGCACGTGGTCATGAAGCGGCTCGGCACCGAGGCTGAGGTCAGCGCCGCCGTCGCCTTCTTGCTCAGCGAAGGCGCAGCCTTCATCTCCGGCGTCACGCTCTCTGTGGACGGCGCCGCGCCTCTCTACCCGGCCGCCTTCCCCGTGCCCGATCACGACGCCTGTCCGCCTTACCATGGCTTCCACCGCGCGGTCACGCCCAAGTGCTTGCGCGACGCCGACGCTGACGACGCCTCGTGAGCTAAAGCGCGAGGTGAGGGAGGTTGATAAAACACAACCTCCCGTACGCCACCTCGCAGCCCCTGATTTTATGCGCGCATCGTCTAAGCTAGCGGCGCGGATGCAGCAGCAAAAGCTGCCGCATCCGCGCGCGCTTCGCGCGGGTCTTAGCTTCGCAGCAGGCGCTCGACCAGCTCGCGCGTGAGCCTGGGGTTGGCCTTGCCGCCGCTGGCCTGCATGACCTGCCCCACGAAGAAGCCCAGCAGCTTGGTCTTGCCGTCGCGATAGGCGGCCACGTTGTCGGGGTTGGCCGCGATGATGTCGCGCACCACACCCTCAAGCGCGGCCTCATCGTTGAGCTGACGCAAGCCGCGCGCCTCCATGATGACGCTCGGGTCGCCGCCCTCGCGCACCAAGATCTCGAGGATCTCTTTGGCCGCCAGCGCTGAGAGCGCGGCCTCATCGACCAGCTTCACCAGCGCGCCGAACGCTGCCGGGGTCAGCGCCAGAGCGCCGATCTCGGCGTCCTTCACCTCGCGCATCAGCTCGTTGATGAGCCAGCTCGTCACGCTCGCCGTCTGCGGATAAGCTGCCAGCGCGGCCTCATAGAAGTCGCCAAGCGCGCGATCGCCAGAGAGCACGTCGGCGTCCTCCTGGGACAGCCCCAGCGCCTCGATGTAGCGCGTCTGGCGCGCGGCGAGCGTGGGGTCGGCCTCGCGGGCGCGCTCGCGCAGCTCGGCGCGGGTCTTCTTCTGCGGGCGCGTGCTCTCCTTCTTAGGCGCCGCAGGCGCCGCCGTCGCTGCCACGGGCTCAGGCGCGGGCGCGTCGCTCTGGGTGATCTTGGCCCAGGAGTCTTTCAGGCCCACGATGCGGTTGACCACCAGCGCGGCGCCGTCGCGGCTGTCGATGGGGTCGACATAAAAATAACCCTGACGCTCAAACTGATAACGATCCCCCGACCGCGCGCTCGCCAGGCTCGCCTCAGCATACCCCTGCGCCACCACGAGGCTGTCCGGGTTGATGAGGCTCGCCAGATCGGCGTCAGGATCGGCGTCAGGGCGCTCCAGGCGGAACAGCCGATCGTAGAGGCGCGCGGTGACAGGCACCGCGTGCGGGGCGCTGACCCAGTGGATGATGCCGCGCACCTTGCGCCCATCGAGCGTGTTGCCGTCGCCGGAGTCCGGATCATAGGTGCAATGCAAGGCGGTGATCTCGCCATTATCATCGCGCTCAATGGCGTCGCAGCGGATGACGTAGCTGTAGCGCAGCCGGACCTCATCGCCCAAGCTCAGGCGCTTCCACTTCTTGGGCGCGACCTCCTCGAAGTCCTCGCGCTCAATATAAAGCTCGCGCGAGAACGGCACCGGGCGCATCCCCTCTTTGGGGATGTCGTGGGGCCAGTAGGGCGCGTCGCGCGTCTCGTCCTGGCCCTCGGGGTAGTTGGTGATGATGACGCGCACGGGGTTGAGCACGGCCATCACACGCGGCGCCTTGTCATTGAGATCGGCGCGGGCGCAGTAGTCGAGCTTGTCGAGGTCCACCACGCTGTTGGCGCGCGCCACGCCGATCATGTCGCAGAAGTGGCGCACGGCCTCAGGGGTGATGCCGCGACGACGCAGCCCGGCGATGGTCGGCATGCGCGGGTCATCCCAGCCCGACACGACGCCCTCTCGCACCAATTGCAACAGCTTGCGCTTGCTCATCACGGTGTAGGTCAGGTTCAAGCGCGCGAACTCGTACTGATGGGGCGGCTTGTCACCGCCCGCGCCGGTGTGCGCGATCACCCAGTCATACAGCTCGCGGTTGTTCTCAAACTCCAGCGTGCAGATCGAGTGCGTGATGTGCTCCAGCGCGTCTTCGAGCGGGTGCGCATAATCATACATGGGGTAGATGCACCAGTCGTCGCCGGTGCGATGATGATGCGCGTGCATGACGCGATACAGCGTCGGATCGCGCATGATCATGTTCGGGGAGGTCATGTCGATCTTGGCGCGCAAGACGCGCTCCCCATCCTTAAACTCGCCAGCGCGCATGCGCGCGAACAGGTCGAGGTTCTCCTCGACGCTGCGATCGCGGTACGGGCTCGGGGTGCCGTGCTGCTTGAGGCTGCCGCGATGATGCTCGCGAAACTCATCACGGCTCAAGTCGCAGACGTACGCCTTGCCATCGCGAATCAGCTTCACCGCGAGCGCATACATCTGCTCGAACATGTCCGACGCATAATAGAGATGCTCGCCCCAATCAAACCCTAACCACTTGACATCGTTAAGGATTGACTGGACGTACTCGTCCTCCTCTTTGCTCGGGTTCGTGTCGTCAAAGCGCATGTGCGCGCGGCCTTGGTAGTCGCGCGCGAGGCCAAAGTTGAGGCAGATGGACTTGGCGTGCCCGATGTGCAAGTAGCCGTTAGGCTCAGGCGGAAACCGTGTCACGATGTGGTCGTGCTTGCCGGTGGCCAGATCCTCATCAATGATGGCGCGGATAAAGTTCGTCGGCTGCGTCTCATCGCCCGTGGCGCTGGTCATGTCGTTGACGTCATCCACGTCGGCCTCCTAAATCAGCGCGTGCGGCGCGTGTTCAAGTCTAGGTGTGCGCGCGGTGGGCGCGCGGCTGGCTACGATAACCCAATCGCGCGCGCTGTCCAGTGGCGCCTCGCGCCGCACAAGCATGTGGGCCTGATGAGACCTCATTAGGGCCGACAATGCTTTAAGGGGTGATTGCAGTTCAACTGCAGCCTCCGAATGAGGGAGACGTGATAGCAAGTTTTGCCAGCAGGGTTGAGGCGATGGGCGCCGTGGTCATCGACTCTAGCGCCACGTCGCTCAAGTGTGCTCGGTCCATCGAGGATCGCCACATCATTGATGATCCTGGTGGCCCCTATCATGGCGTTGTGATGATGTCTTATGGTTTGCCTCTGGTGAGCATCCACGAGGCTGATCGGGGTTGGGATGTTGAGTATTCACGGGTGCCCATCGCGCATATGACATTTCAGGGGCTGCATGACGAGCAGGTCGAGTCCCTCTTGCAGCAGGTGTATGGGGATGGCGTTGAGCCTAGCCTGTAAAGATACCGTCCAGTGTCCTTCGACGAAGCCCGCCAAGTGCGGGCTTCGTCATTTTGTGTTCCGCGCATGTGCGTGGCAGGGTGTTGAGGTGTGGGCAGAGAGGGGCTGTGTTGGGGGCATCAGGGCGTATGGGTTTGATGAGCACCGCATGATGGGCGGGGCTGGCGTGTGGGAGGTGGGAGGTTGTGGGGTTGATGTGGCGGCGGGTATGGCGCAGGGGGGCGCTTGTGGTAAGATGTGTGGATGAAGGCGCTGTTGGGGGTGATGTGATGCGCCCTCGCATCGTGGTGTGTCATGTGGGGCGCGCTGGGGTGGGCGCGTGAATCCTCCTGCTCTTGAGGTGTATCTGATGCGATTTGACGATGTGCGCCCGCGCGTGGTGATAGGCCTCTATCTGAGCGTGGTGTGTCTAATTGTCGCGGGCTTTGCGCGTCTTGATGATGCGCCAGCGCCGCCGCCTCCTTTTGAGTCTCTCTCCGCTGGGGCCATGTACAACTGCGCGCTGACCTCGCAGCGCGGCGTGATGTGCTGGGGTTGGAACGGCTTTGGGCAGCTCGGGCAGGGCGATCGCGCGATCCGCAAGCGCCCAAGCCCTGTGGTCGGGTTGAGCGAGGGCGTCAGCGCCATCGGCTCGGGCAGCGTGCACACCTGCGCGGTGATGGCGGGCGGTGAGGTCAAGTGTTGGGGGTATAACGCGCATGGCGCGTTGGGGGATGGCACCACGGCGGTGCGGCGCTTGACGCCTGTGGATGTGGTGGGCTTGTCGGGGCCTGCGCGCGAGGTCGTGGGTGGGGCCGCGCACACCTGCGCGCTGTTGCGCTCCGGTGAGGTGATGTGTTGGGGTGCCAATGCTTCTGGTCAGCTGGGCGATGGCACCCAGGTGGATCGTCACGCGGCGGTGGCGGTGCGCGGCCTGCGCGATGTGATCGCGCTTGACGCTGGCTCGGCGCACACCTGCGCGTTGCAGCGCTCAGGCGCGATCCTGTGCTGGGGTGATAACCGCGCGGGGCAGCTCGGCCGCGCCACGACGCCGGATGTTTTTAGCAGCGTCCCTGGGCGCGTGGCGGGGGTGTCGCCTGCGGTCAGCGCCATCACGCTCGGCGCGATGCACAGCTGCGCGTTGTCGCAGGCGGGCGGGGTCGCCTGCTGGGGCAGCGGCTGGCGCGGCGCGATCGGTGATGGCGCGCGCGTGAATCGTCCGCATCCTGTGCAGGTGAGGGGGCTGTCGCGCGGCGTGCGCGCGATCGCCTCGCGCGCCACGCACACCTGCGCGCTGATGGCGGGCGGCCAGGTGCGGTGCTGGGGCGGCAATGAGGAGGGCCAAGTGGACCCGAGGGGGCGTCGTGACAGGCTCACCCCGGTGATCGTGCCCGGCTTGCCTCATGACCTCAGCGCGCTCAGCGTGGGCCATTTTCACAGCTGCGGGCTGCGCCGCTCCGGTGAGGTCGCCTGCTGGGGTGATGTGTTCTGGGATCAATGAGGCCGCGTCGGCGCGCGTCGTGTTGATGTGACCCGCTTAGCATGCGCCTAGGCGGGGTGTGAGAGGTGAGGTTGTGGGGAGCGGCGCGCGCTTTGGCGCGACGCGGCGGGGCAGGCTTTAGCCTGCCCCGCCCAGGTCTAACTCAAGCGATGCGGCGGCCTTAGAACCAGTCGTCGCGCATGGTGAGGGTGGTGTCGTCGAGGCTTGAGAGCAGGCTCGCGCGCCACTGGATGCGGGGCAGCTCGTAGCGCATGAAGTAGCGGCAGGTGTGCTGCTTGCCCTCATAGAAGGCGCGGTCGGCGGCGGTGACGTCCTGGCGGGCGAGGGCGCGTGTGGCGGTGATGGCCTGTCGCAGCCACATCCAGGCGATGATCACATGCCCGAACAGCTCCAAATACAGCGTCGCGTTGGCCAACATCTGGGGCAGCTCACCGCGCTGGGCCGCGCCCATCAAGGTCGCGGACGTGTCGCCCGCGCGGGTGAGGGCGTCGGTCAGCGCGTCGGCGTCTTCGGCGAGGTTGGGGTAGGCGTTGGCGTCGATGATGGTGCGCTGGATGGCGCTGGTGATGGCTTGGAGGGCCGCGCCTTGGTTCATGCTGACCTTGCGCCCGAGCAGGTCCAGCGCTTGGATGGCGTTGGTGCCCTCGTGGATCGCGTTGAGGCGATTGTCGCGGTACAGCCGCTCCACCGGATAATCGCGCGCGTAGCCGTAGCCACCCAAGACCTGGATGGCGAGCTTGTTGGCCTCTAGGCCATACTCCGAGGGCCAGGCCTTGGCTACGGGGGTGAGGATGGCCAACAGGTCGCTCGCCACGCGCTCACCGTGGGCATCTTTGGCCTCGCGGGCGATGGTTTCTTGGTCGATGAGCGTGGCGCAGTAGATCCCCAAGGCCAAGCCGCCCTCAACAAAGGCTTTTTGGGTGAGCAGCATGCGGCGCACGTCGGCGTGGGCGAGGATGGGGACGGGCGGGGCGCTCGGGTCGCGCTCCCAGGGTAGGCGGCCTTGCTGGCGCTCGCGGGCGTAGTCCAGAGAGAACAGGTAGCCCGCGTAGCCGAGCATCGACGCGCCCAAGCCGACGCCCACGCGCGCCTCATTCATCATGTGGAACATGTAGCGCAGGCCCTGATGCGGCTCACCGACGAGGTAGCCGGTGCAGGCGTCTTGATCGCCCAGCGCGAGCACGCAGTTGACGGTGCCGCGAAAGCCCATCTTGTGGTTGAGGCCCGTGACGTGGATGTCATTGCGCGCGCCGACGCTGCCATCATCATTGACCAAGAACTTGGGTACGATGAACAGGGAGATGCCCTTGACGCCGGGGGGCGCGTCGGGGAGCTTGGCGAGCACGAGGTGGACGATGTTCTCGCTCAAGGTGTGGTCGCCCGCGGAGATCCACATCTTGTCGCCGCGCAGCTTGTAGGTGCCGTCTGGCATCGGGCGCGCGCTGGTGCGAATGTCGCCAAGCGATGAGCCCGCCTGCGGCTCGGACAGACACATCGTGCCGAAGAAGCGGCCCGCGATCATCGGCTCTAAGAAGCGCGCGCGCTGGTCGTCGCTGGCATACGAGGCCAGCAGGTTCGCCGCAGCCATCGTCAGCAGAGGATAACCGGCGGTGGCGGTGTTGGCGGCGTAGAACATCGCCATGACCGCTTGCGTGATGGTGTAGGGCAGCTGCAAGCCGCCGTCCGCCTCGTCAAACGACATGCTGATGAGGCCCGCCTCGACGAACGCGTCGACCGCGCGCTTGACCTCCGGGATGAGCACCACCTCGCCATCCACAAGCTGGGGGTCGTGCGCGTCGAGCTTGGCAGCGTGCGGGGCGAACTTGTCGCGCGCGATGCCATAAGCGGCGTCGAGCATGGCGTCAAACATAGCGCGGTCGTGGCCGCTAAAGCGCGGCGCGTCGCACAGCGCGGCCGCGTCGAAGACCTCATATAAGAGGAAGTCGAGGTCGCGGCGGCTGATGAAGTCAGGCATGGGGTCGCTCCAGAGATGAGGCGCGTGAAGCGGGGTGACGTGACGGCGTGCGCACAGTGGCGCGTGCGCGGCGCTATCGCAAGCGCGCAGTGTGTGCAGAGCTTGTGTCAGCGTCTTCGCATAGCGTGAGGTGAGCTGCGCGTCGGCGCGGCTCAGTCGCAGACCCGCGCTGCGCTGATTGTTGTCGCGGGCGCTTTGACCTGAGCGCGCGGCTTTGGCATCGTAGGCGCGCGCACAGCGCGCGCCTACGCGGCGCGTCGCTCGCCACCCACACACAGCCAAGGCGTTATCCATGAGCAGTCACATCGAGGTCGCGCGCGAAGGGCGCGTCATGACCATCACCATGAACCGTCCTGAGGTGAAGAACGCGCTGACGCTGTCGATGTATGAGCAGATGACAGCGGCGCTCACGCAGGCGCGCGATGACGCGCAGGTGCGCGCGGTGGTGTTTCGCGGCGCGGGCGGCGCGTTCACCAGCGGCAACGATCTGCAAGACTTCGCGCAGAACCCACCCAAGGACGAGAATAGCCCCGTCTTTAAGTTCCTAAGCGCCCTCATCGGCGCCCCCAAGCCCCTGCTCGCCGCGGTGGACGGCGCGGCCATTGGGATCGGCACCACGATGCTGCTCCACTGCGATCTGAGCTGGGCCAGCGCGCGCACGAAGCTGAAGATGCCGTTCGTGAACCTCGCGCTCGTGCCCGAGGCGGCCTCAAGCCTGCTGCTGCCGCAGATCGTGGGCCGCGCCCGCGCCAACGCGCTCTTGCTGCTCGGTGACAGCTTCAGCGCGGAGGAGGCGGCGCAGTGGGGGATCATCAACGGCGTGGTGGGCGATCCTGCCGCGCTCAATGATCACGTCATGGAGGTCGCCACCCGCTTGGCTGCCCAGGCGCCCGAGGCGGTGCGCTTGAGCAAGCAGCTCATCCGCTCGGGTCAGGCCGAGGCCGTGCAGCACGCGCTGCGCGCGGAGGCTGATATCTTCACGCAGCGGCTGCAGTCGCCTGAGTTCATGGAGGCCGTGCAGGCGTTCTTCCAGAAGCGCGCGCCCGACTTCGGCTGATCTTGCGCGCTACTGCGGCGTCGCGAGCGCGTCGAGCAGCGGGCGCAGGTCGTCGCCGCGCAGCACCTGCTGCGCGGCGGCGCGCGTCACCGGGTCAATCACCGTGAAGTGATCGTGGCCTGCCACAAGCCCAAGCCTCACCTGCGGGTTGTCCGTGCGCGCCTGCATCAGGCGGATCGCGTCGGCGTAGCCGCCCGCGCCCTCGACGATGAGCGTCGGGGTGCGGAGGTCATCGAGCCAGTGGATGGGGGAGCGCAGGCGCACAGCCTCTGTGTCGTTTAAATCGAACGGCGCCGGGTGCTTGTAGTCGCTGACTTGTGCGACAGGGCCGATCGCCAGCACGCCGCGATAGCGCGAGGTGGTGGCCGCGATCAGCAGCGCGAGCAGGCCGCCTGTGCTGTGGCCGCCTAAATAGATCCTGTCAGGATCGACATAGGGGAGCGTGGCGAGCAGGTCGGTGGCGGCCAGCACGTCATCAACCTCGCCGAAGAAGGCCTCGTAGTGGCCGGGGCTGTCGTTACCGCCGCGCCTGGAGGGGTACATCATGATCACGCCCGCGTCGCGAAACGCGCGGGCGGACTGCTGATTCTCGGGCTGCGAGGGCGCCCAAGCGAGGGGGCTGATGCTGTTGCTGAAGCCGCCCACGAGCCAGACGATGGCGGGGTGACGCTTGCCGTCACCGGGATCAACGCCGACATAGGCGCTCATCGGCCCGAGCGGGCTGTCAAAGCGGGTGAGGTTGAAGGTCCCTTCAGGAGGGGTGGGCGCAGGGGCGCCTGTGCGGCGCGTGCGCGTGAGGTTCACCTTGTGCGTCGCGCGCGCTTTGGCCAGCGGGGTGAGCGCGGGCGCGGCGCTTGGGGTGGTCTGCGCGGCGGTGGTGGCGCCAGGGTTTTTGGGGGTGGCGTCACAGCTCCACAGCGCGAGCGTGATGAGTGCGGCGAGCGTGGCGAGGGTGGGGCGCATGGGGCGTCCTGGGCTTGACCTGGGGGGTGAGATGCGCAGATTCAGCGCGCGCGTGGAGCTTGTGCGCGAGACACTGACGACCTTGAGCGAGGATGAGACGATGCGGATGCTACACACCATGCTGCGCGTGGGCGATCTTGACCGATCGCTGGCCTTTTATACAGACATCATGAAGATGACGCTCCTGCGCAAGCAGGACTATCCCAGCGGTGAGTTCACGCTGGCGTTCTTGGGCTATGGCCCTGAGTCGACGCACACGGTGTTGGAGCTGACGCACAACTGGGGTAAGACGAGCTATGAGCTTGGTGATGCGTATGGGCATATCGCGATCGGCGTGGATGACATCTACGCGACGTGTGACGCGATTCGCGCCGCTGGCGGCAAGGTGGTGCGAGAGCCCGGTCCGATGAAGCACGGGACCACGGTGATCGCGTTCATCGAAGATCCCGATGGCTACAAGGTCGAGCTGATCGAGAAGAGGGCCGACTGATCAAAAGCGCTCAATGATGGCGCGCGTGGGGCGAACAGATGCATGTGCTGATCACGGGCGCCTCAAGCGGTATCGGCGCGGCGCTGGCGCGCGAGTACGCGCGCCACGGCGCGCACC
The DNA here is from genome assembly GCA_964468515.1 of uncultured Bradymonadales bacterium. Taxonomy (GTDB): domain Bacteria; phylum Myxococcota_A; class Bradymonadia; order Bradymonadales; family Bradymonadaceae; genus CAYXWB01. The sequence goes on along the minus strand of CAYXWB010000033.1, from coordinate 4,714 downwards.
TCACGCTGGTGGCGCGTCGGCGCGAGGCGCTGGAGTCGCTGGCCGCTGAGTGTGAGGGCCGCGCGTTTGTGCATGTGGCGGATCTGATGCGATTAGACGCGTGCGCGCAGGTCGTGGCCGCCGCGCGCGCGGCGCATGGGCCGATCGATGTGCTCATGAACAACGCTGGGGTGCAGTACGTCGAGTCAGCGCTTGGTGTGAGCGACGCGCGCGCTGAGGCGTTGTTCGCGCTCAATGAAGCTGGGGTGAATGTGCAAAGCGACCTCACCCCCCGGCCCCCTCTCCATAAATGGAGATGGGGTGACTCTTTGGAAAGATAAATGTAATTTTGAGAGATTGTGTCTTCGTCATTTAAAGTGAGCTGTTGGTTTTGATTAACCTCAATTTGGAGCGGTCCCCCCTCGCCATTTATGGAGAAGGGGGCTAGGGGGTGAGGTCTGCCCGCTCACACACAACCTCCCGAGCGGTGCATCGCAGCGCTTGATTTTATGCGGGGATCGTCAAAGTAAGCTGTCTGGACGCGCTTCGCGCGTGTGCGCTGCGCGCGGCTCACATCGTGAGCCACTTGGCGCTTAGCCAGGCTGCGGCGAGGGTGAAGGGGATGGCGTAGACGCCAGCGGCGACGTCATCCATGACGACGCCTGTACCGCCGGGCATGGCGCGATCGATGGCGCGCACGGGCGGTGGCTTGGTGATGTCAAAGACGCGGAACATGAGGCAGCCGATGGCGAGGGTGAGCAGGTGAGGCTCATCAAACCAGACCAGCGTGACCCACACCCCGACGACCTCATCGACCACGATCTTCCTGCTGTCATGCTCGCCCATGGCGCGCTCCGCCCGGTCGCTCCACAGGCAGCTCAGCGCGGTGAAGGCTGCGCACAGCGCGACGCGTGGCCCCAGCGGCAGGTGGTGACCCAGCAGCGCGATGAGCGGCAGCGAGAGGATGGCGGCGTAGGTGCCGGGTCCGCCCGCCAGGTGGCCAATGCCAAACCAGGTGGCCATGAGCATGGAGATGGGGCGCGCGCGCCAAGCGCTGCGGTCGGTGGCGTTAAAGCGGATCATGCGCGCCTTGTGCGATGTTTGCGAGCGGTCAGCAAGACGATCACGGACAGCTCCACGAGCAAGATGACGCTCAGGCCGACGAGGGCGACGACGCCGAGGCTCCTGAGGCCAGTGTGATGTGAGAGCGTGAGCGCGCCGAAGCCGATCATGCTGGTGGAGAAGGCGGCGCCGACCGACAGGCTGGTCGTGTAGAGGCCGCGCAGATCGTCGGGTGACTCGCGCAGGTGAGCGAGCATGTGGAAGGAGGCGTCGACGCCAAGCCCAAGCCAGATGGGGAAGATCAGCGCGTTGATGAAGTTGAAGGGCTGCCCCATGACAGCGATGACGCCCAGAGTAGCCAAGATGGCGAGGGTGATGGTGGCGGCCAAGATGACGGCCTCGCGGCGCGGGCCAAAGGCGACGAGCGCCACGATGAGCAGGCCAAGGCCAGTGATGACGAGCATCTGGGGGATGTCTTGGCGAAGGTAGTCGAGGATGTCGATGAGCAGCAGCACGTCGCTGATGGCGTCTTGGGGCGGCGCCTCTGGGGAGGGGCCTGGCAGGCCGCGTAACAAGCGGGCGAAGGATTGGAAGTCTTCGGCTTTGTTCAGATCGCCTGAGTTGAGCACCAGCACGACGGCGGCGTTGGGGTCACGCTGAGACAGCGGTGCGGTGAGGTTGACGGGCAGCGTCTGGCGCGAGATGGGCGGCGCGTCGAGCACCGCGGCGAGCTCTGCGGCGAGGTCTTGGAGCGTCTGGCTCTGGGCCTTGCGGGGGATCTTGTCGATCTGAGCGCGCAGCGCGGTGAGGATGTCGCGCTTGGCGTCTTGATCTTGGGGGATGAGCTCGCTCAACACGATGGCGCGATCGAGCGCCGCGCCATCGGGGCTGTTGAGCTTGCGATCGCGCAGCACCTCAGCGACGCGCTGGGCGTGGTCTTCATGGGCTGCCAGCACGACAGCGGGGGTTTGAGAGCGCCCGAGGATCGCGTTCGTCTCCAGATCGAGGTCGTAGGCTGCGGTGTTGGTGATGATGAGGCTGTCGAAGCTCTCATCCATGCGCGAGTTCTTGGCCAGCGGCGCCAAGATGGCCGCTGCGGCGATGATGAGCGCGGCGCCGATGATGAAGGGGCGTGAGGGTGGGCGCGTGGCGTTGGCGGTGATGGCTGCGGCGAGGGTGGTGCGCGACTGGCGGCCGCTGACGCGCTCCGTGAGGGTGATGAGGATGGGCAAGAGCAAGGTGTAAGCGGCCAAGATAGCGCCCATGCCCAGCAGCGCGATGATGCCAAACTCATAGAACGCGCGGAACTCGGAGACGACCAAGCTGCCGAGCGCGATCATGGTGGTCATGCCCGCGTAGAGGTTGGCCTTGCCGGAGGTCTGCAAGGTGCGCGTCAGGGCGTCTTGCAGCGAGAGGCCACGGCTGCGCAGCTCATCATGGCGGGTGATGAGGTGGATGCCGTAGTCCACGCCGAGGCCCAGCAAGATGGCGCCCAAGAAGCCGGTGAGGATGTTCAAGTCGCCGAAGATGCGCTGGGCGATGGCGAGCGCGGTGAGGGTGCCGACCACCAGCGGCGTGAGCGTGAGCAGCGCGCGGCGCACGCTGCGCAGGTAGACGAGCAAGAACAGCGCGAGCAGGCCGAGCGCGATGAGCGAGGCGCGGCCCATGTCGGCCTGCATGATGTCTTGCTGCTCGACGCGCTTGACGTAGCGCCCGGTGAGGTCGTGCTTGGGTGAGCCTGGCAGCGGTCGCAGGGCGTCGGCTGCGGCCTTGTCGATGTTGGCGATGAGGGTCTTGGTGAGGTCGAGGTCGCTGGCGGGGAAGTCGGGGTGTGCGAACACCACGAGCTTGCCCTGCTCGCTCTGATAGAAGGTGCGCTCAGGCAATTCCCCTTCATAGCGCGCCTCGATGTCGCTCAGATCCACCTCGGGCGCCTCGCCGCCAAGCCCTGCGAACAGCGGGTTAGCGCGCTGACGCTCCCAGCGGATGCGTCGCTGGAGCCTGTCACTGAGCTCGGTGACATCCTCCAAGGCCATGTAGAGGAGGCGCGAGGCGCGCAGCTCGGACAGCGGGTCGCGCCACTCCACGCGTGCGACGCCAGGGAGGGTGGCGAGGGCTTTGGCCAGCGGCTCGGCGGCGTCGCGCGCGGCCTGTGGGTCTTGGGCGGTGACGATGACGGCGACGCGGCCCACTTGGGCGCCATAGTCACGCTCTAAGCGTGAGAGGCCGCGCACGGTGGGTGAGTCGCTGGGGAGCAGGCGCGACAGATCGCCATCAAGGCGCAAGTTGCTGGCGAACAGCGCGGCGATGAGGGTCCACACCAGCGCCAGCGCGCCGAGCCAGGGGGCGCGGCGGATGAGCGAGGCGACGAGCTGGGCGATCATGCGGGGGGCTCCTGGTGCGTCGCACTCGGGGCCGCGACGAAGACGACGTGTCGGCTTAAGGGCAGCGTCCAGCCGAGGTAGATGATGAGCTTTGAGATGATCCAGGCGAGGCTGGGATGCACGAGCAGCGAGACGCCCTGCGTGATGAGCCCGTGCCCGAACGCGCCAGTGGCGCTCATGGCGGTGTAGCGCAGCGCGGCGCGCGCGATGGGGGCGTGGTGTATGCGAAACACGATGAACCGGCACAAGCAGAAGTGCAGGACGCCGCCCGCGATCGCCGCGCAGGTGGCGCAGCCGCCCACGCGCCAAGGGTGGGGGGGGGCGAGGTGGAGCAGCGCCGCGTAGAGGCCAGCGTCAGTGAGGGTGGCGGCGACGCTGGCGAGCGTGAGGCCCGACAGGTCGCGCCAGAAGGAGCGGGTCACCAGCGGCATAGGGCGCTCGACGTGCTCTAAGGCGTGGGGTGAGGCAGGATCACGTCGTGCCTAGCGGGGAGGCTCGACGGCGCGCTGGCGCGCTTGTCGTCGAGCAGCTTGATGGTGAGGATGACGCGCTGCCAGGCGGTGTGCATCGACAAGAGGCAGACCACGCCGATGAGGCCGGTCATGGCCCAGCGCCCCGCGCTGGGGGCCCACGCCCAAGGCAGCCACTGTCCCATCGCGCCGAACAAGATGGCGAAGATGGTGGCGACGAGACGCGCGGGGCGTTGCATCAGGCCGACCTTGACGTTGACGCCCAGTGATTCAGCGCGAGCGCGCGCGTAGCTGACGCTGAACGAGGCGACCAAGGTGGCGACGCTGAGCCAGGTGAGCAGGCCACCTTGGCCATAATAGGCGATGCCACCGAACAGCAGGCCCTCGCTGACGCGATCGGCGAACGAGTCGAAGAACGCCCCGGAGGGTGAGCCCCGATCAAAGCGTCGCGCGACCTCACCGTCGAGGACATCGCAGGAGACGGCGACGGTCATCAGCCACGTGGCGATGAGGAACACGCCCTCACCGATGGCCACGGCGCAGGCGGCGGCCAGCAACAGCGAGGCGGCGGTGATGGCGTTGGGGGAGACGCCCAAGCGGCCCATGAGGTTGGCGACGGGGCCGACAAACCAGTGATAGTAGCGGTACCAGAAGCCCTCATCGGCGCGCGGGCCGCGCCTGTCGCGCACGAGCACGAAGTAGATCAGGGCGATGGCGAGCGCGAGCGTGTAGGAGGCGGTGGGCGCAAGCCCTAGGCTGAGATCGAGCGCGCGCAGGTCCATGGTGGGGTCTCCTCGTGGAACGCGCGAGGCGGTCGCC